>DATEMU010000007.1:0-300000 GCA_035275405.1 Phycisphaerae bacterium
TGGATCATCGCCCTGCTACCCGACGCCGCACGCCCCGCGCCTGTGGCCTGCCCAGCGGCGGCCTTGTGAATTGTCCCTTGGGAGACTGTGAATGAAAACCCGAAAACGAGCCTTGCAAACGGAGAGAACATCTTGTTCCACAAACAAAAAACGCCTCTGTGTCCTCGGTGCCTCTGTGGTGCATCCCTATCTGGTTTCTATCCGCGAACCCGTTTACGGCTCTTTGCGGCTCCATGGGCCTCTTTATGGTGGAGGTGGGGGACACCAACGCCGCGCCCCCGCCGGGCGTTGCATTATTTTCCACTATTTTCCGTGTAAAAAATGGAGGCCCCAATCATGTCTCTCCTCATCGCCCGCTCGATCCGCATGGAGTCCAGTCGCCCAAGCGACAAATCCGCAATCCACCATCGCCTGCATCCTGTCAATCGTGTTCATCCTGTCCATTCCCCTCCGCTACACTCTGTGCGAAGGAGCGACCCATGTTCGAACGATTCACCGACCGCGCTCGCAAGACGATGGCCCTCGCCAATCAAGAGGCGATCGACTTCGGTCATGAGTACCTCGGCACGGAGCACATCCTTCTGGGCTTGGTCAAGGAAGGCAGCGGCGTTGGGGCCAACGTGTTGAAAAACCTCGGCGTCGACCTGCGTAAGCTAAAGAAGGAGATCGAAAAACTCTGCACACCCGGCGCCGGCGGCTCTCAAGGTGAAAAGGTCCCGCAGACGCCGCGTGCCAAAAAGGTCATCGAAAATGCCATCTTCGAAGCCCGCAGCCTCAATCACAATTACGTCGGTACCGAACACCTCCTGCTGGGATTGCTCCATGAGCGCGAGGGCTTGGCGTCGCAGGTGCTCAAGAATCTGGGCATCGATCTTCAAAAAGCCCGCGAGGAAGTCATGGACCTTCTCGGTGTGGTTTTGCCATCCGCCGAGCGAACCAAAGGGCCAACTGAACCCACAGTAACTTCACTTTGTGATGCAGGGCTGGAACCGCTCATCGGCGCACTTGTTACGGGCTTTCAAAAACAATTGGACGAATTGAATCAGCAAAAGGACGATTGGGTTCGCAAATCGGACTACGAAAACGCAGCCGATGCGCGCGACAAAGCCATCGCACTTGTCTGGTTCAAGGAACTCGTCATTAAGCGGGTTTTAGATACGCCAATCGATGCCAAGCCCGTCGCCGGTCAACCCTGGGGCGAACATTACGCCCGAATGCTCGCCCAACTCCTCGCCGCCCTCATCGAATCCTCCCCCGACCTCGCCGCGAGGCTCGGCGACATTATCAAAGAACTCCGTAAAGCCGCCGAGCCATAGGCCCAGTGCCCTCAGATTCCTGTCCCCTTATCTCTGTTTAGAGGGAGCGCTGATTAGAGATTAAGGGCAAGGACAAAACCAAGGTAGCGAAGCCGCCGCCTTCGTTCAGCTTACCGCTTAAAGGGACCGAAAGGACCAAAAGTGAGAGCGATTCTAGGGGATGAGAAGCGTTACAAACGACCGGATGTCCTTTCCGTCCGTCCGCCCGTCGCCGTTGAGGTCGCCGTTGCTGGTGTTGCAGAGGGGGTGCTGCACGTCGTAGGCGGAGGGGTTCACCAGGCGCAGGGCGAAGGCGGTCACGTCGGATGCGTCGGCGGCGCCGTCGCAATTGGTATCGCCGGACAGCGGCGGGTCGAAGAACTGCGTCAGGAGGAAGTTGCGGGCCGAGGCGTCGGTGTCGTTGCCCAGGAAACCGTGACCGGCGCCGTTGATCGAGCGATAGTCGTGGAACACGCCGACCGCGGGCATGGCGTCGGTCAGGCGGACGCTCTGCTTGATCGGCACGCTCGTGTCCATGTTGCCGTGGGCGATGAAGAGCGGCGGGTCGTCGGCCGTCAGCCACGTGATGGGATTCACCTGGTTGCAGAGCGTGACGAGCGCGGGATACGGCGGGTTGGGATTGGCGATGTTCGCGCGGATATCGCCGATGCCCTGACCGGGATCGTCCCAGCCGACGAGGTGCGATTCCGGCGACGTCGGGGCGTCGTGGTTGATCCCGCTACCGGGGGGCGTGGTCGTGTCAAGGTTGATGTTCAGAATGTCGGTCGGGCCGAAGTAATCGACGGCGGCCTGCACACGGCTGGAAAAGGTGGGGTTGCCGCCGGAGGTTCCTTCGAGTTCCGCGACATCGCCGGACGTCGCCAGCAGCGCGGAGAGATGACCGCCCGCCGAGCTGCCCCATGAGCCGAAGCGCGTGGTATCGAGGTTGTACGTCGCGGCGTTGGCGCGCAGGAACCTGACCGCGCCCTTCACATCGTGAATCTGCGCGGGGAAGATCGCATCGCCGGACAAGCGATAGCTGACGCTGGCGATGGCCACGCCCGCGGTCGGCAGTTGCAGCGCGCTGCCGGGCACGGTGTTGTGCGTCCCGCCCTGCCAACCGCCGCCGTGAATCCAGAGTACGCACGGATACGGACCCGACCCGGCCGCGGGCAGGTAGATATCCATCAGAAGCGTCACCGTCCCACCGGCATCGCGCGGCACGACGCCAAAGACGACATCGTCGTAGGTGGGTGTGATTTGGCCCGACGCGCGCACCGGGAGAACGGCAAGCGCGACGAGGAGTGCGAGGTATGCGATTCGAAAAAAGGACACGGCTGGATTCCCACTGCCTACGGAGCGCCTTCCCTTCACCAAACGCCATTGTAGCTGAAATATTGCCTCTCTTGAGGTCACCGAGGAACGGATCACTCCTTGTGTGCATAGGTGCGCGGACGTACGATAGCCTCCACTCGCCACGACGGACAAAGAGAGGGAGGTCCAATCATGCGACAAGGCAAGTATCTCCAGCGTTTACGACTGGTCGTCCTTCTGACCGCCGCCGGCACCCAGGGTTGCTCCATGGCCGAGCCCGACCGGGCGGAGCGGATGACGCGCGGTTACCTCTATTACTGCGACGGCGCGGGCGGGGGAGGCCTGGTGTCGAACTGGGCGGGCGGCGTGCGCAGCGGTCTGGCGGAGGCCGGCTACAACGGGGCCGGCGAGATCTTCCGATGGAACACGGGCTTCGGCGTGTACGCGGACCAGGTCTCCAGCGTGGAATACAAGCAACAGAAGGCGAAAGAGCTCGCCAACGAGATCGTCGCGTATCAAGCCAAATATCCGGGAGCGGCCGTACACCTGATGGGCCTGTCGGCCGGGACGGCGGTCGTGGCGTATGCCTTGGAGGCATTGCCGCCACAAGCCAGCGTCGATAATGTTGTGATGCTCTCGGGCTCGCTGAGCTCCACTCACAACCTCACCAATGCCCTGCGGCGCGTCAAAGGCAAGATGTACATCTTCACGTCGCAGCGCGACGAAGTGCTCCTCGCCCTGGTGCCATTCGCCGGGACCGCCGATCGAACCTCCGCCGACAGCGGAACGATCGGATTGAACGGCGCCCGGCTGCCGCGCACCGCCACGTCCGAGGCACGCGAGCAGTATCGCAAGATCGTCACCATCCCGTGGAACCCGCAGTTTGAGCGCTACGGAAATCGCGGCGGCCACACCGACACCGTCGCGGCCCCGTTCGTTCAGCAGTTCGTGGCGCCCCTGGTCGTGACGGGCACGTCGCGCAGCAGCACGGCGGTCGCGTCGGCGGGAACCGGCCATGTCGAGAACCCGGATTACGCGCGCTGGTCGCGGTTCGCCGCCGGCTCGTGGGTGGTTTTCGAAGGCGATCAGATTGAGGGCGGCACCCGACAGCCGATCCGAGTGCGCGTCACGCTGGTGGAAAAAGAGCCGGATCGCCTGCTGATTCAGCGGGAGGCGGAAGGAAGCGGCGAAATAGCCGAAGCGTTGACCAAGTCGTTCTACGTTACGCGCCACATCGATCCTGCGCAGCATCCGTTTACGCAACGCGGCGCCCGACGGAAGGCGCTCCCCTCCGAGGCCGTGACCATTGGCAGCCGCCGTATTATTGCGTGCAAGGCGCAGAGCGTGGAGATCGAAGGCGATTTCCCGGTCTGGGGCCACAACGTCAAGGCCATGGTGGTTTCCAGCCCGGAGATCCCCGGCGGCATCGCGCGGATCGAACTTGACACCGAACTGAATGGCCAACCGATCAAGGTTGCCGGACGCGCGGTCGACTACAACATCGGTTCGTCGATTCAATGATGGCGGAACTAGGCGGAAGGATATTTTTCTATTGAGAAAAAGGAGTCATAGCATGCAGCGTCGCAACGGCGGGTGGAGTGCGCGGACAAACCCTCTCCTGGTGTGCGGTCTATTGGTGGCGTCGGCGTCTGGGTGCCGATTGCATCCCGTCAGCCTGGCGTCCATGGCCATCGGCGACGTCATCAACGACGCCGACGTGAAGAAGCGCCAGGAGGAGCTGCACAACCAGCCGGTCTCGGCTGCGGATGCGATGTTCGGGGAGCGGCAAGAGACGCTGGTCTATGCGGACGACGCCAAGCGCGAATTGATCATGTACCCGGTGAAGGGCGACCTCCTGGATTCCCAGAATTGGGTGGTCGAGTCGCAGAACGGAAAGCTGGTCGCTCTGTCGCGGGTGAAGCGAAACATCGACGGCGTGGAGGACGTGATCAAATCGGCGGCGATCGAGCCGAAGGTCATGGGCAAGTCGCCGGAGGATTGCTGCCGGGACGCCGAATTCAAGCCGCCGATCGCCACGCTGCGCTGCCGCGAATCCGGCGAGGTCATGCGGGTGTACGACATCCGCAACTGGACGAACAGCCGGGGAGCGCGGTATTGCGTCCTGCGGTTCGATGAGAACGATCGCTGCAAGAAGATCAATCTGATCGGGGTGAGCGCCTCCAGCCTCAAGGATCCACTGGCGACGGACCAGGGGTAGCCTCCGGCGATGCTGTACGATCCCCCCAGCCGCGAAACGGAAATCGTCTCGCGTCCACATTTTTCGGGCCGATCACAAATCCCGATTGATCCGGGTCCGCGCGGCGGCTACGGTCTGTAACCCGTATTCGGGAATCCGCGAAGTTGAACAAGACCAAAAGGAATCCGTGGCGGCACATGATCCGTTCTTTTTCGATACTTAGCCTGGCCTGGGTCCTCGGCATCGGGGCGGCCGCGTGTGCCAGGCCGGAGCCGCCGACCCCGCTCAAGCCGCTCAGCGACGCGGACCTTGGCGGCACGCAGTGGCTGGCCGAGACGGAGAAGTCCCTCGAAAAGGACTTCAAGGGCATCGACCCACCGCAGCCCCGCGAAACCTGGGAGGTGGGTTCGGAGGCGGTCTACTCGGTGCGGATCGAGGGGCGCGGCGAGCCGATGGTGCGGCTTGTCCATTTCATTCTGAAATCCAAGTCGCTCGCCGGGATCCAGACCGTACGCATCAATCCGGCCGGACCCGCGGAAAATCCTGGGAAGGTCTTCGATATCCGCGATCCCGGCGAAAAACCCGGTGAACTTGTGGTCAAGGATTGGAGCTACCCAGCCGAAGCTGACGGCTCTCACGAGAGAACGGAGACGATCACCTCGGGCTCGGTCGCTGTCTGGCTGGGTCTGCACGATGAACAGGGCCAGCGGCTGGAGTCGCACTACGCGCTTCTGCCCGAGGCGCACTTGCGCGAAGGCCTGGCCGCTTACTGCGAATGGGCAGAGATGACGGAACCCCCGCAAGGAGAATCGTCCGCGCCCAGCCGCGCCTTCCTCCAAGCCCAGGCGGCGCTGTACAGCTTCGGGGCCGTGGCGAATGCCTCGCCGGTCGCCCTGCCGCTCATGAAACAGATCCTGCCGCGCTCCAAGCAGTTTGGGATCTGGCTGTTCGGCAAGCCCACGATTGAATTCGAGATTGGTGAACCGATGCCGGAGACGCGCGAACTTCCGGCGCTGGCCATAGGCCGCAAGGCCTGGCAATTGCCGCTGACCATCTCGATGGATGGACAGCAGACGCTGCAATGCAGGATGACCATCACGCCACCGGACAGCCCGTTCGATTTGTGCGCCGGCATCGTGGCTTTTGAGGGGCGGTTGATCGATCACCCCAAGCGGCGATTTCAGATGCACTTGATCGCGGCGAAGCGGGCGGACGGTCAGCCCACATCCATGAAAAGCGAGTGAATCTCGGCGGCCTTGCGCTGAATAGCGGCGTAGTCGCCCTTGGCCAAAAGGGCGGGGTCGAAGAGGGATTTGACGAAGCCAACGCCGAAGGCCCCGGCGCGGAGGATGGCGCGAAAGTTTTCGGCGGTCACGCCGGCGGTCGGGAAGATCTTGAGATGCGGCAGGGGTGCCAGAATCGCGGACACATATTCGGCGACGTCGGCGGGGGCGGGGAAGAGCTTGACGATGTCGGCCCCGAGCCGATGCGCCGTCATCATCTCGGTGGGCGTGAACGCGCCGGGGATGCACACCGCGTCAAGGGCGGCGGCCTCTTTGATAACGGCGGCGTCGGTGACCGGCGAGACAAGGAAACGGGCGCCGGCCCTCACGGCGGCACGGGCATCGTCGACGGTCAAGACCGTACCCGCGCCGACAAGCATTTCCGGTCGGACGGCGAATTGTTGAACAAGTTCCAGCGCGCCGGGAGTGGTCAGGGTAAACTCGACCATGCGAAAGCCGCCGGCGACGGCGGCCTCCATGGCCGCGCGGGCTGTCTCCGACGACTTTGCACGAATGATGGCGCTGAGCCGGAGGCGGCTGATTTCGGAGAGAGTGGATTGTCGACGTCCGATGTTCATATCAACTCGGCGCCAAGGGATACCGGCGCAGCGCTCATTCTACTTCAGGGACCGGAAATTTCCCATAGTCCCTCCGCAATGCACTGAACTGTTCGTCGGGAAATCGCCGCGGCGAAAGTTGGGAAAGCAGATGACGGCGCGATGTTGACGCGCGCATAGCTCACGAGCGGTGCGTCGTCATCGCGAATTCAGAAAATTTTTAATCGCCCCGTCCATAATTGGGGGCTGGCCGGAGTGTCCGGCCATGAAATCCAAACTTTTTTTATGTAGAGAGGGTTCACCCATGATGCGACAATCTGACCGACCGAGTTCTCACTATCGCTCGTCACGCGGATCGCAGCATTCCTGCCCGACCTGCGGGGCCGAATGTTCCTTTGAGTCCCAGGGCTTCGAGGAAGGCGGAGAATATTCGGAGCGCGAGCAGCCGCGCGATGAGTACGGACAATTTGCCCGGCGTGAACGCGGCCACCGGGGCTATCGCGGCAGTCAGGGGTCGCGTGAATTCGGGCGTTACGGCCAAGGGGGCCAGGGGGAGCGCGAAAGTTGGCGCTCCGGCGAGGGCTATCGTTCATCCGGTCGTTATGGGAGTGAAATGGGACGCTCATCGCAATACGGCACCGAGTACGAACCGTATGAAGAGGGATCCATGGAAGATTACAGCAGCCGCAGCTATCGCGGCGAGTACGGCGGCGGTTATGGCGGGAGCATGGGCGGGGGGTACTCGTCCCAGGCGGGATCGTATCGCGAGGGACTGGGTCGCGACGAAGGTTACTCCGGTCAGTTCGGTTCGGGCGGTTCCTACTCCGGCGGCCGCTCAGAGGGCGCCTTCGGAACGTATGAAGGCCAGCGCGGAATGGGCTGGAATGGCGGTCGCGGTCGGGAGAGTTTCGGCGGCGGGCAGCGCAGCCAGGGGCGATTTTCCTCCCAGGGCCGGCAGCGCAATCGCGGCCCGAAGGGATACACCCGCTCAGACGAGCGAATCAAGGAAGATCTCTCGGACCGGTTGATGGAAGGCTACCTCGACGCCAGCGAGGTGGAGATCGATGTGTCCAGCGGCGTGGTGACGCTCAAGGGGACGGTGGACAGCCGCGATTCGAAATATCAGATCGAGGAACTCGCGGAAAACATCGGCGGCGTCAAGGACGTCAACAACGAGATCAAGATCAAGCGGGAGTCGGACCGTGAGGCTGGCGACGGCTCAGGAGGCCAGACTTCCGGCGGGACATCGTCTCAGCGGGGGTCGACGGGCAGCCGCAAGTCCTCGATGTCGTATTCGTCGTAGCAGCGGAAACGCCGCAGCGACGTGGAAGATAAAATGTCAGCCGGCGACGGCTGGAAGATCCAGCCGCCGCGGGCGACTTTTCCGTGCGGGATTACGGAATCAAAGGGGGAGAGGCCGCCCAGAACGACTCCTTATTCGCAACCGCCGGTCCCACGCGTTTGGCCGACAACGCGGGTGGTCTCGCTGGATTGATAGAGCGCGCCCTCCGGATGGCGCGGAGGCTCTTCGTAGTTCTGCCGGTAAAACTGCTTCGCGGACATTCGGTCGCCCAGGCGCGGCGCGATTCTGCTGAGCATCGTGTTGAATCTCGCCATCGCTCCGACTTTTCGATCGCGCGCCGGCATGACCGCGGCGGCGAGGATCGCATCGGCCACTCGTTGGGGGTCGATCCGCGGCGAGGGCAGTTTGGGTTCTTTGGCCATGTAGTTGCGGGCGTGCTGGGGAAAGGGCGTATCCACGGCGGTCGGCTGGATGAGCGCGATCGAGACGGCCGCATGGTCAACTTCTTCAATCTCCACCCGCAGCGCGTCGGTCAGGCCCTTCACGGCGTGCTTGGAGGCCGAGTACATGCCCTGCAGGGGAATGACTCCCTCGGAGACTTCGCTGCCGACATTGATCAACGCGCCACCGTTTCGCCGCAGATGCGGCAAGGCGGCGAGGGAGCCGTAATAAACGCCCCAGAAGTTGATATCGAAAAGACGCCGGCTGTCTTCCTCACTGACTTCATCGAGCCGGCCGTAGATCGATGTTCCGGCGTTGTTGATCCAGGTGTCAATGCGGCCGAAATGGTCGATCGTCGTATTGGCTAGATTCTCCACCTGCGCTCGCTGGGACACATCGCAACAGACGGCCAGGGCTCGCGCGCCACTCGCCGTTAACCGCTCGGCGATGGCCTGAATGGCGTTTTCACTGCGAGCTGCCAGGACGATCGTGGCGCCCGCGTCCGCGGCGGTTTCGGCGGTGGCCAGGCCAATGCCGCTCGAGGCGCCGGTGATGACGATGACTTGCTCTTCTAATGGTCGGAGGGATTTATTCATGGGCGCATTGCTGCCTTCGGTGGGCACGAAATGCTAGGACCGGGAATCTATCTGCGTTATGAATTCGAAATAAATGCCATACCAGAAATGGTGGAAGCCCCTTTATTGAAATTATGACGTCCGGCGTCGACGGAAAGTGACCAGTCCCAATAGCGCAAGCGGCATCGTCATCGGCATTCGGCGCCGCAGCAGCCGGCGAGGCCTTGGGGCGGCGGTTCGCAGACGGGACCACGCGCCGGTGCACTGAGCGAGTGAACTTGAGGCCGGAAACTGGAAACTGGAAATCAGGAGGACGACTGGCGTAATGATCTTTCTGTTGATCGGCGCGCGGCTCGGGAGCCTCGCGCTTCCTGGTGTCGGGAGTCGGCCATGATTCGCGCGGCGGCGAGTCGTGGCGTAGAGAGCGAACAGCGCGAGTGGCATCATTAGGGGCACGCCTGCGCCACACGCGCCGCAAGCCGCGTCCGGCGGCGGCTCGCAGGAATCGGGCGTTCCGTTGGAGTTGGCGTCGAGGGCGGGGTCGGCGACGAGATCGCATGAATCCAATACTCCGTTGCCATTGCAATCGCCGTTGGCATCGATCGGTTTGCAGGGATCCACGACCAGCGTCGCATCGCGGCTGCGTGTATTTCCGCAGGAATTGACGACGATACAGGTATACACGCCGACGTGATCGGCAGTGGCCGAGCTGATGGTGAGATTCGCCGTGTTGGTGCCGGAGATTCCGTTGCCGTCGGCGAGTTGCGCTCCATCCTTGCCCCAAAAGTAGGACAGCGTGCCGGGGCCGGTGGCGTTCACGGAGAAAACGGCGGACTGGCCCGGCGCGACGGTTTGATTGGCGGGATGTTGAAGGATGGCGGGTTCGGGCCCGGTCCATTCCCACGTCTCGCCGTTGTAGTTGTTCGTGAAACCGCCGAAGAGCACGGTCATGCCGCGAATGCTGTCGTAAGCCAGACGGTGCGAATCGCGGGCGGACGGCGCGGGAGCGGGAGAACGCATGGTCCAGACACTGCCATCAAACTCCCACGTGTCGCCCGCTACGGCACCGGTCCAGCCCCCGAAGAGTACGATCATTTGGCGGGCAGAGTCGTAGGCCAGGGCGTGATCCGATCGGGCCGGCGGGCTGCCGAGGATCATTCGCCTCGTCCAGTTCGTGCCGTCCCACTCCCACGTCTCGTCAGAAGCAGCGCCGGTGTCGCCGCCGAAGAGCACAGTCACGTTGCGGAAGGAATCGTAGGCCATCGCGTGATATTGGCGGATCGAGGGTGCGATGGCGGGCGACCTTAGCGACCAGGTTGTCCCATCCCACTCCCACGTTTCGGCGCTGCCACCGTTATCAAGCCGACCGCCGAAGAGCACGGTGACGCCGCGTGCGGAGTCGTAGGCGAGCGCATGGCGACGCCGCGGGGAGGGCGACGCGGGCGGCAATTGCTGTGTCCAGTTGGTCCCATTCCATTCCCACGTCTCGTTGTTCACATCGATGGCGCCGGTATCCCCGCCGAACAGCACGGTCACGTCCCGCGCGGAGTCATAGGCCATGGCGTGATATCCCCGCGGCGCCGGCGAATTTTCGGGCAACCTCCGCGACCAGTTTGAGCCGTCCCATTCCCACGTCTCCGCGCTCAAACCTCCGGCGGTATCGCCGCCGAAAAGCACGGTGACACCGCGGAGGGAGTCGAAGGCCATCGCGTGATTGTTCCGGGCTGAGGGCACGGAGGCTGACATGATCGGGGTCCACGTACCGGTGCATTGGGCAAGTGCGCTGGAGGCATGAAACTGGAAACTCGTGACGAGAAAGGCGATCGCCATAAGAGCGGATGAATGGCTCGGCAGAAGCCTCGACCTCCCCATGGGGACAATCGGGGGACGACGTATGCGTCGACGGCCCTGCGCGGCCCACACGCCGATCATCGCGAACGGCATGGTCATCGGCACGCCGGCGCCGCACATACCGCAGCCGGACTCGCAGGATTCCAGCGTCCCGTTCATGTTCGCGTCGAGCGCGGGATCGGCGGCGATGTCGCAGGAGTCGATTCGGCCGTTGCCGTTGCAATCGGTCACCTCATCGAGGGCGATGCATGGATCGACGACGAGCGCCGCCGCGCGGCTGAGCGTGTCTCCGCAGGGGTTGGTTACGACGCAGGTGTAGGAACCGCTATCGGACTCCGCTGCGGGGTTGATGGTCAGCGCGGCCGTCGTCGCGCCGGCAATCGCGCCGCCATCGGAAAGCGGAATACCGTCCTTTCGCCAGCGATAGCTCAACGGGGCGAGCCCGCTCGCGCTGATGGAGAAAGCGGCCGGCTGACCGGGGGCGATGGTCAGGGCGACCGGTTGTGGGGAGATGGCCGGCGTGGGACCGGCCCATTCCCATGTCTCGTTGTCAGGACCTCCGGCGGGGGTGGAGTCCGAGGCGCCGCCGAAGAGCACCGTCACACTCCGGATCGTGTCGAAAGCCATCTTGTGGTCGTATCGAACCGCGGGCGCGGGAATAACCACGCGTTGCGACCAGTTGGTTCCATCCCATTCCCAGGTCTCGCCGTTGCGGCCTGCGTCTGTGTAGCCGCCGAAGAGCACGGTCACGCCGCGCGACGAGTCGTAGGCTATGGCATGTTCGGAGCGGGCCGATGGCGCCGCGGCGGGAAGTCTCTGGGTCCAATTCGTGCCGTCCCACTCCCACGTTTCGCCATCATGGGTGGGCGTATAGCCGCCGAAAAGCACCGTCACTCCACGAGCGGCATCGTAGGCCATCGCCGAACGAGCGCGACCTGAGGGCGCGGTGGCGGGCGACTTCTGCGACCAGTTGGTCCCGTCCCACTCCCATGTTTCGGCGTTGTAGCCGACGTCGGTTTCGCCGCCGAAGAGTACCGTTACTCGGCGCGCGGAGTCGTAGGCCATCGTGTGTTCCTCGCGGCCCGAAGGCGAGACGGCGGGCATCCGCTGCGTCCAGTTCGTGCCATCCCATTCCCACGTCTCCGCGTTTGTGCCGCCGGTGCTGATCCGGCCGCCGAATAACACGGTCACTCCTCGGGCGGCGTCATAGGCCATCGCATGCAATCGCCGCACGGAGGGAGCATTCGCCGGCATCTTCTGCGACCAGTTGGCGCCGTTCCACTCCCATGTCTCGCCGTTGTAGGCAGGGCTTCCCCCGCCGAAGAGGACCGACACGCTCCGGACCGAGTCGTAGGCCATGGCATGGGCGCTGCGGGCCGACGGCTTCGCGGCGGGCGTCCGTAGCGACCATGCTCCGTTGCACTGGGCCAAGAGACGGGGGACTGGAAACTGGAAACTAGAAAGAACGATGAACAGACCAATGATCGGGAGCTTTGAGCGATTCATGGCGACTCCTTCGTTTGTTCGTTCGAGGCGAACGAGCTGGATTCAATGCGGAGAAACGGCGCGGCCACTCACGCGAATTCCGCGACGGCGGAGCTTCGACGGGGGCGCCCGCCACGACGGTCAATCGTCAAACCCGCTTCATCCAGCGAGGACGGCGTTGACGAAGAGCTGAAGATCTTTGCCGTCCGCAAATCCGTCATCGTTCATGTCGGCCTGCTGGAGGTTGCAGGGGGGGCAGTTGGCGGGATCGATCAGGACATCGACCATATACGGGAGATCTTCGTAGCTCACGATCCCGTCGTCGTTCACGTCGCCCTCTTCGGGGGGAGGCGGGGTGAGCGTCACGTTCAGGAACAGCCAGCCGCCTCCGGGATCGGGGTTGTAATCGCTGACCCGCACGACAAAGGTGTGGCCCACCGTGACCGGCTGCGTCACGAAGGATTGATATCCGCCGGCGGAGTCATCGTTGCAGATGTAGTAGCCGAAGTCGTCCGGGCCCATGCAGAACTCGCCGTTCCCGTCGCCGCAGGGGTTGGCGAAGGCCGTGCCGTTGTACAGTGTCAGGACCGTGTCATAGTCGCTGCCGTAGGTGTCCATGGTCACCGTGCCGCTGACCTGGGGAATAAAGCTGTAAAACACCGAGTTGCTGTTGCCACTGGGATGGCCACAGCCGGCCTCGGACAGTTCGTAGCAATCGCCGGGACTGACCGTCGCCGAAGTCGTGTTCAGCGGCGTCATGTTGTGCGTGCCGGCTGTGCCGGGGATCGGCAGGCGGTTAAAGCAGTGATCGTTCGGTGGGGAGGAATAGAAAAAGTACAGATCAACGAAAAGCTCGCCGCCTTCCGATGTCGTGTCGTAGTCCGAGACCTTTATCATGTAGGTCTGGCCGCCATTGACCGGCAGGCCGAGGATGCGGGACTGCAGGGTTCCATCGACGTCATCGTTGCAGGCTAATTGCGTGGGGAACCAGATCTGCGTCGCGCCGATGTAGGCGCCGCACCCGTCGAAGACGGACAGCACCGTGTCGTAGTTCGAGCCCCAGGTATTCAGGTCGATGGTCCCGTTGCCGGGCGGCGTGTAGCTGTACCAGACCGAGTTGCTCACCCCGACGTTGCCCGCTTCGCAGGACTCGTCGGGCTCGTAGAAGTTTGAGACGGTGGCGTTGTAAGTAAAGATCGAGCCGGGGTTGTAGAAGGTACCGGGAATGGCGTAGGCGTTGGTGCATTCGTCATTGCTCGGGCCGAAGATCGTGATCGAGCGATACGCGTTGACGAAGCCCCAGCCGAACGTCGTGTCATAGCCGCTGGCGCCCAGGTCGATCGCCCCGGACTTCATCGCGGTTTCGATGTTGATCGGCCCCCACGTGGGGTGCGCCGCCTTCACGATCGCCGCGACGCCCGCGGCGTACGGAGACGCGAAGGAAGTGCCGTTTACCCAGGCGTAGTCGCTGGCGTTGTTGTAGCCGTTGGCCCCGGTGCGGTCGGTGGCCCGGATGTTTGTGCCGGGGGCGGAAAAGTCCAGGCCGGTACCAGTCTGGCTCGTCGGGTTCAGCGTGCCATCCTGCTGGAGGTTGCCCACGGCGTTCACCGTGTCGGCCGAGGAAGGGTAGGCGATGGCCGCCGTGCCGTTGTTGCCACTGGAGGCGAAGTGCGTCTGCCCGTTGTTGTAGGCGTTCAGGTAGGCGGCGTCGATGGCGTCGGACGTAGTTCCATAGCTGTTGCTGTTGTTGGTGATCAGGATGCCCTGGTTGACCGCCCAGTTCAGGGCATTCACCGTCCAGGTATTGCTGCCGCTCCAAAGGTTGTTACACGTCAGGTTGGCCACCATGCAGCGGGCCGACACGACGCGGCTGCTCGGGGCAATCCCGACAATGCCCGTGCCATTGTCAAAGTGAGCGGAAACGCACCCCGCCACCGCCGTTCCGTGGTTGTCGCAGGCATTGACCGGCCCACCGCCGGCGACGCCATCGGCCTCGCCGCCTGTAAAATCGCGGCCCGCATTCTGGTTGATGTCCGGATGGTTCTGCTGCACGCCCGTGTCGATGATGAGGACGCGGACGCCGCTGTTGCCCAGGGAAATGTTAAAGGACTCGTCACCGTCCATGTCCATGTCGTCGGTCCCCGCCGTACCGTTTACCGTCTGGCCTGTATTCCGGATGCCCCACAGGTTGCCCCATTCGGGATCGTTTGGAAAAATGTCGCCGCGGCCCGTGAAGTACATCTCCGGCTCCGCCCACTTCACGCGCGGGTCCTGGGCCAGCCGGTTCGCCGCTGCCAGAACCTCAAAGCCGTTCCGCGCGGCGCCGGCGAGCCGATAGGCGTTAGCCATTCCGCCGAAGTTCTCCTGTTTGATCTGAAACCCGGCGGCCAACTCGCCCAGCGCCGACGCCGCCCGCGCGCCATGCTCTTCTTTGAACTGGACCAGGACGTCCGGCGCCATGGCAATCCATCCATCCGGCAGCAGCAGACTCTTGAAGACGGGCGAGGCGAATTCCACGCTGCCGGCCTGAAGGGCCGCCTCGATCTTGCGCCGGCCATCGGCCAGGTCGGCGAGGGGCTGAGTCAGGGTGACGAGATTCCAGCGCTCGATGCCGGTCGGCTTGACGTCCGACACCTCGATGCCGAGCGCGCGGGATCGGGCCTGTGCGTCGCTCAGATCGAGCCCGGCCGCCACGCGAATCGCGAGGCGGTCTTTGTCCAGCGGGAGGGGAATCGGCTGCCCATGGTAGTAGTAATAGTTGGGCACATTCACATCGACACTCATCGGCGTGGAAAGGTCCAGGTGCGAGAGGGTCAGGGCGCCGTCCGTCTTGGGATTGTTTTCGTTCCGCGCCCTGATCTCGTCCGGGGTGAGCGGCACCAGTGGAAACTCCACGACGGGCGCGTCCTTGGCCTGTTGCAATGCCGCCGGGGACTCCATTGTTTCCGCAGGGGCCCGGGCGAAGGTGGCCTTCCGAGAATCATGGAGCAAGGCTTTTGCCTTCGACGCCTCCGGAGAATCGGTGATCCGCGGAGTATCAGCGGCCACCTGTGCGAAAACGCTCAGGGACAGAATAAATACCCATACGCTGCGGCTGATGACGATTTTCATGGCAGTTCCTTTCGCGGGGGCTTCTTGCCCAATACGGGGCAGCCTGGGATGGACCGGCCTCCGCCAACTACCCTGCGTACAGGGTGCCGCTTTACTCACGCGGTTTCCCTGAATTCTTTGGGGCGTGGTATACTGGCCGTGGCCCATTCGACCGGAAGACACCTGTGACCGATGAGCAGCGACTAATGGTGGTTCGTGCCTGCGCCGGCGACAAAGACGCGCTGGCGGAGCTCCTGGAGCTTTTCGGCCCGGAGGTGGAGGCGGTTCTCGGCATCAGCCCCAAATGGCAAGGCATGATCGACGCGGCCGACGTCATGCAAGTGACCTACTTGGAGGCCTTTGCGCATATCCGCGATTTTGATCCCGCTCGCGCCGAGTCATTTCCGGCCTGGCTTGGGCGCATGGCGGAGAACAACCTCCGCGACGCGATCCGCGCCCTGGAGGCCAAGAAGAACCCGCCTCCGCATCTAAAACTGGACGCGTACGGCGCGGATCATGGATTGGCGCTCTTTGATGTCCTCACTTCCGGGGGGGAAACGCCGAGTCGCATCGTGCGGAAAGACGAAGCCCGCGAACGGCTGGCCCAGGCGCTGCGGTGTCTGCCTCCGGACTATGCCCGGACGATTCAGCTTTACGACCTGGAGGGGCATCCCGTCGAGGACGTCGCGGCGCAGCTTGGACGCTCGACGGGCGCCGTTTTCATGCTGCGGATGCGGGCCCATGACCGGCTGCGGGAGCTGTTGGGCCGTGCTTCGCAGATTCTTGAGTCCCGGTCGTGAGTGGCCGCACGGTTTATACGCATTGAGAGCGTTGCTCTGAAGGCTTGGAGACTATGCCCGCGCCCAGCCCGGACAGACAATCGCACCAGAATTGGATCCGGCAGGCGCGCGCGCAGTCGGACGAGGCGGAGCGCCATCTGATCGAGGAGGGCCTGGGACTAGCTCTCGGTGATTCATCGGGGGGGAAGACGACATTGCGGCCCGACCTTTTTCCAGGCTATGCCCTGGAGACGGAGATTCATCGTGGCGGGCAGGGCACCATCTACCGCGCGAAGCAGCTTAGCACCGGCCGGCGAGTGGCGGTCAAGCTGATGCACGACAATGTCTTCAGCGGGCCTCTGGAGCGCGCGCGGTTTGAGCGCGAGACCCGCGTGCTGGCCGCGCTGCACCATCCCAACATCGTCGCGATCCACGACGGCGGCAGCCACGACGGGCGATTTTTCCTGGTGATGGACTACATCGCCGGACAGCCGCTCGATGTCTACATCGCCAGTCAGTCGCGCTCGATCCGTGAGACGCTGGAGTTGTTCATCCAGATTTGCGACGCGGTCAATGCCGCGCACATCGGCGGGATTATTCACCGCGACCTCAAACCCGCGAATGTCCGCGTCGATGCGGAGGGGCGGGCGTACGTTCTCGATTTTGGATTGGCGAAGTTCACGGTCAGCGCGCCGGAAGGCGCCGGCTCCGAAGCCATGTCTCCTCCCAACATGACCGTGACCGGTCAATTTCTCGGATCGATGCCGTGGGCGGCGCCGGAACAGGCGGAGGGCAGCCCGAGCCGAATCGACACGCGCACCGATGTGTACGCGTTGGGCGTCCTGCTTTTCCAAATGCTGACCGGGAAGTTTCCGTATCAGGTCGTGGGGAGCGTCCGCTCGGTGCTGGACAACATCGCGAAAGCGGAGCCCATTCGGCCGCGCACGCTTTGCCGAGAAATCGACGATGAACTGGAAACGATCATACTCAAGTGTCTGAGCAAGGATCGGGAGCGGCGCTACCAGACGGCCGGCGAACTGTCGCGGGACCTGCGGCGGTATTTGAAGGGCGAGCCGATCGAGGCCAAGCGCGACAGTGCCTGGTACGTGTTGACCAAGTCGCTGCGTCGGCACACCTTGGCGGTTGCAGTGGCCGCGGGGTTTGTGGTGCTCGTCAGCGGGTCGGCGCTGGCGCTCGGGATCATGTATCGAGGAAAGGCCGCAGAGTACGCCCGCGCCGAGCGGCAGCGGGGAGAGGCGGTCATGGCGCGCGATCGGGCGGAGAAGGCGGCAGGCCAAGCGAGTGCCGTCACCCAGTTCCTCGAGAACATGCTATCCTCCGCCGACCCGGAAGAGGGCAGCGGGCATGAGGTGAAGGTCGTTGACGTCCTGAAACGGGCATCAGGTCAGGCCACGGAGGCGTTGGCGAAGCAGCCGGAGGTACAAGTCGCGGTTCGCCGAGCATTGGGGAGCTCGTACTTTGGCCTTGGGCAGTATTCTGAGGCGGAAGGGGAATTCATCGCGGCCCTTCAAATCGCGCGGCAGTTTCTGGGGGAGGAGCATCAAGATACTCGAGCAATGGTCTCGGCCCTTGGCGCCAACTACTGGATCCAGGGAAAGTTTGATCAGGCGGAGCCGTTGATGCGTTCCGGGCTGGAAATGGAGCTGCGCCTGCATGGGGAGGACCATGTTGAATCCATCACGATGATGGATAACCTGGCCAGCGTCCTTAAGCGGACGGGCCGACCGGAAGAGGCCCTGCAATTGAACCGCCGCGCCTTCGCCGCGGCGGAGCGAGTGCTCGGACCCAACCATGAGACCACACGCAACTGTCTGAGCAACCTCGCCTTCGGCTTGATGGTCGCGGGGCACGACGCCGAGGCGGAGGCCCACTTTCGACGGGCGCTAGAGATGGACCGGTCGACGAGCTGGAGCAACAGAGAAATTTCGACAAGCACCCAGGTGGCCTTTGCCAACCTCCTCGTGAAAGTCGGGAAGGTCGAGGAGGGGGAGCAAGTGGCCCGCGCGTGCCTGGAGGAGCGAAAACGGCATTTGCCCGCGGGGCACACTCTCATCGGCGATTCCAAGCAAGTTCTGGGACGCGCCCGGCTGGCGCAGCACGACGCGGCGGCCGCGGAGCCGCTGTTTCGAGAAGCACTGGGCATTCACCAGGCGACGTTGCCTGCGGGAAGCTGGCGAATCGCCGTTACACAGTGCGACTTGGGACTAGCTTTGACCCAGCTCGAACGCTTTGAAGAGGCTGAACGACTCCTGCTCGAGTCGCACGCGACATTGAACCGCACGGCCGGAACCCAACCAAGACATGAGCAAAAGACGATCGCGGGACTAGCGGATTTGTATGCGGCTTGGGAGGCTGCCGCGCCGGGGACGGGCAAGGCGGAGAAGGCCGCGGAGTGGCGCGCGAAGCTCCCTACGACGCAAGCGGCTACACCGGCCACACAGAGCACTTCAAATCCGAAGTCGCGGTAATCGCCGAATTTGATCGCGATAGGGTCCATCCCGCTCCGCTTCGATTGCCCCCCTATCGGCGATTCGATATCCTCCGCGAATGCGACCGCTCGGTATGGCCCTCGCGCTGCTGCTCTTTTTTGGCGCGGGCTGCACGCGCTCCGAATCCGAAGTTCGCAAACCCTCACAAAAGATTATTGGCGTCACGCTGCTGACCGTGCAGCACCAGTTCTACCAGGAACTCCGGGCCGGTCTGGAGGAAGAGGCCGTGCGTCACGGCTACCGGCTGCTTATCAGCACGGCGGAATTCGACTCGGCCCGGCAGGCCAACCAGATTGATGAATTCATTGTGCAGAAGGTGGACGCGATGATCGTCTGTCCCTGCGACTCGCGGAGCGTCGGGGCGAGCATCGTCGCGGCGAATCAGGCGAATATCCCCGTGTTCACGGCCGACATCGCGTCCGTGTCACCGCTCGGAAAAGTCGCGGCGCACATTGCCTCGGACAACGTCGCCGGGGGCCGAGCGGCCGCGAGGCTGCTGGCCAAGGCCATCGGCGACAAAGGAAAAGTCGTGGTGCTGTCCCACCCCGAGGTGGCCAGCGTCGCGGATCGCGTTCGGGGCTTCAAGGAGGAATTGGCCGCGCATCCGAACGTGCAGGTCGTTGCCGAGCTGTCTTCCGATGGCAAGCGCGACAAGGCCGTGCGGGTGATGGAGGACCTTCTGCAAGCTTATCCCGATCTGAGCGGCGTTTTCGGCATCAATGACGATACGGCGCTGGGCGCGCTGGCGGCGATCGAGGCGGCCGGAAAACTCAAGCAAATCAAGATCGTCGGATACGACGCGACGCCCGAGGCGCGGGCGAAGATCAAGGCGGGCCAGATTTACGGGGATGTTATTCAAGACCCTCGACGGATCGGAGTCCTTACCATTCAGGCCATTCGTGATTCGTTCGCGGGGCGGAAGCCACCTGAAGTGATTCCCGTCGAAGTCGGCGTCTTCACTGGCGATTCGCCGCCGTGATGTTATGGACTCCGTCCCTCCGCGCATTCGATTCGATCGTATCTCCAAGTCCTACGCCGGCGTGCGAGCCCTCGACGCCGTCAGTTTTGATGTACGGCCAGGCTGCATCCATGCCCTCGTCGGAGAGAACGGCGCCGGAAAGAGCACGCTGATGAAGATCCTCGCCGGGGCCGTCCGCGCCGACGCCGGTGCGATCGAATTGGATGGCGCCCCCGCGATGATGACCGACGCGCGGACCGCGCAACGGCTCGGCATTGCCATCGTTTACCAGGAATTCAATCTCATCGCGCACCTGTCGGTCAGCGAAAACGTCTATCTGGGCCGCTGGCCGCGAGCCAAGATGGGGATCATCCGGAACGGTGAGATGAACCGCCAGGCGCAGCGGCTTTTCGACGAATTGGGATTACCTGTCCCCGTGCGCGCCCCGGTCGCGGACCTCAGCGTCGCGCAGCAGCAGATGGTCGAGATCGCCAAAGCCCTGTCGCTGGACGCCCGCGTGCTGATCCTGGACGAGCCGTCGGCCGTCCTTACGCCGCACGAACTGGCGGCCCTGTTTCGCGTCATTCGCGAATTGGCCGCGCGGGGCGTCACCATCCTCTACATTTCCCATCGTTTCGACGAGATTTTCGAACTCGCGGACGATGTGACCGTCCTGCGCGACGGGCAACACATCTCCACGCGCCCAATTCGCCAGGTGGATCGCAGGCAGTTGATTGCGGAATGCGTGGGCCGGCCGCTGGAAGAGGAGTTTCCTCCTCGCCTCGTCGAACAGGGAGCGGTCGCGCTGCAAGTCGAACGACTCTCCTGCACGGGCATCTTCAGCGATGTGTCCTTTGATGTCCGCGAGGGAGAAGTCCTGGCGTTGACCGGTCTCGTTGGCTCGGGGCGAAGTTCAGTCGCCCTCTCCATCTACGGCGCGTTGCCCGCCACGAAGGGTCGCATCGTCGTGGGCGACGCCGTCGGGCCGTTCAGATCCCCGATCGAGGCCCAGCACGCGGGCATCGCCTACGTACCGGAAGACCGTCGCCATCAGGGCCTGCTCATGGCCCGATCGCTTCGAGAGAATCTCACTTTGGCGCGTCGCGAGGACGCGGCCGTGTGGGGACTGCTGAGCGTCTCGCGCGAGCGAGTCATTGCGCGGCGCAGGATTTCCCAATGCGCGATTAAGGCGGCGGGAACGGAAATCGCGGCCGCGACGCTCAGTGGCGGCAATCAACAGAAGCTGCTCCTGGCGCGGTGGCTCGATCGCCCATTTCGCGTCATGATTCTCGATGAACCCACGCGCGGCGTGGACGTCGGCGCGAAGTCCGAGATCTATGCCATGATCAACGCGATCGCGGCTCAAGGGACCGCTATCCTGATGGTTTCCTCCGACCTACCCGAGGCACTCGGCATGGCCGATCGCATCGCCGTCATGTCGCGCGGCCGCCTGACCGGCATCCTCGCCAATCGCGACCGGCAGGTTACGCAAGAACAGGTCCTTCGCTTGGCGCTCGGAGAATCCGCGTCATGACGCCTTCTACGCAAGTCTCGTTCTGGCGCTACGTCCTCGCGGCACGGATGCTCGTCATACTGCTTCTGTTGGCGGCGGCATCCTCAGTGATGACCAAGGGACAGTTCGCCCAACTCGACAATCTCGTCAACGTCGCGCGGCAGGTTTCGTTCGAGGGTCTGATCGCGTTCGGAATGACGCTGGTGATTGTCACCGGCGGGATCGATCTCTCCGTGGGTTCGCTGGTCGCCCTCACCGGCGTGATCGCCGCGCTGGCCATGCGCGCAGCCGACGGCTCGCCGCCCACGGTCGCCATATCGCTGGGACTCCTCTGCGGCGTCGCTGGCGGGGCCGCCATCGGAGCGTCGTCCGGCGCGATCGTCGCAAGATTCTCCATTCCACCGTTCCTTGTCACTCTCTCGGCCATGCTCATGGCCCGAGGGTTTGCCTTCATATTCTGCAATGGCCAGCCCATCTATGAACTGCCCGAGCAACTCATCACGCTTGGCCGGGGATTCTTATTCGAGGATTCCCTCGGACGCTTGCTGCCGGTGCCGGTCGTCGTCCTGATCTGCGCGTATGGATTCTTTGCAGTGCTCCTGGGTCGCACCGTTTTTGGGCGCGGCGTCATCGCGATCGGCAGCAATGAAGAGGCTTCGCGACTGGCGGGAATCCCGGTGCGCCGCACGAAGGTCCTGGTTTACATGATTACCGGCGCCCTCTGCGGGCTGGCCGGCGTGCTGCACGTCGGCAAATTGATGGCCGCGGACCCCAAGGTCGGCGACATGTGGGAGCTGAATGTCATCGCGGCCGTCGTGGTCGGGGGAACGAGCCTTTTTGGCGGTCGCGGGACGATGACCGGGACGCTGCTGGGCGCGCTTCTGATCGGCGTCCTCAATAACAGCCTCAATCTCTTGCATGTCGAGCATTTTTGGCAGAAGGTGGTGCTGGGCGGCGTGATCCTGGCGGCGAGCCTGGTGGATGCAGGGCTTCGGCGGCTGGAATCGAGATGAAGGGGATTGCCCATGAAAAAGAGATTCACCGCAGAGGCACAGAGCGTACTTAAGAAATGTACTCTCGGAGCCTCTGTGTCTCTGTGGTGTGGGACTTTCCTGTTTGTAGTCCCCAGTGGTATTGGCGCCGAGCCGCCGAAGTATGATCTTTCCAAAGACCGCGTCCTGTATTGCGTCGGCTATGCACACCTGGACACGCAATGGCGGTGGGACTATTGCACGACCATTGATCAGTACATCAAGAACACCTTGGACGACAATTTTCAGCGGTTCGAGAAATATCCCGGCTACGTTTTTAATTTCACGGGCTCCGTGCGCTACGAGATGATGAAGGAGTACTACCCCGAGAAGTACGAGCGCCTGAAGAAGTACATCGCCGAGGGCCGCTGGTTCGTCTCGGGGTCGTCCGTCGACGAGGGCGATGTCAATGTGCCGTCCGCCGAGGCGACGATCCGCCAAGTCCTGTACGGCAACGAGTACTTCCGGCGGGAGTTCGGCAAGGAGAGCATCGACTTCATGCTGCCGGACTGCTTCGGCTTTCCGGCGTCCATGCCGTCCATCTGGGCGCACTGCGGTCTAAAGGGTTTCTCGACGCAGAAGCTCACCTGGGGCTCCGCCGTCGGGATTCCTTTCAAGATCGGCGTCTGGGAAGGGCCGGACGGCAAGTCTGTCATCGCGGCCTTCGATCCCGGGCCATACGTCGGGGCAATCCAAGGACGCGTGGATACGAATGAGGAGTGGGTGAAGCGGGTTGAGGAAAACGGCCGCCAGTATGGCGTGTGGGCGGATTACCACTATTACGGCGTCGGCGACCAGGGCGGGGCGCCGCGCGAGGAGGACATCAAGAACTATCTCGCCAGCATCGGCAATGCGGACGGCAAGATTAAGGTGGCCCTCGTCGCATCGGACCAGATGTACAAGGACATTACGGCCGAGCAGGAAAAGCGGCTGCCGCGTTACAAGGGCGACCTGCTGCTGACCGAGCACTCCGCCGGGACACTGACTTCGCAGGCGTACATGAAGCGCTGGAACCGCAAGAACGAGCAACTGGCCGACGCGGCCGAGCGAGTTGCCGTCGCTGCGGACTGGCTCGGTGGGGCGGTCTATCCGCGCGAGAAGCTCAATCGTTCCTGGGTGCGGGCGCTCGCCAATCAGATGCACGATATTCTGCCTGGTACGAGCATTCCCCGCGCTTACACGTATTCGTGGAATGACGAGGTCGTGGCGCTCAACGGGTTTGCCGCCGTACTGAGCGACTCAGTCGGGGCGATCGTTCGAGCCATGGATACGCGCGGGAAGGGTACGGCGCTCGTGGTGTACAACCCGCTCGCCATGGACCGCGAGGATCTTGTCGAGGCCGAAATCCTCTTCGACGAATTGCCGCCCAAGTCCGTACGAGTCTTCGATGGGACCGGCAAGGAGACGCCGTCGCAGATTGTCGGCCGTGGCGATCGCGCGATTACGGTGCTGTTTGTTGCGCGTGCCCCCTCGGTCGGCTTGGCCGTGTTCGATGTGCGAGCGAGCGACTCGCCGAGTCAAATGAAAACGGGGCTTCGCGTCGCGGACGCCGAATTGGAGAATGAGCAATACCACGTCTCGCTGGACGGCAATGGCGACGTTTCATCCATTCGCGACAAGGCCAGTAGCGACGGTCGCGAACTCCTCGCCGCGCCGGCCCAATTGGTGTTCACGTATGAAAAGCCGCGCAACTGGCCCGCGTGGAACATGGACTGGGCCGATCGCCAGCAACCGCCGATCGATACCGTCCGCGGCCCCGCGAAGATTCAGATCATTGAAAAGGGGCCGGTTCGCGTCGGCATCCGCGTTGAGCGAAAGGCCCGTAATTCGATCATCGTGCAGGAGATCCGGCTCGCCGCGGGAGATGCCGGTCGGCGCGTGGAGTTCAGGACCGCCATCGATTGGCAATCGACGGAGTGCGCGCTGAAAGCGGCATTTCCATTGAAGGCCTCCAACCCGATGGCGACGTACAACTGGGGCATGGGCACGATCGAGCGCGGCAACAACGAGCCGACCAAGTATGAAGTGCCGTCGCATGAGTGGTTTGAATTGACTGACTACTCGGGTGAACATGGCGTCTCCATCCTTGAAGACTGCAAGTTTGGCTCGGACAAGCCCGTGGACCATATTGTGCGCTTGACGCTGCTCTACACGCCCGGCGTCCGCAAGGGCTACCTCGACCAGCACAGCCAGGACTGGGGGCGACACGACATGCTCTACGCGCTCTACGCCCACGCGGGGGACTGGCGCAAAGGACAAAGTGAATGGCAGGGGCGTCGGCTCAATCAGCCGCTCGTGGCGTTTCAGGCGCCCATGCACAACGGGCCGCTCGGCAAATCGTTCTCGATCGCGTCTATCGATCCCGGCGCGCCGGGACAAGTGGATATCCGCGCGGTAAAGAAGGCGGAGCAGGGCGATTGGACCATTGTTCGCCTCCAGGAGCTTTGGGGACGCAAGGCCGAGGGCGTGACTGTCCGCTTGGGCACCGGAATAAAAGAGGCCCATGAAGTGGATGGGCAGGAGCGGCGGATCGGGGATGCCGTTGTTAAGGACGGAAAGCTCGTGACGAGCCTCTCTCCCAATAGCCCCCGAAGCTTTGCCGTTCGTTTGTCGGCGCCCGCTACGTCGCTCAAGCCGCCGCAGTGCATACCCGTAACCCTGCCGTTTGATCAGGATGTCGTAAGTTCGGATGCCAAACGTAGCGACGGTGCAATGGACGCTGAGGGCCGCACCATGCCCGCCGAAATGCTGCCAAAGTCAATGACGAGCGAGGGCATCACTTTCGAGTTTGGTCCGACCGCCGATGGCAAGCCGCAGGCCGTGACCTGTCGCGGCCAAACGATCGCGCTGCCAGCGGGCGATTTCAATCGGATCCATCTCCTCGCGGCGGCGACTGAAGCTACAACGGGGCAGTTCGATATTGACGGCCATCCGCATGAAGTGGCCGTCCAGTCGTGGACCGGCTTCGTCGGCCAGTTTGACGATCGCGTCTGGGATCGCTCGTTCGGCGAGGTGGACTACGTCTGCGAGGGCAAGGTCGTGGGATTGACGCCCGGTTTCATCAAGCGCGACACCATTGCGTGGTTCGCTACGCATCGCCATCACCCGAAACTCGACAATGAGGCCTACAAGTTCAGCTATCTGTACAAGTACGGATTCGACCTGCCGCCAAGCGCCAGAGAACTGCGCCTGCCCGACAACGAGAAGATCAAGATCCTCGCGGTCACGCTGGCAAAAAACGAAAACGACGCGGCACGGCCTGTTCAGCCGCTTTACGACGATTTTTCCAAGCGTGGCCCGCTCGAATTTCGCCATATCTATCCTCCGCCCCCGCCGCCCATCTACGACGGTCTCAAACCCATCGCCGCGGTGGCGATCGACCGGAAGCCCGCCTTCGACGCGCTGAGCATGGGTCCGCCTTCCGCCGCGGACGACACCGATCGATCGAAGGGCGGCCCAATGTTCGAGTTTCTCGATCGCGACGGCGAATTCTCGCCGCACTCCCGATCCGGCGCGGACGGCCGCAGCCTGCCACGGCTCAACGACGGCCTGGCCGCCAACAACGACGACGACATCGAACATTGCGTCTGGTTCGACAATCAGGCCCGATTCTTTATCGACCTCAAGTCGAGCCGGCGACTCGAACGCATCAACACCTACTCCTGGCACAGCGCCAACCGCGCGCCGCAGTATTTTTCGCTTTGGGGTTGCAACGACGAGAAACTGCCGAAAGTCGATTTCGCACGGGGCGGTCACGGCGACTGGACGCTGATCGCCGTCGTGGATACTCGCCCGCTGGGTCAAGGCGAAATCCACGGCTCATCGGTTGCCGCCGCGACGGGCACACTTGGACCATTCCGGCATCTATTGTGGATCGTCGAAGAGTCCGCCCCCGGCACCTTCTTCACGGAGATTGATGTTCATGCCGCCAAGTAAGACCACATGCCAAAAACGACGGCCTCGAATAGGGGCGCTCGCGGCCTTTTGTATGGTTGGGATGCTCGCTCCGTCGGTGCCGGCCCATGTCATTTCGATCGTCCACGGCACGGCATTAGTATTCCCTGACCGAATCGACGTTGAATTGACCGTCAACGCGGAGGACTTCGTGCATTATTACGGCGCCTCGGCCGCACAAGGGGATTCCCGGTCCGATGCGGCCATTGAGCGCGCTGCGGTCCGCCATGCCGATCACCTTTTCGAGCACTTTATCATTCGCGACGTCGACGGCGAACGCCTGTCCGGCAGGGTGGTCTCTTTTGACACAATTCCAGTCGAAGCGGCATCAACAGAGAACGGCTCGCGCCATTCGCGCATCGTTTACCTCCTCGAATACTCCTTGACTGCTCCGCCGCGCTATCTGTCGTTTCAACAAACGCTTGGCTCGGGCGATGCCGGGCTGCCCTCGCAGCTTTACCTCGATGTTCGCACCGAGGATAACGAAGAATCGACGGCGCTTCGGCTGACCAGCGGCGGCAACGTGGAAACGCTGAAACTCCATTGGCCGAACGGGGCTCGTTCCGGGGATCGATCGGAGATTGTGGGACCTCTGGAAGAGCTGAAGTCCATCGCGACGCGAGTTGAAATCGATGATGCTGGGACACGTGTACTGATCGACCTGCCGGTTCCCCTGTTAGAGACTTTCCTCCCCGTCCGACGCACTGGTCGCGACTTTCTTGAGTCCTCGGAGCACCTCGCCGCCCAACGTGCTATTGAGGAATTCCTCCACGGTCGCTTGCCGATGCAGATCAACGGCCGACACGTCGAACCGCACGCAACAAGTCTCAACTTTCTCGACCTGGAACCGGATGGCGCCGCGAATTCCGCCCGACGGCAACGGCGCAGCGCCTGGACCACCCGCGTCCGGGTGGTGCAATCGTATCCTACGTTGTCAATGCCGCAGGCCATCGAGCTTCAATGGACCCTTTTCAATCCCCTCGTCCTGGAGGTCCAGGCGGTCATCGCCTGCGGCCATCGCGAATCCATCCACCGTCTCAGCACCTACGATCCAATTCTGCGTTGGACATCCGCCGCGTCCGGTGTCGTTGCACGGAGTTTACGATGAGCCATTCGTATCGGTGCCGAAGCACCGCCGCCACAAAGCCGCGCCTCGCCGGTATCTTCGCCATTTTCCTATCGCTCGCGGGCTGCACGGCGGGCGATCGCGTCAATCTGCTCCACCGAACGGGCGGCAGCGCAGCGCTCTTCGAACAATTCCAGGCGTTCGACGGCCGCACCGGCGCCGCGATTTCCTTCCAAGACGTCGTTAGCCGCGCGGACCGCGCCGATGTCTTGCTTTTCGGCGAGGAACATTCGGATATCGTCTGCAATGCCCTCGAGGCGCAGCTGCTTTCGGCCCTCTCGCGGCAGCGCCGACCGATTACCCTGGCGATGGAGTTCTTCGAGACCGACACGCAGGCCGCCCTCGACGCATACTTATTCGGCCGTATCAGTGAGACCGAGTTCCGCGAGCAGACGCGGCAGAAGCGCGGTTACGCCACGACGCATCGCCCGCTGATCGAGTATTGCCGCGCCGCATCAATTCCCGTCATCGCCGCCAACACGCCGCGCCGCTTGATTCGCGCCCTTCGGGAATCGGGAAGGCCCTACGACGAATTCCGCGCCGATCTCGATCCGGCCGACCGCAGCTGGCTCCCGCGGACCAGCGACCTGCTCGACGGTCCCTACTATGATCGCTTTGTCAAAGCGATGGCCGATCATGCGATGCCCACGTCCGCTCCATCGTCGCAGCCGACCTCCGCGACGAGCGCACCGGCCGCGTCCCAGCCGACGACCCAACCCGACCGCGAAGAGCAACTCCTGCGAGCGTATCGAACTCAGTCGCTCTGGGATGACACGATGGCCGAGTGGATGGCGGCCCATCGCCGCAATTATCCGGAACGCCGCGTTCTGCTCGTCGTCGGCGCGTTTCACGTCGCCGGCGGGGGAGGCACGGCGATCAAGCTTCATCGACGGCGGCCGACCGACCAGGCGCTGACGATTGTTTATCGCGGCACGTCCAAAACGCCGCTGGCCTTCGATGAGGCCGATCGCGGGGCCGGCGATATCGTCATTTATGGCGTCAAGCCCGAGGATCCCCCAGAACCCGCCAAGCCGCCGACCACCTCCGCGCCGACGTCGGCCCCGGCGACCGCCCCCGCCCCGCATTCAACCGGCGAAAAAACATCCAGTAATGCCCCCGTCGATCGAGTATAATAGGTGGAACCCTGGAGACGATTTCCGCAGCCGCGAGGGGGCGACGAAGCATCCATGTTCAAACGGTCTGGTTATTCGCCCTTGCGGGGCCTTGTCTTCGTGTGCATAGCGGTCGCACCCGCCGTGGCCCAATACGATCCGCCGGCGGGGTACTATAACTCCGCGGTCGGTCTGACCGGCGCGCCGCTTAAGTCGGCCCTCAACGCGATCATCGACGGTCACACGACGATCACTTACGCCAATCGCGAGGCGCGGCTCGAAATCCTCGACCAGGATCCGGCGAATTCCGCGAACGTGATCGAGGTTTATTCCGGGTACTCTGTTCCCAAGACGGATTTCCTGCCGGGGGTGACGCCGGCGAATACCGAGCACCTCTGGCCCAACGCCTACGGCATCGATGACGTCAATCCCGCGTATGGTGACCTGTTCAATTTGCGCCCTTGCGATACTGAAGTGAACAGCGAACGCGCGAACAAGTATTACGACGATGGCGGGACGCTGCCCGCTCACCCCGAGGCGCCGCTTTGCCGAGACGATGCCGACTCGTGGGAGGCGCGCCCCGTTGAAAAGGGCGATCTGGCTCGCTCGATGTTTTACATGGATACGCGCTACGAAGGCGATCTCGCCACCGACGGCTTCGCGAACAACCTCACTTTGACGGACAACGTGGCGCTGATCACCGGAACCGCCACCAACATGGGCAAGCTCTCCACGCTGATCAACTGGCATTTTTCCGACGCCGTGGATGAGAGCGAGCGGCAGCGGAATCACATCATTTATCAAACCACCTATCTGGGCGTGACGTTTCAACAGAATCGCAATCCGTTCATCGACCATCCCGAATATGTATGGGCGATCTGGGGGCCGACGCCCAACGACTCGCGGCTCTACCTTGGCGCGACCGAACCGGGAGACGGCGCCTCGCTCGTTGCCGTCGATCTCGGCGAAGTCATCGTCAACGGTACGGTTCCCGGACCGCAAAACGTCACCCTCAATAAAGTGGGCACGAACCCCACGACGTACGACATCGCCCTCAGCGGCGACGGATCTTCGACAGCGGCGGGGACTCGACAATCCTTCTTGGGCGGCGTGCAAAACCGCGTCATCGCCGTCGGCCTGACGACGTCGACCGCAACTGCCGGCGTCAAGTCCGGCGAACTCACTGTCAACAATACCGACCTGACCTCTTCGGGCGCTGGTCGCGGGGATGCGGACGGCGACGATGTCGCCGACGTCTCGCTTCGCGTACTCGATCATGCCAACGGTTCTTTTGACGACGCAGTCGATCAAAACACGCTCACCCTCGACTTTGGCACGGTCGACGCCGGCACCGGTCTTCACAATCTGGGTTTCACCATCTACAGCCTGGAATCGACTCCGGGCTTCACCGCCGCGCTCGATTTGGATGCGATCGGGGGAACGGGCGACACCGCCGCGCTGACGACCGACGCCGCGCCGCTGAGCAATCTTCCGGCAGGTACAGGCCAGGCCTTTACCGCCTGGCTCGATTCCGCATCCGTCGGCAGTTTTTCGGCGACCTACACGATCAGCGGCTCGGACCAGGATCTCTCCGGCGCGCAGCCCACGTCGGATTTGGTTCTGACGCTTGTCGGTGAGGTCGTTTCGGCCTGCGCGGCCGCCGACACGAACTGCGCGGATGGCGTCACGCTCGATGACGTGGAACCCTTCGTCAATGTCCTGTTGGAGCTGGCCTCCCCCTGCTCGTCCTGCGCCGTTGACACCAATAACGACAACTTCCGCAACGCGGCCGACGTCCAGCTCTTCGTCGACGCCCTCCTGGGCATTTAGCCCGTCGGTCACTTGTAATCGGCAAGACCTTTCCGTTACGATTCTATAGTCCGGCACCGGCGTTCGTTCGGTTTCCGGGCATTGGCAAATCTCGTCACGTAACTTGCCGGCGTGAATCGGCCGGCAATGAAGAATCGACAGGGGCGCCGCAAAGATCGCCGCCAACCGGGCGATCGAACGGCGTCCGGCATGTGGTGGAGTCGGCGAGCGTAGGGCCGACTGGGAAGACAATTCGAATGATACCGATGGTTGGGCCGCGCGGGGATGCGCGGTCGCGGCCATGGTATCGGACCGCGCGCGTCTCGTACGAGGTGGCGCGGAGAGCCGACGGTGAACCATGTCCTGGCGAGCCCGGGCACTCACCGGCTGGACGGGCGTCGTCTTCATCCTCGCGACGCTGCTGCTGTCCAACCCCGGGGACGAACGGTCCGCTCCGCGCGCGTCCGAATCAACGAGCGCCCTCGATTTTCTGCTGATGCCGATCGCGCGGGCACAGCCCGCCGAATTGCGGCTCCTGGTTCTGCCGGTCGGCCTCGCCGGACTGCTTCTTATCGCGGCCTTGTTTCCCACAAGTGCGTCAGCGACGAACTCACCCTCCTGGCCCAAGAGAGTCCGCACCGCCTCTACACCCTTGCCAGCCGGGCCCACTGCGAGCGTCGCCGTGGTTTACTGGCTCGAACTCCTCTCCGCCGCCGCCATCGCCTTCGCGCTCGCCTCGACCTTCACCAATGGCTCCTGGCTGATCTCGCGTGGATGGCTCCTGCAGCTCGCCGCCGGCTGCGGCTGGGCGATTCTCATTGCGCGTCTGGCCGACCGACAAGGGGTCCGGCGAATTCTCGTCGCCGGTTCGCTGATCGCCGTCCTCGCGATGGGGCTCTCCTTCTGGCACCGACAAACGCACCACGTCGAATACTTCGCCTGGCCCATCGGGCCCGTCACCCTGTCGGCGGGCCTGGCCGCGATCTGGGCGGGCATGGCCCTGTCCTTCGCGATTGCCTCCGCCCCGCGAACCGCGCGCGCCGGGGTTACCTGGCCCAGCGTCGTCTGGATGGGCCTGGTCGGCGTCGGCGCACTCCTCATGCTGCTCATCGCCGCCCGGCGCGGCGCGTGGCTCGCGGTCATCGGTGCCGCGGGTCTTTCGGCAATCCTCGTGGCATGGCGGTCCTGGCCCACGAAACGCGCGCGAGCGCTCATTCTCCTGGCCGCTGCTGCCATCATCGCACTCGCCATCAGCTACGTCGTCGCACAAAGCCGCAGCGCCGATCCGCGCGCCAGTATCCCCCTCACCTATCGTTATCTCTATTGGAAGAACACCATCGCGAATCTCGGCGGGGCCTGGTTGCTCGGCCACGGCCCCGACTCATTCTTGTGCAAGATGTCCGCGATTATCGCCGGGCAGCGTGCCCGCATGCCCCGCGTCCTGCACGGCAGCATCGACCCCGAGGCCCACAACGAATGGCTGCAGGCGATCTTCGAACTCGGACTGCCCGGGGGTCTGGTCTATCTGGCCATTCCCCTGATCGCCATCTATCTGGCCGCTCGCCATTGGCTGCGCACGGGGCGATCCGAAAGCGGATCGCTTGCGACGGGATTTCCAGCCGTGCCGATGGCCCTCGCCGCCGGTCTCCTCACCGTTTTCGTGTCCGAATTCGGGAGCATCTGCCTGCGACGCGGAGGCATGAACGTCTGGTACTGGACGTTGATCGGCGCCGTGGCGGCATGGACGCGCGCGAGCGTCGATCGTCCGGTCCGGGCAGCCGCGCAGTCACGCATCGTGTCAAAGGTCGGACGCTTCGGTGCCGTGGCCGTGGCGCTGGCGCTGGCGCTCGGTGTCTCCAACGAAGCCCGCCGCCGGATCGCCCATGCCCGCGGCAATTTGCAAAGAAGTCAGGATGACGTGCTTGCCGCCCAAACACTCGGTGAGGCCGGATGGCGGCTGGGCGCGTGGCAGGCCCTGGCGGCGCGGGCTGACCTGGCCGACGCGCAACTTGCCGCCGCGCGATCGTCGCAATTCGACGCCGCGCAAGCCGCCCGGACCTGGAAAGAATTGCATCGAATTTGTCCCGCCTTTCCCGGGGCAACCATCCGACTGGCTCAGGCGCAGCAACTCGCGGGCGACACCTCCGCAGCCTGCGAAACGCTGAAGCAGTACCTTTCCACGATTAATGCCTACGACATGCCCGCCAATACGCTGTACGTCGGCGCATGCCGCGTGTCGCCCGACGAGATCCTCGAACACGTTCGCCGCGCGCTCCGAGATGGCGAGTGGACCACCGCGCTGGAGCCGGCGCTGGCCGCGGCGTTCGCGGCACCGGATATCGCCGCAGCCTGGCCCGGCGAAGTCCTTGCCGCCTTGCAGTCGGTCAGTGCCGCATCCAGCAAACATTGGGCGGATTCACTCGTCCCCGAAACCCTGCGGCTGGAAGCGGCTCGCTTCGCTGCCGTCGGCGACTTCCCCTCGGCCGCGCGCCTCCAAGCCGTTGCCGTTCGCGCCTACGCGCAGCTCGAAAAAGAAAACTCTCCTTATCGCCGAATCGCCTTCGCAGAGGCCGATGCTTCTTTTCGTCACGCAAATTACCGGTTCCTTGCGGAGCCCTTGAGTACCGCCCCCGCTCTGGAGAGTCTCCGCGAAGCGGAGCGACTCGCCCTCGGCGGACTACCCCAGCGCGCCGTCGACGGGGCCGATCCGCAGGCCGAATGGGTCGGCGGCCGGGTGGTCCCCGCCGAATTTCCGTCGCGACTCCGGCCTCTTTGGAGATTCGGAGCGATGCTTCACCTCGCCGCCGACAGCGACCCGAGGCTGGTGCAAGTGCGCGCGGAATGGAGTCTGCCCGATGGTCAACGATCGCCGCCGCAGTGCCTCGCGCTGATTTGCTCAATCGCCGCCGAGTTGGTCGAGATCTTCAGCCCGTTCGAATCCGCCCGCCGACCGCCCAGCTTCTCGAATCTCGTCGCCCTGGCCAACTACCCTCGCCCGGCGCCCGTTGAACGGTCGAGCCCTTAGGTCCAATCCGGCAGCCGCACTCAGCGCTTCGGGCCGGTTCGCCTGCGGGGGCTCTTGGCCTTTCGTTTGCCTGGGGAAGCCCGGCCAAACAATGGTGGAACGCTGAGGGCGTCCCGAAGCGTCTCGTCCACCGCCTTGGGTGAGGGCTTGATCGATATTGCGCGTTTTCTTGACCCCCTTGTTCGTGCCGCCTTTTTCCTGGCCATGGTCAGTCAACCTCCAAAAGGGCAACCAATTCAATCATATACCTTCCTGGCCCGCGGATAGCTCTTTGATTGCCGTGGTTTCCATCAAACAACGCAGTCCTCTGCTCCATGCGCAGCTTCTGCGCTGGACCGCTCCTGATCCGCTTCGTGAACCGTCGCCGCCCGCCCCGTTCACTGCGCTGATAGTCGGGTTACAGGACGATCCCCCGGTTTGCCGTTGAATCAATATTGGAAACTGCGTTGACAGCGGCCCGGGACCTCTTTAGAAGCAAACGGCTTCACCCCGATCCGGCGGAGGCGGGCACGATCGGCACAGTAACATTGCCGTCCGACGCACTCAATCAAGGGAATACCGACGAATCCGTTAATGCACCAGATAATCCATAACATTATTAAAAACATATACTTGCTGTCGCTGGTGGCCGTGCTGTTGCCCGGCTGCCAGTCGCCCGAGCCCGACGTTTCTTCGACGACTCCCGAACGCTTCGAAGGCCGAATGTCGGCCGACCAAGTCGAGCCCGCCCCCGAACTCACCCAAATGGGCGGTCCCACGCCGGTCGAGTTGACCGGCAAAGTTCCCGCCACGCAACCCGCCGTCGACACCACGATCTGGCTGCAATTGCCCGATCCGATCCACGCCGAGGAGGTTTTCAAGAAGCGGCTGGAAATCACCCGCCTCAGCGACAGCATCAAGCGCGAATACGAGCGGATCTATCGGGATGCCCTCGCCTATATCAAGCAGATCGAGCGACCGAAGGTCTTCACGATCTCACTGGGCGACGCCCTGCGGCGGATGCTCGCGCACAACTATGCCATCAAGATCGAGGGCTACGCCCCGGCGATCAGCACCGCCCAGATCGTCCAGGCCGAGGCCGCCTTTGACATGGCCTTTTTCGCCAACGCCAGTCGCAACAACACCGATCAGCCGCAACCCTTCCTGATTCGCACCCCGCTGCAGCAACGCGGCTTCGAGAACGACACGACCATCGTCAACGGCGGTATTCGCAAGCTATTGGCCACCGGTGCGACGGCGACGCTCACCCAGCAGATGACCCGGCTCGACAATCCCTCTTCGAAGTACACCAACTTCTATCCGACCTGGTCGCAGAACTTTATCGCCGAGCTTCGGCAGCCCGTCCTCCGTAACTTCGGCATCGACTTCAACCGAGCCCAGATCAACATCCGCAAGAACGAGCGTGAGGCCAACCGCGAGGCCTTTCGCGCCCGCGTCATCGAGACCCTCAACAACACGGAACGGGCCTACTGGGAACTCGTGGGCGCGCGCCGCGACGTGACCATCTCGGCCGAACTGCTCGCCGAAGCCATCCTGACGCTCTCGCAGGTGCAGGCTCGTATCGACTTCGACGCCTACCAGACCCTGCTTTACCGCAGCCAAGCCGCCGTGAAGGCCCGCGAGTTTGAATACATCGATGTGAAGAACCGCGTCCGCAACGCCGAGGACCAGCTCCTCAATCTCCTCAACGATCCCGACCTGCCGCTCTCCGCGGACTACGAGATCATCCCCATCGACAACCCGACCACGGTCAGCATTCTCCGCGATCGCTTCCAGGCCGTGCAGACCGCCCTGGAGCACCGGCCCGAAATCCTTCGCGCCCGTTACATCGTCGACACGACGCGCATCCAGCTCGGCGTCGCCAAGAACCAGGCCCTGCCCCGACTCGACGCGGTCTATCGCATGACCCTCAATGGCGTCGGCGGCAACGCCGACCAGGGCTTTGATGAAATGACCACGGGCAACTTCGTCGATCAGTTCGTCGGGGTCGAGTTCGCCTGGAACTTCGGCGAGCGCGCCGAACGGGCCGGCATCCGCATCGCCAAGTTGCAGCAATCCCAGGCCGTCGTGGCCTACAAAAAGGCGCTCGACGACATCATCACCGACTGCCGCGTTGCCTTGCGCAACCTGGAGACCAACCTCGAGCAGATCCCCCCCAGCCACGAAGCCGTCACGTCCAATAGCGAAAACCTCCGCTCGCTTCAGGAGCGCCAGGAGCGAAAGAGTCCCGCCGAACTGGACGTCATCCTCAACGCCCAGCTCAACCTCGCCGTCTCGCGCCGCGCCCTGCTTCAGGCCGTCGTCGCCTACAACCAGGGCATCGTTGACGTGGAACGGGCCAAGGGTACGCTCCTCGAATACGACAACGTGATTCTCGCTGAAGAACCGTAATCTTTGCCGAGACTTCGTCCCTCGTTGTCCGTCGTCTAATGGCCGGCGACCGAGGATCGACAGCGCATCATGCCACTCGCCACCAGCGACCTTGTCGCCCTTGCACTGTTTGTCCTCGGCATTCTCTTTCAATTCTCTCACCGCCGCATGCCGCCCGGCCTGGGCGCGTCGCTCTTCGTCGGCGCCGTCAGCGTCGGCGTGACCCTCGTCGCCTACGGCCATCGCGGCACGACGCCGTGGAACCTGCCGACCGCCGGCCACCTCTGTGCGACACTGTCCCTGATCTGGGCTGGGTTGGGCTGGATGGCCGCGAAGCGGTCCACACCCGAACCTTCGCCGACCTCTTCCGCCACCTTCTTTGCCTGGGCTCTCGTCGCCGGCATCGTCGCCGCCATCCTGACGCTCAACCATCTGACCGCTCTGACCTGGACCAGAGTGCTCGACGTCCCGCGCGCCGCCGCGCGCGTCGCGGACACCGGGGTATTGTGGGATATTGCCGCCTTGCTCGGCGCCGTCCTCCTCTGGGCGGCTGCGGGACCGCGCCCGCAGCAGCCGGTCCTTTTGCTGGTGCTTTGCGCCTTTGCCGTCTGGTGGAGCAGCCTGCGCATCCACCCTTTCCTCGGCGCATCGTCCCCAGTCCAGAACGTGGCCCCCGGGTTTGGACCGGTATGGTGGAACTGGATTTTCCAGATGCAGCTCGGGCTGACGACCGTACTGATCGTCGCCGCCGTCTTGCAGGACCTTCGCTTCCGCTCTCGCCGCAACCGCGCCTGGCCCGACCGGCTCGACGATCTCCTGGAACCGTACTCGCTCTGGCCGCTCTTTATTCAGATCGAAGCGTTTCTTGCCGCGGTGATCCTCGTCCTGGGGGTGTACCAGATCGTGCAATTCGCCCCTCCCGTCTGGCCGCACGCCCTGGCCGCCGCGATCGTCTCCGCCGCGGCGGGCACGACCTGTGTCTTCATGACCTACCGTCGCTGGAGCGCCAACACCGCCGGTCTCGGCATGTCCCTGCTCAGCCTCGCCGCCGTGCTCCTGTTCTGCGTCCCGGCCGCCCTGTTTACCGCGCCGCGCGAATCGACCGAGTATGCGGCGAGGATCCCCGCGCTCTTTAACGCGATACTTTTCGCCCTCGCCCTCATGATCGCCTGGTGGCGATGGCTGGCCAAAGTCTGGAATCAGCAGCTTCTCGACAACGTCCCATGGACCACCGCCGGGCGCATGATCCCCTATAGCCGCCGCACCGCGTTCATTCTCAGCGCGCTCGCCATGTTACTGGCCTTTGAAATGGCGCTGTGGCCCCTTCTCGTCGCCGCGAGCGAGTCCGATGATTCCATCGGCCGGATCGTCGCGGGCCTCGTCGCCATCGGACTGCTCACGGCCATGACGCTGCGCTATGCCGCCCGCGAAGCGTCCGGTTCCAGCGCCGCCCTTTCCGTCGCTCTTCTGGCCGCGGGGATCATCTTTCTTTTTGTCCGCATGCCCGCGCCAGTTTTACGCGGCTGGATCCTGCAGCACCTGGCGGTCGTGCTGGCGGCCCTCGCCGTCCCCGCGCTCCTCGTATCTGAATCGCTCGGCAGGCATCGCTGGCGAAGTTTTGCGGCGCCGCTCTGGTGGCTCGCCCTGCTCGTACTTCCCGCGGCCGCAATTTCGGAATTGCTCTCCCGCGAGGCCCCGCCGGCCGAATGGGTCCAACCGACTGCCCTCGCGCTGCTCGGCGCCCTCTATTGTCTCGCCGGCCGCCGCGAACACCGTCGCGCGTTTCTTGTTCTGGGAGCGGTGCTGCTCATCGCGTCGTTGACAAGCGTGTACCGCGGGTCGGGGCGCATGGCCTGGCATCTTCAGGGATATTCTCTTGCGGGAACGGCGACCGGTGACAGTTGATGGAAGCCTCTTAAGAGGTTCGCTGCCAAAAATTCAAACGCCGCTTTTCGAACGATATTTAGCAAGCGGATTAACTTTCCAGTGGTACTAATCCGTGGGGGGAGATACGGCGGCGGCCTGGCGGCGATTGTCCGCAGCAAGATCGTCGTCAACGACTGCGGGAAACCCGCCACTGGGTGCGCGGCGCTTTTCGAGACGGTGTTTGAGGTACTCGACCAGCATCGGCAGGATGGAAATGAAGATGATCGCGAGGATGACCAGCTCGAAATTCTTCTTGACGAACTCCAGGCCGCCGAAAAAGTAGCCGGCGGAGACGCAGCTTGCGACCCAGGCCACGCCGCCGATCACGTTGTAGGCGAAGAAGCGGCGGTAGGTCATCGTGCCAATACCGGCGACAAAGGGGGCGAAGGTCCGCACGATGGGCACGAAGCGGGCGATGATGATCGTCTTGCCGCCGTACTTTTCGTAGAAGGCGTGGGTCTTGTCGAGGTACTCCTTCTTCAGGAACCGCGAGTTGCCGTTCTTGAGGATCTTGGGCCCAAGGTACTTCCCGATCGTATAGTTGACAGCGTCGCCGAGAATTGCCGAGGTCGTCAAAAGGACAAACAGGAGGATGGCGTCGAGCGAGCCTCTTCCCGCCAGGGCCCCAGCGGCGAAGAGCAAAGAATCGCCCGGAAGAAACGGCGTTACGACCAGTCCGGTTTCCGCGAAAATCACCAGAAACAGGATGGCATAGGTCCAGCCGCCGTAGGTCGTGCACAGATCGTGCAGGTGCTGGTCGATGTGGAGGAAGATGTCCAGGAGCTGGTTGAGATATTCCATGCTGAACGGCCTTGGATCCCCAAAAGGGCAGTAAGCTCATACGCCCGAGGCAGCGGTAATATCTTATCGCTTCGGCCCTTATCCCGATAGAGTTGCGGGGAATTCGCACGATAATAGGGGCTGTCACCCCAAAGTCCGCCTTCGTTTCGGTCAGGACATGCAACCCATTACCCCGCTCTTGGTAAGATTCCATGCACCACGGTCGGGGTCTGTCCGTAGCCAGGGTGGGCGGAGGGCGGGCCGGCGAAAAGTGGCTTTTCGATGAAGGGCGCATTGACGTGAATCTCGGCGACATCCTGCTCGAAAAAAAAATCCTCACGCCCGAGCAGCTCAAGGCGGCCAACGAGCAGTGCGGTCCGACCGACCGGCTGGATCGCGTGCTCGTGCGGATGGGTTATTGCAGCGAGACGAACGTTCTCGCCGCGCTGGGGTCGCTATATCACTTCGACGTCGTGGACCTGGTCGGCCCGGACGTGCCGGTCAACGTGGACCTGCTCCGCAAGATGCCGTCCAAGCTGGTGCATCGAGCCAAGCTGATCCCGTTGGACCGCGTGAACGGCTCGCTGCGGGTGGCCACGCCCGACCCGTTTCAGATTTACGCCTTCGACGAGTTGCGGATGCTCTGCGGGCTGGAGGTCAAACCCGTTCTCGCCAAGGAAAGCGAGATCAACGAGATCATCAAGAAGTACTTCGGCGTCGGCGGCGACACGGTCAGCCAGCTCATCGACGAGGACGGCTTGGAAGTTGTCAGCGATGTCGGTGAGTCTTCGGGCGACCTGGCGGAGATGGCCCAGGACGCCAGCGTCATCAAGCTGGTGAACGAAATTCTGCTGGAGGCGATCAACGAGCGGGCGAGCGACGTGCACATTGAGCCGTTCGAGAACGACCTCAAAATTCGCTATCGCGTGGACGGCGTTCTGCGGAATACGAACGTCCCGCCGCAGATTCGGCAGCTTCAGGCCGCGATCATCAGCCGCATCAAGATTCTCTCCAACCTCAACATCGCCGAGCGCCGCCTGCCGCAGGACGGAAGCTTCAAGATTCGGGCGCAGGGCCGCGAGATCGACCTTCGCGTGAGCATCATCCCCATGGTGTTCGGCGAGGGCGTCGTCATGCGTATCCTCGACAAGCAGTCCATCCTGCTGTCGCTGACCGACCTCGGTTTTGACGACGACATGCTCGAGATTTTCAAGGGCATCATCAGCCAGCCCCACGGCATCATGCTCGTGACCGGCCCGACCGGCTCTGGTAAGACGACGACGCTTTACGCCGCGCTCAACGGCATCGTGTCGGAAGAGATTAAATGCCTGACGGTCGAGGACCCGGTCGAATACCATCTGGACGGCATCAACCAGGTGGGCGTGAATATCAAGGCGGGATTGACCTTCGCCCGAGGGATGCGCTCCTTCCTGCGGCACGACCCCGACGTCATCATGGTCGGCGAAATTCGCGACTTGGAGACGGCGGAGACGGCGGTACAGGCGTCACTCACGGGTCACCTGGTGCTTTCCACACTGCACACCAACGATGCGCCGAGCGCGATCACGCGCATGCTGGACATGGGCGTCGAGCCCTTTCTCGTGGCCAGCAGCGTCGAGGCCGTGTTGGCCCAGCGGCTCGTCCGAGTCATCTGCCCCGACTGCAAGGAGGCCTACAAGCCGGAAAAGATCGAGATGCCACCGGACTTCAACTACCAGGGCGAGCCGGTCTATCGCGGACGCGGTTGCCGGGAGTGCCGTAATACGGGCTATCGGGGCCGCAAGGGCATCTTCGAGCTGATGGTCGTGAACGATGACGTTCGCGAATTGGTATTACAGCGGGCCAGCTCCGGGAAGATCACGGTCGAGGCGAAGAAGGGCGGCATGATCCAACTCCGCGAGGACGGCTGGAACAAGGTCCGCAAGGGGATCACGACGCTGAAAGAGGTCGTGCAGGCGACGAAGGGCTGACGCCGAAATCACAGGGGGCCATATTCCCAGGACGGAACCGCTTGAGCGGAAAGCGTAGCGGCGCGACGATTCAGGGCCTGAAACTCGCCTCGTCGAGTCGTTGCCGGGTGCGCGGAGTCGGCCATGGCTGATGACGCAGCGCGAAAGAAATCGTGATCAAAGGCGTCGAACCGCGACTGGTGACCTTGCGGCCATCACCGCGCGGTAATCAACCGCCCCCGCCGCCGGCACCGCCGGAATCGTCCGTCGGCTGATCGGGTGCATCGCCGCCGGGGAAGTTGGGCGGGGTGAATTCGTCCGGGAAGAGATCGCCGTCCCCGCAGCCCAGCGGGATCGTGCAGGATGGATCGGCCGCATAGTCGGGCACTTCCAAATACGGGAAAAGGAGATTGAGCTGATCGCCCGGCGTGCAGAACGTCAGGATCGTGCCGCAGACATTAATGCTGGCGATCGTGTTGAAACATCCGTTGTCAAAGACCGTGCTGCCGCTCAACAAGACGGTGAGCCCCAGCGTGATCTTCCGAATCGACTTGTAATTTTTCATGGCGTTTCCCACTTGGTTCGGACTATCGATCATTCCCGCGATGCTCTTTCGGCGACCGGGTCAACCGCCGCCGTCGCCTCCGCCGGTCTGCACCACCACGCTAACCGGACAGAAGAAGATCAGGTCATCGGCCTGATTGAAGATTTCGCCCTGCTGGGCTCCATTCTCATCGATGATAACGAAGTTCGGCGTCCCGCACGGCGCAAAGACACCCAGGAACAGCTCGTTCTCATCGAGGAGACTCGAAAACGGGAACGAAGCGACGGCCGTGTTCGCGCCGATGGTGAAACAACCGCCGAGCTGCGTCAGATACGTTCCCACGGTCAGATACGTTGCCAAGCCTAGGATTTTGACACGCCGGTTCATGGTAGGTTCTCGCTCTTTCACTTCCCCTGGGTTGGTTCGTTTGGCGGGGCACAACCGTGGCCGGTCGCGGAGGACACTCCCTGACCACTCGTCTTATCGTACCCCCACGCGGCCCGCGTTTCAAGGCCACCGCCTCGTCGAGTTGGCAACGCTTCGTCCGGAAATTGGAGCCGGTTGGGACGACCGCCGACTCGGGAGATCTCTCGCGATTCGGGGCGATCCGAAACTACCCGTGGAAGGCCCATAAATAGCCGGTTTTACCTGGGATTATCGCGCTTTGCCGGTCCGCCGATCACTTGTTGAATCCTGTCGGTCGTGACCGGGGAGATGAGGCCTCGCTCCGTGATGATCCCGGCGATCAGCCGGGCGGGTGTGACGTCGAACGCCGGGCTGTAGACCGGTACGTCCGCAGGGGCGATCGGCCGGTCGGCGATGGTGCGGACCTCGGCGGGGTCGCGATGCTCGATGGGGATTTTCGAGCCGTCGGAGATGGACAGATCGAAGGTCGAACTTGGCGCGGCGACGTAGAACGGGATACCGTGCGCGTTCGCCAGTACGGCGACGCCGTAGGTGCCGATCTTGTTGGCGGTGTCGCCGTTGGCGGCGATGCGATCCGCGCCGGTCACCACAAGGTTCGCTTTTTTCTCGGCCATGACGACGGCGGCCATGTTGTCGCAGATGAGCGTCGTGTCGATACCCGCGCGCTGCAGCTCCCAGGCGGTCAGTCGCGAGCCTTGCAGAAGCGGTCGAGTCTCGTCGACGTAGGCCTTGAAGCGCCGGCCCTTTTCTTGCGCCGCGTACATGACGGCCAGGGCCGTGCCGTACTCGCTGGTGGCCAGCGCGCCGGCGTTGCAATGCGTGAGCACGCCGCCACCCTCGGGGATGAGGTGCTGACCAGCCGCGCCGATCGCCCGGCACATTGCCGCGTCCTCGTCGCGGATGGCGTGAGCCTCGGCGAGCAACACCGCCCGCGCATCGCGCCACGGTTTATCCACGAGCGTCGTCGCTTTGCGGCGCATCCGGTCCAATGCCCAGAAGAGGTTGACCGCCGTCGGGCGACTGGTGGCCAGGTGGTCGCAGACTTTGGTGAACGCAACCAGCCACGCCGAATCGCTTGGCGCCGCCTCACCGCAGCCGACGACGACGCCGTACGCCGCCGCCACGCCGATCGCCGGCGCCCCGCGGACTTGAAGCCGCTTGATCGCCTGCCAGACCTGCTCCAATTTCGTGCACTGAATCGTGACAACCTGGTTGGGCAGGAGTGTCTGGTCGATCATTTCCAGCGCGCCATGAGGCGGGATGGAGTCATTCCACCAGAGCGGGCGGAGGTTGTCGGCTTTTGGTGTTGTTGGGGACATCTTGGAATGAAGACCAGTGAACGTGGGCCGCCGTGTCACTCCCCGCCGATCAATTCCGCGATCAGCTCTACTTCCACCGCCGCGTTCATGGGCAGTTCGGCGACCCCGACCGCGGCGCGGACGTGGCGGCCGGATTCGCCGAAGATCGCGACCATGAGATCGCTCGCACCATTGGCGACCTTCGGCTGGTCGAAGAAGCCCGGCGCGCTGTTCACGAAGACGCCGAGGCGGACGATGCGGGCGATGTTGTCGATGCCGCCGGCGGCCTGCGCGGCGATGGAGAGGGCGTTGAGACCGGCCTGCTTGGCCGCGGCGTTGGCCTGCTCTAGCGTGAGGTCCTTCCCTACCTTGCCGGTTGCGGTGAGTTTGCCGTCGACGAAGGGGAGCTGGCCGCTGGTCAGGACGAGACCGCCGCACCGCGTGCCCGGGATGTACGAGCCGATCGGGGCGGGCATCTGCGGGAGCTTCAGTCCCAGCGACGCGAGTTTCTCTGACGGCTTCATGATGCGTTAGCTCCCTTCCTTTGTCGAATCGCGCGGCTCTTCACGGAGGATCGCGTCGATATCGACGTCGGTCTTGATCTGATCCAGCTCGGCGAAGGACTCGTCGTCCTCTTCCTCTTCAGCCCCTTCGGACGACTCCGTTTCGAGCTTCGGGGATTCGGTCACCTCGGCGGCACTGCCCGGCGCGGGCCCCGGATCATGCGTCGTCGTTGCGCCGAGCACCGTCCGCGGTTCCCACTCCGAGCCGACCTGGATCGGTTCGGCCGAGAGCAGGACGATCATGATCGGGGCGAAGATTTCCGACTGCGTGATGCGGACGCGCTGCTGGCGCATCAGTTCGAGGAGCGCGAGAAACAGACCAATCATCTCCGCGCGGGTGCGACCGGCGAAGATGCGCTCGAAGCTCATCTCGCCGCCTTCGCCTTGGATGCGGTCGAGGATGTCCGTGGCGTGGAGGGCGATGGGAGTGTCGTCAAAAACGACGTCGTGCGAGGTGGCGCCGGCTCCGATGGCCGACATGAGCTTGTTGAAGGCGGCGACGAGGTCCCAGATCTGCACTTCTTCGAGGTCGATCTCGCTTTGCGGCTGAGGCGCCCCGCCCGCGGGGACGCGTGGCCAGCGCTGGGCGGCGATTTCGGCGGCCGAGCCCAACTCCAGGGACGCATCCTTGAACTTCTTGTATTCGAGCAGTTGGCGGACCAATTCCAGCCGCGGGTCGGAGAGGTCCTCGGCCTCGACCTGCTCGGCGGGCGGGTGCGGCAGGAGCATCCGGCTCTTGATTTCCATGAGCGTCGCGGCCATGACGAGAAAGTCCCCCGCAATGTTGGGATCGATGATCTTGAGCGTGTCGACGTAGGCGAGATATTGCTCCGTAACCCGCGCGACGGGGATGTCGTAGATATCCACTTCCTCGCGGCGGATGAGGTAGAGCAGCAGGTCGAGGGGACCGTTGTAGACGTCGATTTGGACGGAGTAGTCGGGCATTTTTCGAATTTTACCGGAATCCCACCACCGCCGCGAGTTAAGTGCTTAAGGCGTTATTTCGCCGTGATTATGCCGCAGGCTTTTCGCACGTCCGCCATCACCTGCTGGGCCACGGCCCGCGCCTTGCGGCCGCCGTCGGCGAGCATCGCCTCCACGGGCGCCGCATCCTGCACCAGCTTTCTCCGCCGCTCCCGCGGGACGGCGAAGCGTTCTTCAAAGAGCTCCGACAGCCGTTTTTTCGCGTCGCCGTAGCCCATGCCGCCTTTCTGATAACGCTCGCGCCATTCGGCCGTCTCGGCCGGCGTGGCAAAGAGCCGCAGGAGCGCGAAGACATTACAGGTGTCCGGGTTCTTCGGATCAGCGACGGGCGTGCTGTCCGTCTTAATGGACATGATCTTCTGCCGCACGATCTTGGCCTCGTCGAAGAGGTCGATCGTGTTGCCGTAGCTCTTGCTCATCTTCTCGCCGTCGATGCCCGGAACGATCGCGGCGTCATTGAGCTGCGCCTTGGGGATCGTGAACACCTCGCACTTATAGGTGTTATGGAAATACCCGGCCATGTCGGCGGTCATCTCGATGTGCTGCACCTGGTCCCTGCCGACCGGCACGGCGTCGCTGCGGTAAATGAGGATGTCAGCCGCCTGGAGGACAGGGTAGTTGAAAAGGCCCATCGATGCGGGCAGCCCCTTGTCCACCTTGTCCTTGTAGCTGACGGCGCGTTCGAGCAAGCCTTTGCCTGTCACGGTCGAGAGGATCCAGGCCAGTTCGCAGACCTCCGGCACATCGCTCTGGCGAAAGAGGCACGCTTTGCTCGGATCGAGCCCGAGGGCGAGGTAGTCGATGGCCACGTCGCGCGTGAGATCGGCGAGCAACCCGGCGTCCTGAATCGTCGTCAGGGCGTGGTAGTTGGCGATGAAGATAAAGCACTCGTGCTTTTCCTGGGCCTCGATGTGCTGTTTCATCGCCCCGAAGTAGTTGCCGAGGTGCAGCTTGCCGGAGGGTTGGACACCGCTGAGGATTCGCATGGGGGGCATCTTAAGGCGAAGAAAGCGGTTCGTGAATGGCCCCGGCGCGACCACGGGTTCGTCGGGCCCCGGTAAACCGTGAAATCGTCATTAGTTAGCAATTTCTTTCACATACGTGTTGCAACAATTATTGTTTATCGTATAGTTGTTTAGACGGATAGGAGTTCGTTGCGATGTCGACGTTGGCCCGGGAAATCAAGAAACGAGACCCTTTTGAGTCGCCGGAGCAGGAGGCGATGCTGAATCTCGTTCGGACGGCGGCCCGGGTGGGCGCGGCGTTCGAGCCCCTTTTTCGGGCACAAGGGCTTTGCGGGGCGCATTACAACGTTCTTCGCATCCTGGCCGGCGAAAAATCGGGGGGCGTGGACGGGCTACCCGTGCTGGAGGTTCGGGATCGCCTCATCACTCCGGTGCCGGATATTACGCGGCTCGTCGATAAGCTGGTGCGGCAGAAGCTCGTCCGCCGGGAGCGGACGGAGAAGGATCGCCGGGTCGTCCTTCTGCGAATTACCGACCGGGGGCAGAAACTCGTGGATCGGCTTCGAGCGCCGGTGCGGGAGGTTCATTTGCGTCAGTTGGGGCACATGAACCGCGCGGAACTGGCGACGCTCACGCGGCTGTTGGAGAAAGCAAGGTCCGCTCCCGGTTGACCAGGTTTTTTTCGACGTTTAGTTGTCTGAACAAGTGTATGTGGAGCGGGATGGAATTGAGGGTTGACGATCATGATGACGATACGACGAGGCAACGATCGCGGGCATTTCGATCACGGTTGGCTGGATACGTACCACTCGTTTTCGTTCGCGGATTACCACGACCCGCGGTTCATGGGTTTCCGGTCCCTGCGCGTGATCAACGAGGATCGCGTCCGGCCGGGCCAGGGGTTTGGTGAGCATCCGCATCGCGACATGGAGATTCTGACCTATGTGCTCTCGGGTTCGCTCGAACATCGGGATAACCTGGGGAACGGCTCGATCATTCAGCCGGGCGAGGTGCAGTACATGTCGGCGGGGACGGGCATCCTGCACAGCGAATTCAATCCCTCGAAAACGGATTCGGTGCATCTGATGCAGATTTGGATTCGTCCCAATCGGAAGGGCACGCTGCCGCGATATGAGCAGCGAAAGTTTCCCTCGCTGAGTGCGGCGGGGTCCCTGACGCTCCTGGCATCTGCGGACGGTCGCGGCGGTTCCATCGAAATCCAACAGGACGCCGAACTCCATGCCGCGACACTTCGGGCGGGACAGGGCGCGAGGCATCGCCTGGCCGCGGGCCGGGGCGCCTGGGTTCAGGTGCTGCGCGGGAGCACCACGCTGAATGGAGAGTCTCTGCAAGCAGGGGATGGTGCGATGGTGGTTGACCAGTCTGATGTCGAGTTACTCGCCGCCAGCGACGCCGAAATATTGTTGTTCGATTTGAATTAGCCGCCCGTAAAATACGAGGATTATCATGAAACCCGTGGACAATGACATTGTCTTGAAGCAACTGCAATGGCGTTATGCCGTGAAAAAGTTTGACCCCACGCGGAAGATTTCTCCGGAGGATTGGCGGACGCTGGAACAGGCGCTGGTCCTGACGCCCTCGTCGTTCGGATTGCAGCCGTGGAGGTTCGTCGTGGTCACCGATCAGCGTGTCAAAGACCAGCTCGTCGCGGCATCATGGAATCAACGACAGGTGGCCGATGCGTCCCATGTCGTGGTGTTCGCGATTCGGCGGAACCTCAGCGCGGATGATATTGATCGTTATCTGTCGCGCGTCGCCGCGGTGCGCGGTGTGGGGCTCGACGCGCTGGATGGTTTCCGCAAGATGATGGTGGGCAGCCTGACGACGCCACGAGCGGGGTTTGACGTCAACGATTGGTCGGCGCGACAAGTCTATATCGCACTGGGCCATTTCATGTTTTCGGCGGCGATGCTCGGGATTGACACCTGTCCGATGGAAGGCATTGAGCCGGCCCAATACGACGAGATTCTCCGTCTGCCCAAAGATGGCTATGCGGCACAGGTCGTCGCGACGGCAGGGTATCGCGCGGCGGACGACAAATATGCACTGTTGCCGAAGGTTCGATTTTCCGCGAGCGACGTCATTCAGCGAATCGCGTAAGGCGTTCGCTCGACTGCCGGACCCTCGCTATGCTACGGCACAAATGCGGGCGGGATTAGGAGCCTCAACGTGAATCGCATTTGCGTATCTCTGGCGGCATGGGCACTGCTGACGGCATCGGGGAACTGCCGCAAGAAGGATTCTCCTGTGCCACCCCCGCCGGCGGTGACGGTCGCCAGGCCGGTCGAGCGAACAGTCATCGAATGGGACGAATACACGGGATATCTCGACGCCGTGGACTTCGTCGAGGTTCGTGCGCGCGTCAGCGGATTGATCATGTACTCCCATTTTCAGGAAGGCGGGATCGTGAAGGAGGGCGATCTGCTGGTCGAGCTTGATGTTCGGCCGTTCCAGGCAGATCTGGATGCCAAAATCGCGGCGGAAGCCCAGGCCGCCGCGCAGGTGGATTTGGCGAAAGTCGACTTCGACCGGATCGAGGGCATACCCAAAGATTCTCGCTCGCGCACGGAATACGACACGGCGGCTGCCAGACTCAAAGAAGCAGAGGCGCTGCTATCGGCAGCCAAGGCGAACGTTGAGTCGGCGCGCTTGAACGTCGAGTGGTGCCGGGTCACGGCGCCCATCGCCGGCCGAATAAGCCGAAAACTCGTCACCGAGGGGAACCTGATCACCGGCGGAAGCGGCACGGGAACGCTGTTGACCACGATCGCATCCATCGATCCCATCTATTGCTATGTAGACGCCGATGAACGTTCGGTCCTCAAGTATCAACGCATGTCGCGCGAGGGGACGCGCACGAGCGCGCGCGATGCATACATACCCTGTTTTCTGCAATTGACCGACGAGACGAACTTTCCCCATGAAGGGTACATCGATTTCGTCGATAACCGGATCGATCCGACCACGGGAACGATTCAGGGCCGAGGCGTTTTTAAGAATCCCAAAGGCTACCTCCTGCCGGGGTTCTTCGGCCGCATCCGGATCCCCGGAAGCGGTAAGTACCAGGCGGTCCTGGTCCCCGACGAAGCGATCGTCGCCGACCAGGACCAACGGCTGGTGATGACGGTCGGTCCGGATGATGTGGTTCAACCGCGCCCGGTCAAGCTGGGTGCCCTGTTTGGAAACTTGCGGGCGATTCTATCGGGGGTTGGTGCGAGTGATCGTATCATCATCAACGGACTGATGCAGGCGCGCCCCGGTGCGAAAGTCAGTTCGCACGAGGCGGAGATTTCGATGACGGCGTTTGAGTCGGCATCGCCGGATCGACCGACCACGCGGGTGTTTTACGACGACGATGCTACCGCGACGACTCCCGCGCCCACGTCGACCCCCTCGACGGGAACTGCGCCATGAGATTCGCGCATTTTTTTATCGATCGCCCCGTTTTCGCCAGCGTGCTTTCCATCGTCATATTGGTGGTGGGCGGGCTCGCCATCTTCACCCTGCCGGTCGCGCAATATCCGGAGATCGTCCCGCCGACGGTTACGGTCACGGCCAGTTACCCCGGCGCGAGCGCCAAGGTGGTCACGGAGACGGTTGCGACGCCCATTGAACAGCAGGTCAACGGCGTCGAACACATGTTGTACATGTCGAGCCAGAGTTCGAATGACGGAAATTACCGTCTCACGGTCACCTTTAAGCTCGGCACGGACCTGGACATCGCCCAGGTGCAGGTCCAAAACCGCGTGTCCATTGCCGAACCCATCCTGCCGGAAGACGTGCGGCGCCTGGGAATCGTTGTGCGAAAGGCGTCGCCGGACATCACGCTCGTTGTCGCGCTGTATTCCCCGGACAACCGTTACGACACGCTGTATCTGAGCAACTACGCCACGCTGCAGGTTCGCGACGAACTCGCCCGACTGCCGGGCGTGGGCGATCTCTTTATCTTCGGCGCGCGCGATTACTCCATGCGCCTGTGGCTTGATCCACAAGCATTGGCGTCGCGCAGCCTGACCGCGGGCGACGTGATCAAGGCGGTGCAGGAACAGAACGTCCAGGTCGCCGCCGGAATCGTCGGCGGTCCGCCGCTCCCGCCCGAAACGACCCGTTTTCAATACACCGTGACCGCGCAGGGTCGGCTCATCGAACCCGAGCAATTCGAAGACATCGTGGTCAAGACGGGTGATGACGGACGGGTCACGCGCGTGCGCGACATCGCTCGTGTGGAGTTGGGCGCGGCCGACTACAGCTCGTCGATCGCCTATAACGGCAAGCCGTCGGTCGGAATTCCGATTTTTCAACTCCCCGGCTCCAACGCGCTGGAAACAGCCAGCGCCATTTACGCCAAGATGGAGGAGTTGAAACGCACTTTTCCCGAGGGAATGGATTACGCCTACCCCTATGACAGCACCGTGTTCGTCCGAACGAGCATCAAGGACGTGGTCAGGACCCTTTTCGAAGCCGTCGGACTCGTTGTCATTGTCGTGCTTGTCTTTTTACAGAATTGGCGGGCAGCTCTCATTCCCCTGCTGGCCATCCCCGTCTCGCTGATCGGGGCCTTCGGCGTCATGTGGGCCTTCGGGTTTTCCATCAACAATCTGTCGCTTTTTGGAATCGTGCTGGCGATCGGAATCGTCGTCGACGATGCCATTGTCGTGGTCGAGAATATCGAGCGCTGGATCGAAAAAGGATATTCGCCTCGCGACGCAGCCTACAAGGCTATGGACGAGGTGACGAACGCAGTGATCGCCATCGCCTTCGGATTGTCGGCCGTCTTCATTCCGGTCGCATTCATCAGCGGGATTACCGGGCAGTTTTATCGCCAGTTTGCTCTGACGATTTCATTTTCGACGCTGCTTTCGGCCTTCAATTCACTCACGCTTAGTCCGGCGCTGGCCGCCATCTTGTTGCGGCCGCGCCATTCGAGGGATTGGTTCACTCGGCTTCTCGACGCACTGCTTGGCTGGTTTTTCAGAATCTTCAACAGGAGTTTTGAGGCGGGGGCCCGGACTTATGCGAACGTCCTGCGCCGCGTCGTGCGCGTATCGGCGATGGCGCTACTGGTGTACGCGGGGCTTCTCGTCCTGACGGGTTGGGGCTTCAAGTCGGTTCCCACCGGGTTCATTCCAGCCCAAGACCAGGGATATCTCATCGTCGCCTTGCAAATGCCCGACGCGGCCACGATCGACCGAACGGAAAAAGTCATGGGCCGGCTCGCGGATATTACGCGGGGTATCCCTGGCGTAAGGGCGACGGCCGCCATTTCCGGCTTTTCAATTCTCAATAGCACGAACCAGACCAATGCCGGAACAATCTTCGTCAATCTGGACTATTTCGAAAATCGCGGGGCGCACTCGGAGAAATCCGCCGACGCCATCGCCGCGAAGATGATGCGCGAGTTCTCGCAGATTCAGGATGGGCTCGCCTTGGTGATTCCGCCGCCGCCGGTTCGCGGGATCGGCAACGCCGGCGGTTTCAAGATGCAGGTCCAGGACCATACCGGTCGCGCCACGCCTCAACAATTGCAGACCGTGACCGAACGACTGATCGCCGAGGCGCGGAAAAATCCTCAACTCACTTCGGTGTTCACGACCTTTCGGTCGAATGTGCCGCAGCTTTATGCCGACGTCGACCGCGCCAAGGTCAAGAAACAGGACGTGCAGGTCACCGACGTCTTCCAGACGTTGCAGGTGTACCTCGGCAGTCTCTACATCAACGACTTCAATTACCTCGGCCGCACCTATCGCGTCAAGGCACAGGCGGACGCCCCGTTCCGCGCGACCGTCGCGGCGGTTTCCCAACTCAAGACGCGCAACCGTGCCGGAAAGATGGTCCCGCTCGGCGCCGTCGCGAACCTGAAGGACATCATCGGGCCCGATCGGATCAACCGTTACAACCTGTACCAGTCCGCCGACATTCTGGGGAACACCGCTCCGGGCGTCAGCAGCGGACAGGCCATTGCCATCATGGAGGTTCTCGCCCGTCAGACGCTTCCGTCGGGCTACTCCTACGAATGGACGGAACTGTCCTACCAGGAAAAGCTGGCGGGCAATACCGCGCTGTTTATATTTCCTCTGTGCGTTTTCTTCGTCTGGCTGGTGCACTCCGCGGAATATGAGAGCTTCGCACTCTCGACGGCGATCATTCTGATCGTCCCCATGTGCCTGCTCTCCGGAATCGCCGGGGTCTGGCTGCTCGGACAGGACAACAACATCTTCACGCAGATCGGGTTCGTCGTCCTCGCGGGACTCAGTGCGAAAAACGCCGTCCTCATCGTGGAGTTCGCGAAACAGCAGCAGGAAAAAGGCGCCAACAGCTTTGAGGCGGCGATCGAAGCCGCGCACCTGCGACTGCGGCCGATCCTCATGACCTCGTTCGCGTTTATTTTCGGGGTGATTCCGCTTTTATTCGCCCGGGGCGCCGGCGCGGAGATGCGCCAGGCGCTGGGAACGGTCGTCGTTTTCGGCATGTTGGGCGTGACGAATTTCGGCTTGTTCCTTACGCCGGTCTTCTTCACGGTGATCCGCCGATGGACGGGACGCGACGTACTGCCCCCAGACGCCCGCCATCATGAGTCCGCGGGGCCGGTCGTTCATTGACTCGGAAGCGCGTTAGGCTTCGATCGGGGTCTCGACGTGATGGGCCCCGTGGGTTGCCGGAGAGGAGACGCTCTGGTGAGCGGATTCGCGGCGATCGGCGAACCATTGCAGCAGGTAATAGAACACGGGCGTGAGGAAAATCCCGAAGAACGTGACGCCGAGCATGCCGCAGAACACCGTCGTGCCGAGCGTCTGGCGCATCTCCGCGCCGGCGCCTTTGGCCACATAGAGCGGGAGCACGCCGAGGATGAAAGCAAAGCTGGTCATGACAATCGGCCGCAAGCGCAGTTTGGACGCCCCGAGGGCGGCTTCGAACCGGTTGTCGCCTTCCTCGTGTTTCTGTTTGGCGAATTCGACGATCAAGACGGCATTCTTGCACGCCAGACCCGCGAGGACGACGAACCCAATTTGCGTGAACAGGTTGTTGTCCATCCCGCGGGCCCACACGCCGCCCAAGGCGCACAAGATGCTCATGGGCACGATCATGATGATGGCCAGCGGCAGCAGCCAGCTTTCGTATTCAGCCGCGTGGGTCAGAAACACAAACAGAAGGCAGAGCGGGAAGATCAAGATTGCCGTGTTGCCGGCCAGGAGCTGCATGTACGTCAATTCCGTCCATTCGAGCTTCATCGCCGCCGGCAATTCGCTTTTCGCCAAGTCGTCCACCATGGCAATCGCCTCGCCCGTGCTGACGCCCGGCAGCGTTGCGCCGTTGACCGCCGTTGCCGGATACATGTTGTAGCGCGTGATCATGACCGGCCCGGTCATGTCGTCGATCTTGGCGACCGTTGAGAGTGGCACGGATTCGCCGGCCGGATTCCGCACCTTTAGCGCACGAATACTCTCAACGGTTGCCCGGAAGCGCGGCTCGGCCTGCAGGTTGACCTGCCACGTCCGGCCGAAGCGGTTGAAGTCGTTGACGTAATAGCCGCCCATGAAGACCTGCAGCGTTTGAAAGACGTCGTTCAATGGAACGCCCAGCGTCTTGCACTTCGTGCGATCGACGTCGACATAGACCTGCGGTGTATTGGCGCGGAACATGGAGAACATCCCCAGCATCCCCGGCAATTGGCTCCCCTTCGCCGCGAAGTTGTCCGTTTGCCCCTGGAGCATTTCCAGTCCCAGATCGCCGCGATCCTGGACCATGCACTTGAATCCGCCCGCCGTGCCGAGGCCGTCCACGGGCGGCGCGCCGAACACCGATACGACGGCGTCCGGGATGAGCCGGTCACATTCCCGTTTGATTTTCTGGATGATGGCAGGAGCCCCAACGCCGGGATCGTGACGATGCTCGAATTCATCAAAGACCGCGAACATGGACGCGAAGTTGGACCCATTCGCGTTCAGCAGAAAGGACTGACCGGCGATCCCCATCGTGTGCTTGACACCCGCCGTCTTGAGGACCACGTCATTCACCTGCGCCAGGACGGCTTGGGTGCGTTCCAGTGACGCCGCGTCCGGAAGCTGGATGTTAATCAGGGCGTAGCCCTTGTCCTGCTGCGGAATAAATCCCATGGGGATCTTCATGAAGCCGAAATAGGTCAACCCCAGCAGGCCGACGTAGACCAGCATGGCAGCCGCCGCGCCGCGGAGGCAAAGGGTGACCATCCGGCCATAGACCTCGGTACACCGATTAAACAGCTTGTTGAAACCCCGGAAAAACCAGCCGAGCGAGAGATCAAGCAGCCGGGCGAAGGGATCCTTCTTGGCCCCATGCGGCTTGAGCATCAGGGCCGCCAAAGCCGGGCTCAGGGTCAGCGAATTGAAGGCCGAGATCAGCGTGGACGTCGCGATGGTCAGGGCGAACTGACGGAAGAACTGCCCCGTGATGCCGGACAGGAACGCGGTCGGGATGAAAATCGCGCTGAGCCCGAAGGCGATGGCGATGACGGCGACGGTCACTTCGTCCATCGACTTGTAGGCCGCTTCCTTCGGCGACAGGCCCTGCTCGATCCAGCGCTCGACGTTCTCGACGACCACAATCGCATCATCCACGACGATTCCCACGGCCAGGACGATGCCGAACAGCGAAAGATTGTTCAGGCTGAAGCCCAGCACGGCCATGACGGCAAATGTGCCCACCAAGGAGACGGGGATGGCGATCAGCGCGATGGCGGTCGAGCGCCAGCTCTGGAGGAACACGAGGATGACGATGGCGACCAGGATGATCGCGTCGCGGAGGGCCTTGAAGACTTCGTGAATCGACTCGTCGATGAAGGGGGTCGTGTCGTAGACAATGGCATAATCCATCCCGGCGGGAAACCGCTTCTTGAGCTCCTCCATCTTTTCGCGGATACCATCGGCGGTCGCCAGGGCGTTGGAACCCGGTAGTTGAAAGATCGCCAAACCCACCGCCGGTCCGCCGTCCAGGGTGCAGGACTGGTCCTGATTCTTGGCGCCGAGTTCGATCCTTCCAACGTCGCGCAGGCGGACGACTTCTCCCTTTTGCCCAGTTTTCACGATGATGTCGGCAAACTGATCCGTCTCCGTCAGGCGTCCCAGCGTGCTCATCGTGTACTGAAAATCCTGTCCGGCGGGGATGGGCGGCTGGCCGATCTGGCCGGCGGCGACCTGCACGTTCTGTTCTTGGACTGCGTTGACCACGTCCGTTGCGGTGAGATCGCGGGCCGCCATGCGCTCCGGGTCCAGCCAGACGCGCATGCTGTAGTCCTGCTGGCCCAGGTAGGACACATCGCCGACGCCGGACAGGCGGGCCAATTCGTCCTTGATCTGGATCGTCGCGTAATTGCTGATGTAAAGCTGGTCGTAGCGGCGGTCCGGTGAGAAGAGGTTGACGACCAGCAGAATGTTCGGCGACTTCTTCTTGGTGGTTACGCCGGTCGCCTTGACCACGTCCGGCAGTGTCGGCAGGGCCATGGAGACGCGGTTCTGCACGAGCACCTGGGCCATGTTCAGGTCCACGCCCAGTTTGAAGGTCACGGTGAGGGTGTAGGCGCCGTCATTCGTGCAGATGGACGACATGTAGAGCATGTCCTCCACGCCGTTGACCTGTTGCTCGATAGGGGCCGCGACGGTCTCCGTGACGACGTTCGCGTTGGCGCCCGGATACGTGCAGGTCACTTGCACCGTCGGCGGCGTAATCTCCGGGTATTGCGCGACCGGCAGGACCAAAAGCGAGACGCCGCCCGCGATCGTAATGACAATCGATGTCACGGCCGCGAAGACGGGGCGATCGATGAAGAAACGGGAGATCAAGAAAAGGCTCCGGCAGAGCAGCCGAGGGCGGCCGCTCTACGCCAAATGGACAGCGTGGCTCACAGTTGCGTATCACCCCGCGATTCGATGCGCTCCGCGGTTTGCGTCGTCGCGGCTGTTCCCGCCGTGCCGGGTTTCAACACCGATTCCATGGGGACGCGCTGGGCATTGACCGACGCGCCGGGCCGCACGCGCTGCATGCCGCTGACGATGACCCAATCGCTATCGCTGATACCCTGTGTAATTACGCGCAGACCGGCATCAAGCGTCCCGACCGCCACGGGGCGGTACTCCACGACGTTCTTGGCATTGACCACGAACAGGTACCGTTGCCCCTGGTCCGAACCCAGGACGCGTTCCGGGACGACCGTCGCGGGATAGGGTTTCCCGATCGGGAGACGCAGCCGAACGAACAAGCCGGGGATCAATATGTTGTTAGAATTAGGAAAGACTCCACGAACCTGAAGCGTCCCGGTCGAGGCGTCTACCTCGGGGGACGTGTAGTCCATGACGCCGACGTGCGGAAAGCCTTCCTCGGTCATCAAGCCGAGGTACATCGGCCATTTTACCTGGCGGATCTCCGGCATGGAGGTTGGAGAACCGCCGTCGCCGACGTACTCCTTTCGGGCCCACTCACGGAGCGTCAGAACATCGCGCTCGCTGCAATTGAAATAGGCGAAAAGTGAATCGTCGTTCGTGATCCGCGCCAGGACCGTTTGGTCCGCCGTGACGATGTTGCCGGTGTCGATGTAGTTGCGGCTGATCCGCCCGGTAATCGGGGCCGTGACCTTGCACCAGGAATACTCAAGGGCGGCCTGCTCCGCGATCGCCTTGGACGCGGCCAGGGAGGCGCGAACCATATCGCGATTGGCGATCTCCTTGGTGAACTCGCTGGGCGACGCCACGCCTTTCTCCTGCAGTTCGATAATCCGCTCGGCGTCGAACTCGGCCTTGACGAGCTGCGCCTCGTTGGCCTTCACGTCCGCCTCGGCGCGCTCCAGGGCCGCTTTGAAGGGCCGCGCGTCGATTTCGAAAATGGGGTCACCGGCATTGACGCGGGCGCGCGGTTCGAAAAGGACCTTCTCCAGAAATCCCGTTACGCGGGCGCGGACGTCCGCCGATTCGGGCGCGGACGTCGTGCCGGTGTACTCGACGGCGTCAGTGATCTGGCGTTGCAGGGGCTGGCAGACGGTCACTTCGGCGGGCATTGCCGCGGCGGGCGCCGGCTTACCTTCGCAGCCTGCGCTGCCGACCATAAAAGTCATCAATAGGAGGCAGGATCGGACCCGGGGAAGAGTTGCCGCCATGAGATGTCCACCTCGGAGCGGCGGTCGCAAAGGCGGTTCCTGGCGAGTGGTGGAACAAGCTCTTGAAGTAATCCTCGCTCCTGATGGAATTACAATGGCGGCCTGTCAGGGTGTCAAGGGGAAGGCCCAGCCCATACTCGGAGACCGGGGACTTGCGAAATCGTCTCTAAAAAACTTCCGGAATGAAGCGCCGCCCCTTGAGTGATGCTTGATCGTCGTACGCGTGCTTTTCAGATCGCTTGGGTAGCGATACTTTTTCGCGGGCTACTTCCTTGTAGGGAATCAGGCTGAGCAGGTGCGTGATACAGTTCAGCCGGGCCTGGCGCTTGTCGTCGGAGCGCAGGATATGCCACGGGGCGAATTTTGTGTCCGTAGCCTCCAGCATCTCGTCGCGGGCCCGTGAATAGTCGTACCACTTTTCGCGCGATGGCAGGTCCATGTTGCTCAGCTTCCACTGGCGGATCGGGTCATCCAGCCGGGCCTCGAAGCGGCGCTTTTGCTCGTCGTCGCCGACCTCCAGCCAGTATTTGATTAACTGGACGCCGCCATCGACGACGTGCTTTTCAAACATCGGGCACAACTCCAGGAAGCGCTCGCATTGCTCCGGGGTGCAGAAGCCCATGACCTTCTCGACGCCGGCGCGGTTGTACCAGCTTCGATCGAAGATCACGACCTCGCCCGCGGCGGGGAAGTGCGGGATGTAGCGCTGGATGTAAAGTTGGCTCTTCTCGCGCTCGCTCGGGGCCGGCAGGGCGACCACGCGAAAAACGCGGGGACTGACGCGCTCGGTGATGGCCCGGATCGTGCCGCCCTTGCCGGCGGCGTCGCGGCCCTCGAAGACGATGACCACGCGGAGGCCCTTGTGCTTGATCCATTCCTGGAGGGTGCAAAGCTCGGCCTGGAGTCTGCGGAGTTCTTTTTCATATTCCTTGCGTTTCATTGGCCATTGCCCTCCGGGATCGCCGCGATGGGGCGGGGCTTCGCGCCCGCGGGTCCTCGCGTACATAATAGCCGTTAGCGGAGCGTCTTTACCACTAATCGATTTCTCGGAGGGTTCTGACATGTGCCTGGGTCAACGCCGGTTTGTTTTTGTCGTGCTTGTCGCCGCCAGTCTGTCGGTCGCCTCCACGAGCTGCGACGTGCTCAACCTGATCAGCTTCGCCAATTCGCCGCCGGGCACGACCACGACGCTCATTCTCATCCGCCACGCCGAGCGTGACCCCGGGGCGGACCCGCCGCTGAACGCCGAGGGACAGGCGCGGGCCCAGGTGCTGAAAGAGGTGTTGAGCGAGCACGGCGTGACGGCGATCTTCTCGCCGGAGCTGATCCGCAATATGCAGACGGTGGAGCCGATCGCCGCGCATCTGGGAATCGAAATCAAGCATTGGAACAACGCGTCGTACGGCAGCACCGGAGCTTTCGCGGCGGCCGTCGCCGACGACATCCTCGCGAACTACGCCGGACAGACCGTGCTGTTCGTCGGAAACGTCGGCTCGACCATGCTGGGCACAACGGGCATCAACGACGAGCTGTACAAGCGGTTTGGCGGGACGGGAAAGGCGCCCAACCGGTATCAGGACATGTACATCTTTATCATCCCGGACAACGGTCCGACGCGGATCGTCAAAACGATCTATGGGCCGAAGAGCAGTTTGGATCCGGCGTAGGGTCGTGGACGGAAGGGGCCGAAATGACGCAGGCGATCGTTGGGGCCTATCATCCCGTCGGACCGGGACAAGGGTGACACGCGCGATTACGTCGGGTTAAGGAGAGTGCGTCATGCTCCTCACCGACCTTCCCAAGGGTACGCCGCTTCGCATTCACGAAACGATCGGCAGTCCCTCCCTCGGAACCTGGACTTCAACCGTGGAGGGCAAGCTGGTGGACTGTTACGTTGAACCCAGCTCCGCACTCCAAAACGACTTCGCCACCAGTCCCTCGGGCGAATATCCGCTCCTGCGACTTAGGATCGAGGAGGGCGATGGCAGCCTGACCGATCTGGTGCTCGACGAACACACCGTCATTGAAAAGATGGCATGAGCCAGGAACCCACCGGACTAAACGACCTGAGCCTCCTCAATGCCGCCTTTGTCGCGCGCCTGTGGGAGGACTACCGCGCCGACCCGCAGTCGGTCTCGGACTCCTGGCAGGCGTATTTTCGAGACTTCGAGAACAACGGCGAGCGGCCCGCGTCCGCGGAGTCGAGCGAAGGGCCCGCGCGGCCATCCGCGCCGGCCGCCACCGAGGCCGCGGTGCTGCAGGACCGCGTCGATCAGCTCATCCGGGCGTACCGGGTGCGCGGGCACACGATGGCGCGGATCGATCCGCTCAACCTGCCGCGGCCGGCGCATCCGGAACTCGCGCCAGAGTATTACGGACTCGGCGAAGCGGACATGGATCGGCAGGTGTCCAGTCGGACTATCGCCGGGCCGCCGCTGCGAACGCTTCGTGACCTGCTCAGCAGGATGCGCAACACGTATTGCCGCTCGATCGGCGTGCAGTTCATGCACATTGACGACCTGGATATCCGCCACTGGATTCAGGAGCGGATGGAAGGCGCCGAGGGCAGACTGGAACTCACCCGCGAGGAGCAGCTGAGGATCCTCTCGGCCCTGACGCGGGCGGTCGTGTTCGAGGAGTCGCTGCAGAAGAAGTTCGTCGGGGCCAAGACGTTTTCACTGGAGGGCTGCGAGACGCTTATCCCCCTGCTTGAATCGGCGATCGAGCGCGCCTCCGAACAGGGCGTCCGCGAGATTGTCATCGGCATGGCCCATCGCGGCCGCCTCAACGTGCAGGCGAACCTGATGGGCAAGTGCGCGGCCGACATCTTCCACGAATTTGAGGATCGCGACCCCGCCACGCGACTCGGCGCTGGGGACGTCAAATACCACCTCGGGTACAGCACGGACTGGACGTCCCCGTCGGGCCGGCAGGTCCACCTCTCGCTCTGCTTCAATCCCAGCCATCTTGAGTTCATCAATCCCGTCGCGACCGGTCGGATGCGGGCCAAGCAGGATCGCGTCGGGGACGTCGAGCGGCGGCGCGGGATGGCGCTGCTCCTGCACGGCGACGCGGCCATGGCCGGCGAGGGGATCGTGCAGGAGACGCTCAATCTCAGCGAGCTGCCCGGATACATGGTCGGCGGGACGCTGCACGTCGTCATCAACAACCAGATCGGATTCACGACGCCGCCGCAAGAGGGCCGGTCCAGTCTTTACGCCACCGACGTCGCCAAGATGCTGCAGATCCCGATCTTCCACGTCAACGGCGAGGACCCCGAGGCCGTCGCCTTTGTGGTCAACGTGGCGATGGACTTCCGGCAGACTTTTCGCAAGGACGTGGTGATCGACATGTACGGCTACCGTCGCCACGGTCACAACGAATTGGACGAGCCATCCTTTACGCAGCCGGTCATGTATCGCGCCGTCCGCGAGCGTCAGGGCGTTCGGGAGGGTTATCTGGGCCATCTCCTGCAGCTCGGGAAGCTCAGCGCGGAGGAGGCCGAAGACGTCGCCGTGCGCTTCCGCGAGTCCCTGTCGGAAGCGCTCGCTCTCGCCCGCAGCGAGGAATATCAGCCGCCTGATTTGGAGCCCAGGGGAATCTGGGCGGGCTATCGCGGCGGTCCTGAAGCGCAAGTGGACGACGTCGATACGAGTGTCGACCGAAAGCGCCTTACAGATTTGCTGCGCCGGCTTAACAACGTGCCGGATGGTTTTCAGCGCCATCCCATGCTCGATCGCTTCGTGAAGAAGCGCGAGGACATGGCCGCTGGTAAGATCCCGCTCGACTGGTCCGCTGCTGAGGTGCTGGCGCTCGCAACCTTAGCAATGGATGGGGTTCCCATTCGACTGACCGGCCAGGATTCCGCCCGCGGCACGTTCGGACATCGCCACGCCATCCTTTACGACCATGAGACCGGCGAAGCCTATGTGCCGCTTCGCAATCTTGCCGAGAAACAGGCCCCGGTGGAAGTCTACAACAGTCCCCTCTCGGAGGCAGCCGTCCTCGGCTTCGATTATGGATATAGCCTCGACTACCCCGAGGCGCTGGTCCTGTGGGAGGCGCAGTTCGGCGACTTCGCCAACGCCGCGCAGGTCATCATCGATCAGTTCCTCGTCAGCGCCGAAGACAAATGGCGCCGGCTCAGCGGTATCGTCCTTCTGCTTCCGCACGGTTACGACGGCCAGGGCCCCGAGCATTCTTCCGCGCGCCTGGAACGATGGCTCACGCTCGCGGCCGAGGACAACATTCAGGTCGTACAGCCCTCCACCCCGGCACAGATGTTCCATCTCTTGCGCCGTCAGGTCCTGCGCTCCTGGCGCAAGCCGCTGATCGTGCTGACCCCCAAGAACCTGCTGCGACACCCCGCCGCGGTCTCGACGTTGGACGACCTATCCGACGGGGGGTTTCATCGGATCATCCCCGACGACAAATGCCCGCCGAAGAAGGGACAACGGATTTTGCTTTGTTCAGGAAAAATCTATTTCGACCTGGTCGCGAAGCGCGATGCCTTGAAGCGCGACGACGTTGCGATTGTCCGCATCGAGCAGTTCTATCCCTGGCGGAACGAATTCCTGGAAGAGACGCTGGAGGGTTTTGCGCAGGGTACACCGGCCCTATGGGTCCAGGAAGAGCCGGAAAACATGGGGGCCTGGCCGTTTCTCAGCCGCCTGTTCAAAGGCAATCTGCTGGGCCGCTTTCCGTTCTCCGGCATCCATCGCCCGGCCTCCGCCAGTCCCGCGACCGGCTCGTCGGCCGCTCATAAACAGGAACAAAAGGAATTGATCGACGCGGCCTTCTCGTAACGACAGCCTTGCTGCGATGCGCGCTATAGCACTAACTCCATGAACCGCGCCCCCGGCACCGGATTGATCACGTACGGCTCGCCATCCTTGAACCCCAGCGATTCGTACAGCGCCATCGCCGCCTGCATCGACGGCACCGTGTCCAGACACATCCGCCGATAGCCCGCTGACCGCGCCTCAGCGACGATCGCCTCGGCCAGCTTTCGGCCTATCCCGTGCCCCCGAAGCCCCGGCCGCACATAGAACCGCTTCATCTCGCAGACGTCCTCCCGCAGCTTCTTCATCGCCACGCACCCGGCGACCTCACCGTCGAGTTCGGCGATCAGGATTCGCCCCTCCGGCGGCGCATACCTTCCCGGCAACTCCGCCATCTCCTGATCGACGTCCTGAAACGTCAGATGAAACCCGAGCGCGGCGATGTACTCCAAAAAGAGGACCTTGGTCTGCAAGAGCTGAGGTTCGGCATGTCCCGCCACGATCGAAATCATTGTCGATGGTCCTCTGATGGCCCTGATTATGTCGATTGACGCCACCGCGCACGAGAGGCTTGAATATCCGCCATGCCCAAGTCCCCGCCGCCTCTCGATTACACATCCAAGCCGGTCGCCGCCAACCCCCGCCATTACAAATACTACGACCTCGTCATGGCCGCGTTCGTCACGGTCCTGCTCTGCTCCAACCTGATCGGTCCCGGCAAGACGTGCGTCCTGTTCGGCATTACGTTCGGCGCGGGCAACCTCTTTTTCCCCATCAGCTACATCTTCGGCGACATCCTGACCGAGGTATATGGCTACGCCCGCACCCGCAAGGTCATCTGGGCCGGATTCGGGGCCATGATTTTCGCGACCATCATGGGCCTCTTCGTCATCCACTTCCCTGCCGACCCCGCCGAGCCGTTCAACAAGACGATCCAGCCCGCCCTCGAAACCGTCTTCGGCAACACCTGGCGGATCGTCGTCGGCTCGATCATCGCCTTCTGGGCCGGTGACTTCGCGAACAGCTACATCATGGCCAAGATGAAAATCTGGACGAAGGGCAGGCTGCTCTGGACGCGGACGATCGGCTCGACGTTTGTCGGCCAGTTTGTTGACAGTGCGATTTTTTACCCGATAGCGTTTTACAAGATTTGGGACGACGAAACGATGATCAAGGTCGTCCTTTTCAACTGGGTCTTCAAGGTCTCCGTCGAAGTCGTCTTCACGCCGATCACCTACGCCATCGTCGGCTGGCTCAAACGCGCCGAGAACGAGGACTACTACGACCACCGCACCGACTTCACGCCGTTTTCGTTAAGTGACTGAGCAACGTCTTTATGAATTAACCACAGAGACACAGATGCCCAGAGGATGGACGAGGAGGCTTTTGTTTTCTTCACAAAATACGTCGTCTCTGCGTCTCTGTGCCTCTGTGGTGATCGTCTCTAGCCGAAGTGAAACGGCGCGAACAGTCGCCGGTGCTCCTCCTGGCAATACCGATCCGTCATCCCCGCGATATAGTCGCAAATGACGCGATGCGGACCTTGCTCCGCCACGCGTGACGAATACCGCTCCGGCATCAGCGCCGGTTCCGCCATGTAGGCCTCGAACAAGTCGCGGATCAGCCGACGCGCCTTCGAATCCATCCGCACGACCGTATACGTTCGATAAACCGATTCGAGAAGCAGTCGCCCCAGTTCCTCCATGCCGGTTTGAGTCTGCGTTGAGAAGGCGATCAGTTCCCGATCGCAGCGTCGCACATCGTCCGCGCTCTTCACTCCGTCCTCCGCGATCCGTCGCGCGCTTTCTGCGGCCGCATCCTCCGCCAGGTGCGCCGCGATGCGATCCAGGATTGGTCGGCGTATCGAATGCAGGGGCACATCGGGATGGGCCCGTCTCACCGCCTCCGCCGCCGTCTTCCAGATCGCGCTCTGCGCGAGCGCGGCCTCCGTCAGCACGCCCTGCCCCAGTCCGTCCTCGATGTCATGCAGCGTATAGGCGATCGGGTCCGCCAAGTCCACGATCTGACCTTCCAGCGACGCCTTTGGCCCGCTCTCCACCAGCATTCGCGTCGATTCATCCCGCGCGCCGCCGCGATCCGGCCTGTCGTACCAGGTCTGGTGTTTAATCAGCGACTCGCGGACTTCAAAAGACAAATTAAGCCCGCGAAAGTCCGGGTAAGGGTGTTCGAGATAATCGACAACGCGCAGCGATTGCAGATTGTGCTCGAACCCGCCGTGCGCAGTCATCAACTCCGCCAGCGCCTTCTCCCCCGCATGACCAAACGGCGCATGCCCCAGGTCGTGCGCCAGCGCGATCGCCCCGGCCAGCCGCCCATTCAGTGACAGCAGTCCCGCCAGACGCTGTGCCTGGGCGACGACTTCCAGCGTATGCGTCAGCCGCGTGCGGAAATGATCCCCCACGCCGGTCACAAAGACCTGCGTCTTGTGCCCGAGCCGTCGAAACGCCATGCAGTTGATAATCCGCTGCCGATCCACCTCAAATGGCCCTTGCCCGCCCGCATACGGATCCCCCTGCGCCCGCCCGCGCGATTGTTCATCGCCTACGGCATAGCGTGCGAGCGATCCATTGGGTTTCTCCTCCACTTTCGCCATTCGCTATTCGCCATTCGCTATTTGGAAGGCAGTCCCATGTTCCCCGCCGCTTCTTTCAAGCGTACGTACATCTTGTCCAGTCCCTCAGGGATCACCCGCACATCCCCCAGCACCGCCATGAAATTCGTATCGCCATTCCAGCGCGGCACAACGTGGACATGTAAATGATCCGGCACCCCCGCCCCGGCGCACAAGCCGAAGTTGATCCCGATGTTGAATCCCTGCGCCCCGACGGCCTGCGCCAGGAGGCTCTTGGCGTCGCGCGTCTGCTTCCACAAGTCCCCCAGCGGTCCGTCGCCGAGATCCGCAAAATCAGCCTTGTGCGCGAGCGGCGCAACGAGCAAATGCCCGTTGGTGTACGGAAACCGGTTCATCACCACCATCGTTTCCGCCGTGCGCCACAGGACATGGTTCGCCGCATCGGCCGCCGCCGCATCCCGGTACTCGCAGAAAAAACATCCCCCGGGCTTGTCGCCGGAGAGCGAACGGATGTACTCCATCCGCCACGGCGCCCAAAGGTTGTGCGGGAATTCGCTCATTGCAATAGGATCGCTTTCGATCTGCTTCACCGTACCCTCGCCATGAAATGCCGTCAACGCGGCTCCGTGGTTGGTGTATTGGCGTTTCCTTTCGCTATAATCCGCGCACTTCTGAGGAGCCCCATGGACGACGCCGAAGTCTTGCAGGACCCCCGTTCCGCCGCCAGTCTGCTGATCTTTGAGATCGGCAACTCGCACGTCTCCGTCGCCACCGCCGTCGGCAACTCCATCCGCACGAATCACCGCTTTGCCCGCGACCAGTTCGACGCGATGATCCACCACGCCGACGAAGCCTGGGATGCTCTGCCCGACGATCGCCGCAAGGCCGTCGCCGCCGCCTCTGTCGTGCCCGATGTCCTTGCCGAACTCCGCGGCCGATTGGAGGAGCGTTATGACGACGCGCCGCTCCTGGCCGTCGGCGATGAACTCCACCGCCCCATGTCGCTCGCCGTCGAGGCCCCCGAGACCGTCGGCGTCGACCGCGTCTGCTCCGCCGCCGCCGCCTATGACGTCATCGGCCGCGCCTGCGCCGTCGCCAGCTTTGGCACCGCCATCACCATCGACTGCGTCAATGACGAGGGCGTATTCATGGGCGGCGCCATTCTCCCCGGTCTGGCCCTGTCCGCCCACGCCCTGCACGAAGGAACCGCTGCACTACCCGAAGTCGTGATCGAGCCGACCGGCGCGACGTATGGCGCGACGACCGAGCAGTGCATCCGCAATGGCGTGATTTACGGAGCCGTCGGCGCGCTCCGCGAGATTACCGAGCGCTACGCGACCCAGCTCGGCAGTTGGCCGCAACTTGTCGTCACCGGCGGAAACGCTGAACTGGTGCAGTCGCAGTGCGAGTTCATCGACAATGTCGTGCCCGACTTGTGCATCCGCGGCATCGCCCTCGCCTATCGCCGCCACTTCGCGCCGTTTGAAGAAGCATCATGACCCAGGAGCAGCCCACCATCGCGGCGCTGCTCACGCCGCTGGCGCCGGGGGCCATCGCTGTCGTCGCCCTCGCCGGACCGCGCACCGATGAGGTTTTGGCGAAGATTCTCCGCAAGCCGCGCGACGATCACCCGCTCGCATTAACGGCGAATCGCCCGACCTTCTGCCGGATCTTCGACGGCGAAACACCCCTCGACGACGCCGTTGCGGTCCGAATTGACGATCCGACCCATCCCCGCGCCGAGCTCTGCACGCATGGCGGCGTGCGCATTGCCCAGCGGCTGCTGCAATTGCTCGAACAACTCGGCGCAAGAATTGTGCCCGCGCAGGACTTCTGCGACGCCGTCGCGCTCATCCACCCCATCGAGCGCGACGTGGACTTGGCGCTGCTGCGCTCGCCATCCCGGCGACTGACGCAATGGTTATTGTCGCAGCGCGTGATCCTCCCCCCATTCATGGATCGCCTCGCCGCATTGACGACCGCCGAACGCAACGCGTTTGTCCGCCGAAGCCGCGCGGCGATTCGCCTGCTCCAGGGACTTTCCATCGCCCTCATGGGTCCGCCCAACGCCGGGAAAAGCACGCTCGCCAACCGCCTCATCGGCCGCGATCGCGTCATCACCTCCGACATCCCCGGAACGACGCGCGACTGGGTCTCCGAAACTGCCTTCATCCAGGGCTGGCCGGTCACCCTGACCGACACGGCGGGCATTCGCGAGACCGATTGCGCCATCGAGACCGAAGCCATCGCCCGCGGTCGAGCCCAGGCCCACCGCGCCGATGTGGTGCTCATGATTCTTGATGCAACGACACCCGCCGCGGAGCAACATGTAATTTTCGAACGATTGACAACTCTGCTACCACCGGAAACCCCGCGCCTCATCGTGCTGAACAAATGCGATTTGTCACCTTCTCCCTTTCAGGGAGAGGGCCGGGGCGCTCTGGACTCGCCGTGGCGAGGTGATGGTTTGAACACACGAGGGCTGCCCACTCACGTTATTTCTCTCTCCGCCCTTACCGGCTTTGCTATTGATGCTCTGGAATGTCAGATTGCAGCGTCTTTCAGTCTGGACGGGCTTTCCGACTCGATCCCCACGGGCTTCCTACCCTCTCATGTTGAGACGTGATATACTGGTTCACGTTAGCCGTCGATCGCTAAGGGCCCACCATGAACGACACCGCCGTCAAAGAAGCCGCCGCGTTCACATTTTGTCCGAAGTGCGGAAGTTCGCTTGTCGAGGGTCGCTGCACAAAATGTCAATGGACAATACCGGCGCCGGCCTCGTATTCGCCTGGTGTGCCCAGGCGGCGTCGCATGGAAATCTTGATCGGCTCACTGGCGCTCGTCCTTCTCGTCAGTATCGGGCTGAACTTCCTCTTGAATTTCGATTCGATGGTTCAATGGTTGCCGGCGGACGTGCTCCTCTGGATGGACGATGGCAAAGGTAATGCGTCGGCCGATCTGATACGTCGACTTCGCGACGGAAAGCTGTCCGACCGCCAGCTTGCCAAACTCGTAAGCCAACGGATCTCCGATCCCCGACTCGTATTGCGATCGCCGTTTCCAGTGGGTCACGAACAAGTCGTCCACATTGAACAGAATTGCCGCATGCCGCTGGATAAGCTATCCGTTGAGATGGCGGATTGGAGGGTACTCGTCGATGGGGCGGAAGTCTTTAATTCGACGAGCCACGTGAACTTGAAGACAGAAGACAAGGTAACGAAATCCCGAAAGAAAAAGACGCCTCGATTCGGGGAGGGCCAACGCGCGCAGACTGTCACCCTTATGCCGCTGGAAGCGGGAAGCCATTCGATTCAATTAACCGGCGACATGACCGTATTTCGGAGTAAGGAAAACAGAGAGATCGTCTACTGCCGGCCGGTTTCGGTAAACAGGAACCTTGAAATCTCTGGCGACCTGGCGGATTACGCCAAGCCTCGCACGGACTCCCAATTACTCGAACTAATGAGGAACGGGTGTGTGGCCTATTCGTGGTGGGCCGGAAAGGAGGAGGATGAATACCGTAACTACCGCTTGTCGCTCTGGGCGGCCTCGCCAGGCATTCCTTTCATCGCGACGGTTTGGGTCCGCGTGGGTTCCACCGGCGACTTCACGAAAGTCGGGCTATTCACCAATAGGGGCTCTACTTCGACGATCTCTTGGGGAGACCAGTACTCGCTGGTCGATGTCCCTGGAATCTCAGACGCACGCCGCATTCAAGTAAGGCTGACGCCTGACCTTGCCACAGCATTTAAGAATGGGCACCGGGAGTTTTTCGCCGTTATCATTGAATGGGATTCGGTTCCAGTCCGGCATCGCCGCGTTGGACAGTGTCCCAACCCCGCAACCGACGAATATCGCCTGCCGTCTCGTGTGCGAAAATCTAACAACAAAAAGAACGAATCCCCGGCAAGCGAAGGCGACGAAGAAATCTAGACTGCGAAAACTTGCAGCTACGCTACGAAATCTTCGCCACCAATATCGTTCGATCGTCGTCCGCCGACTTGCCCGCCGTGAACTCCGCGACCGACTCCAGCACCGCGTCGATCAGCGCCTTGGCCCCCGGTCGGCACGCTTCGAGCACCTGGTCGAGTCGCTCGGTCCCAAACTGCTCGCCCCGTTCATTCTGGGCCTCGGTGATGCCATCCGTATACAAGATGATCTGGTCGCCGGGGCGCAAGCCTTGCGTCGCCTCCTCGTACGACACGCCGGGAAAAATTCCGAGCGGCACTTGCCCCGCGCCGTCCAGCGACGACATCGTCCCATCGTCGCAATGCTTGAGCCGCGGCGGGTTGTGACCGGCGGACGAATAGGAAAGCGTCCGCGTCGCCGGATCGTAGATGCCGTAGAACGCCGTGACAAAACTGCCCGTCTGACCGGTATACCGCTTGCAAAGCTGCTCGTTCAGGTAGCACAGCATCCGGCACGGCGGCGTCGGCGGCCCCGGCTGCGTGTGGGCGAGGCTGTGCGTGATCGCCATCACGACCGCCGCTGCCGTCCCGTGGCCGCTGACGTCCGCGATCAGGATGCCCCATTTTCCGTCCGCCAACGGGAAGAAATCGTAATAGTCCCCGCCCGCGCGGTGCGATGTTTGATAGTGCGCCGCCAGGTCCATGGTCGGGATCTTCGGCAGCGTCGCCGGAAGCAGCGAACGCTGGATCTCCTCGACCGCCTTCAACTCCCGATCGACCTCGTCGTACGCCTCCTGCAATTCCTGCTTGAGCACGAGGTTGGTTGTCGCCCGGCCGAACAGGTTCGACATCCATACGAGCGTGGGCAGCTCTTCGCGTTCGAACGAATGCGCCTTCTCGCGCATTAGTATGACCATGTTTAGTGCCTTGCCCTGGTCGTACAGCGGCAGCGCGATCAGCGAACGCTGCCCCGCGAAATACTCCGCCGCCGGATCATCCGCAGCGACCTTCAAGTCGTCGATTAACCGCGGCTCGTCGCCATAGAGCAACTCGCCAAGCAATCCGCCGGACAGTCGCGGCAGCTTGTGCTTTTCCTTCCACGGATTGACCGGCTCCTTCCACAGATTGCTTCGCGTAATCAGATACTGCGGCCGCGGCACATCCCGCCGGCTGAGCGTGACCGTCCGGTCGCTCGGCAACAGCTTGCGCATCCGCGCCACGTAGGCCGCGACCATCTGCTGCGGGTCGGTCTGCCCGCTCATCTCGCGCATGGTCTCAACGATATGGTCCAGGCGCTGCTTCCAGTCGCCCTTGACCGCCGTCGGATTTTCCTGGATGGCTTCCACATCGCCTCGCTTGCGGCCCTTGCCCCTATGATAGCCGCCCCTTGCGAGACCGTCCGCTGTTTCTGGCCTTCCACGCCCGCTGATCTATCAGCCGAAGTCGGCGTGGTGTCTCAATTCTGCGGCGCTGAAGCCATGTTCAGCGACTTGTTCAAATCAGCGAGTATTTGCCTGGCGGCCGTTTCATGCCCGAGGGCCGTCCAGTGCTGATCGTACGTGTAATACACCTGCCGACCTTGTGCTGCGTCGTCGCACAGGGGCTGCGTCAAACTGACAAAAGGGATGGATCGCCGTTCGCACCACTCGCGCACCAACGTCTCTTGAACCGGAAACCGGGCCAATAGTTCCGAGATGAGCGCCTTACCTTCCGGCAGATCGAGAGGGTCCTTCTTGAAGCGCATGTAGTCGCGCACGCGATCGGCGTCCAAATGCTCCGCCGCGAGCGGAAACACGACACGCGCTTTGGAGGGCGCGTAGGCAATGATGAGCCAGGCTCCGCCCGATTCGCAGGCCTTCTGGAGCTTCTTGAGGAGCTCCGTCATGATGTACCACGAGCCCTCCAGCTCCAGTTTCTCTCGGCGAACGGCGAGTTCCGTCAGCTGATTTGCGCCGAAGGCATACGCGGGGCCGTCCTCACTCGGCACGCGAAGGGGCAACCACGACATGGACTCCTGCCCCCGATACGAGCCATTTGAACGGAGGGCCCCCATTTTTTCGCAGAGGAATTCGTTGATCTTGAAGACGAGCGCCGAAGTCGCCACGGCCTGCTTGAGCGTCACACCCGCCCGCACCGCCGTCCGTGCGGAACGGAAGTCATTTCCCTCATAAACCATGCAGATGACGTATTTCGGTTTTTTGGGAAGGCCGTAGCGCTCCACCGCCGCCACGTATTCCGGAGGGCCGTACCCGGAGATGCCGAGATTGCACACGCTCAACCCGCTCTGCTGCATGAGCCGCGCCGGCCACGACTCCTCGTCGCGCACGCGCGAGCCCTCGGTGAAAGAATCGCCCACTGCGACGATGTCGCACTGCGCCAGAGCTCTGGCATTACGAAATCCCTCGGTGTCATAGCTCATCACCAACTCGACCGTCCCGTACCCGGGCGGCGTCTGGGGAAACGAGCGCTTCGTTTTGGGCAGGTCTTCGTAGGACCCGCGATAGACGGCCTTCGTCGGTCGGTGATACACATGCTCGTCCGGTGCATAGGGATAGTCCGTCACCGCCCGCAGCACCAGATCGACCGCAAATAGCGAGGGGATCAACCCGATGAACATCGCCAGGACGCTGAATACCCGCCGCTTCTTCACCGCCGGCGTCGGGGAGAAATGCAGAAACAGGAGGATCAACGAGAGGATTCCCGCGACGACGAGCCAGGAAAAATGCGCCCGCGAATAGCGTCCCAGAAGAACATGCTGCTCCCGCGCCACGAGTTTGGCCACGTTGCTCGGTATCGCCCAGGCGATCGCGTTGCCGACGATCACGCCGCCCAGGACCATTCGATCGAAGAACGGGGATCGCAAATCTCTCACGTGCCGCTCCGCAATCGGATCTTGTTTTGCAATGGGTAACTTGAGTCTTCGGGGCTTCCTAAAGCCGCTTCACAATCATCGCCGTCAAATCATCCCCCTGCGCCGTCCCTCCCGCGAACGCAATCACGCGCTCATACAACGCCTCGATGATCTCCTTGCACGGCCGGTCGCGCTTCTCGCGAAGCACCTGGTACATCCGCTCCATGCCGAACTGCTCGTTCGACTTGGAATGCCACTCGAAGAAACCGTCCGTCACCAGCACCATCATGTCGCCCGGGGCCATCGCGAACGTCTCCGGCGCGTCGAATTCGACGTTCGGCATGATCCCCAGCGGCACGCCCCCGGCCGTCAGCTCCATGATTTTGTCCGTCTCGCGAATGTACTTGATCAGCGGCCCGTGACCGGCCGACAGGAACGACAGCGTCGCGTCCTTGGGCGAGAGCAGGCCAAAAAATGCCGTCACAAATCGGTCATCCGGCAAGTCCTCGCACAAAAGGTTGTTGATTCGCGTGACCACCGCCGCCAGGTCGTGCGACAACGAGATGGTCGCGCGGAAGAGCGCGCGGCACTCGGCGATCATCAGCGCCGGCCCGATCCCATGGCCCGTCGCATCGGCGATCGTCATCGCCAGGCAGTCGTCCGGCAGCGTCAAATAATCGTAGCAATCCCCGCCCGTCTCATCCGCCGGCTTGTTCCATCCGGCAATGTCGAAGCCGGCCACCTTCGGCGGCTCCTTGGGAATCAGCCCCTGCTGGATATCACGGGCGATGTTCAGATCGCGCTCGATCCGCTGCTTCTCAGCGTAATGTTCCAGCAGAAGCTGCCGCTGCAGCGCCACGCCGACCTGTGAGCCAAACGTCCGCACCAGCTCATTGTCCCAGGGGTCGAACGAGCCCGCCGACTTGTTCAATACCTGCAGGACACCCACCACGGCATTGTCGAATCCGAGCAGCGGAAACGTGATCATGTTCCGCGTGCGAAAGCCCGTCTTCTTGTCGATCTCCGGGTTGAAGCGCGGGTCCGCGTACGCGTCGGGCACATTAATCACCTCGCCCGTCCGCACGACTTCCCCGGCGATCCCGCGGTCCGCCGAAAAGCGAATCTCCCCCGTCCCGGTCGCCATCCGGCTATACAACTCGTTCTTGTCCTTATCGTAGAGAAAAACGGTCGCCCGTTCGCATTCGAGTACGAACAACGCCGCCTTCTCGACCTTCTGCAAAAGCGGCGTCAGCTCGGTCGTGGACGCCAGATCGCGCGAGACCTCCAGCACCGCCTGAAGATCGGTGACATGCTTGTCGCCGCCGACGGTCGAAGTCGACGATGCCCCGGATTTGGACTTCGGATCGCCCATGCGAGTTGAGGACCCTCAGAGATTCATGTGGCACCGGCTCTTAGCCGGTGCAGTCGATACTTGAAACACCCCTAATGTACCGCCAATCCGCCCCACACGCCATCGCCGTTGCGGCCAATGCCCCCCACGTCTATTCTGATATGTTTAACGCGGCCCGCCCTAATTTCCAGGCCTGACCCCCGTACCGGGGAACTTCGTGACAGGCCCGGTGCGGACGGACCGTCTTGTTTGGACGGGGCTTTTTCGACTATCGCCGCTGAACCGCCGCCGTAATAAACGAGAGGGAGTTTCTACCGTGACGCAACTCGACGTGAAACGTATCGGACCCGCCATCAAGGCCGCCAGTGAGCCGTTCAGCCGCCTCCGCGACGAGATCGGCCATGTCATCGTCGGCCAGGAACAGATGCTGCACCACATGGTGGTCGGCATCCTCTCCAACGGCCACATCCTGCTCGAAGGGGTGCCCGGCCTGGCCAAGACGATGACCGTCTCCTGCCTGGCCCGCGCGATTAACACCGGTTTCGCGCGTATCCAGTTCACGCCCGACCTGCTGCCCGCCGACCTCGTCGGAACGCTGATCTACCAGCCCCAGACCGGCGCCTTCACCGTCAAGAAAGGCCCGATCTTTTCGAACATCATCCTCGCCGACGAAATCAATCGCGCCCCGGCAAAGGTGCAAAGCGCCCTGCTCGAAGCCATGCAGGAGCGCCAAGTCACTATCGGCGATACCACCCATCCGCTCCCCGAACCGTTTCTTGTCATGGCCACGCAAAATCCCATCGAGCAGGAAGGGACCTATCCGCTGCCCGAAGCCCAGGTCGATCGCTTCATGCTCAAAGTGACGGTCACTTACCCGTCGCCCGCCGACGAGCGGCGCATCCTCGATCGCATGGCCTTTACCAACCCCGAACAATCCATCCGCCCGGTCATGAACCCCGACGACATCGTTCGCGCCCGCCAGGCGGTGGACGAAATCTACATCGACGACAAGATCAAGGACTACATCGTCAGCCTCGTGATCGCCACGCGCGATCCCGCGGCCTTCAAGCTTGACCTTAAGGGGCTGATCCAATACGGCGCTTCGCCCCGTGCAACGATCATGCTCACTCTCGGCGCCAAAGCCGGCGCCTTCCTCGCCGGTCGCGGCTTCGTCACGCCTCAGGACGTGAAAGACATCGCCCCCGCCGTCCTCCGACACCGCGTCATCATCAGCTATGAGGCTGAAGCGGAGGAACAAACCAGCGATGACATCGTCAAAACGATCCTCGACCACGTTCCCGTGCCGTAGCCATGGACCCGAAGGAACTACTCAAAAAAGTCCGGCGTATTCACATACGCACGAGTCATGTCGCGAACGATTTGTTCGCGGGGCATTACCACTCCGCGTTCAAAGGGCATGGGATGGAATTTGAGGAAGTCCGTGAGTACCAACCGGGAGATGAGATTCGGCGAATTGACTGGAACGTGACGGCCCGCCAGGGAAAGCCGTTTGTGAAGCGGTTCCGCGAAGAACGCGAACTTACAGTAATGCTCGTCGTTGACGTCAGCGGCTCACAGGATTTTGGCAGTGCTGGGCAACTTAAGCGCGAACTCGCTGCCGAAGTCGGCGCGACCCTCGCCTTTAGCGCCATCAAAAACAACGACAAGGTCGGGCTGATCGCCTTCTCCGATCGCATCGAGCGCTACGTCAAACCCGACAAGGGACTCCGCCACGTCCTTCGCGTCATCCGCGAACTCCTCGCCACGGAGGCGACCGGCAAAGGCACGGACATCGCCGGCGCGCTCGATTACCTGAGCCGCGTCAGCACCCGCCGCGCCGTCGTCTTCCTCATCAGCGACTTCCAGTCCGCGCACTACGACCGGCAACTCCGCGTCGCCAAGCGCCGCCACGACCTCATCCCCATCGCCATCACCGACCCCCGCGAGGCTGCCCTGCCCAACGTCCGCTTCATCGACCTGATCGACAGCGAGACCGGCGAGCGCGTGACCGTCGATACCTCCAGCCCTGCCTTCCGGCTGGAATACGAGCGCCTCGTCGGCGCCGGCGCCGAGACCCGCAAAAGATCCTTCCGCCGCTTCAAGACCGACTCCATCGACCTTGTCACCGGTCAGTCCTTCGTGGACCCGCTCACCCGTTTCTTCCGCGCCCGGGAGGCCCGCCTGTGATCAAGAGTGGAAGTTCATCACAGAGGCACAGAGACACAGGGAAACGAATCCTATTGTTCGTCCTCTGTGGTCTCTGTGCCTCTGTGGTTAATCTTCTTTTGATCGGACCGTCGCTCGCCCAAACGCAGGACGCCCCGGCGACGCAACCCGCCATCACCCGCGTCATCGGCGGCAGCCCCGTCCGCGTCACGATCCAACTCGACCGCGACACTGTCACCGTCCCCGAGCCGCTTAGCCTCAAGCTCATCATCGAATCCGAGCGCGGCGTGGACGTCGAAATGCCTCAAGTCGAAGAAACGCTTGGCGAATTTGCCGTCAAAGAGCAGTCCCGCCCCCCGTCCACCAGCGACGACTTTCTGGTGAAACAGGAATGGACGCTCATCCTCGAGCCCGTCCTCCCCGGCGAGCGCGAGATTCCCTCGTTTTCCTTCCCCTTTCACGACACCCGCGAACGCGCCGACGGCTCCAGGGGAGACGTTCACGAAACGGTCGTCACCCCGCCGTTGCCGGTCAAAATCCAGCAAGTCCTCGCCGACGTGAAAGGCCCCGCCTCCCTTTGGGCCCCCTCGAACTTGCGCATCCTTGTATACATCCTGATCGCCGCCGCGGCCGTTGTGCTGATCGGACTCGTCGCCCGATGGCTGCGCCGCCGCGCCGCCGCACCGGTCACGGCCCGCAAGGCCCCGCCGGTCCCGCCGCACGTCTGGGCCCTCGCCGAGTTGGACATCCTTCTTTCCGAGGGTCTCCTCGAACGCGGCCGCGTGCAGGAGTTCTATTACCGCATCAACGCCATCGTTCGCCGTTACATCGAGATGCGTTTCAATTTGATGGCCGGCGAACAGACCAGCGAGGAATTCATCCGCGACCTGGCTCGTTCCCCTCGACTCGTCGAGGGCCACAAGGACGTCCTCCGCCAGTTCGTCTCCGCCTGCGACCCCGTCAAGTACGCCCGTCACCAACCCGACAAATCCGAAATTAACTGGGTCCAGACGACGGCCCGCGAGTTCGTTATCCAGACCGCCCACGACGAACCTGCGGTCCATGTCGGCCCACCGGGCGACGGTAACGGCCGGGCGTTCGTCGACATGGGCGCCCTTTCGCAAAAGGAGCGGTTGTCATGATCCTCCTGCGCCATCCCTGGCTGCTTGCGCTGTTGGCGTTGATCCCCCTGATCTGGTGGGCCTATTTCAACCCCCAGCGCCGCGCCGCCATTCGCTTCGCCGGCGTGTCGCGCCTCAAGGCGCAAACTTCCGGCTGGGGGCAACATCTTCGCCTCGCCCTGCCGATCCTCCGCAGCCTCGCCGTCGCCCTGATCATCCTCTCCATCGCCCGCCCGCAAAAGGCCGACGAGCAAACCCGCGTCCAGACCGAGGGCGTCGCCCTGCAACTGGTTGTCGACCGCTCCGGCAGCATGGGCCAGCAGGACTTTATCGACGCGCATGGCCGCCGCCAGACCCGTCTGGACGCCGTCAAGCAAGTCGTCCGCGGCTTCGTCGAAGGCGACGGCGAGCGCCTCAAGGGCCGCCCCGACGACCTCATCGGTCTCATTGCCTTCGCGCACTACGCCGACACCGAATCGCCGCTCACGCACGATCATCAGCATCTCATCCGCGCGCTCGAAAACGTTGAACTGCCGACGACGCGGGATGAGGATGGAACCGCCATCGGCGACGCCCTGCTCCTCGCCGTGGAGCGCATCCGCAACATCTCCCGCCGCTTCCAGGGCAACGACGCGTTTCAGATCAAGAGCCGCGCGATCATCCTCCTCACGGATGGCGAGCAGAACCGCGGAAAGTATCAGCCGCTCCAGGCCGCCGAGGCCGCCGCCGCACTCGGCATCAAGGTCTACACCATCGGCGCCGCCCCCGAATACCAGGAACAACAGACCGGCGGCCTTTTCCTCCAGCCGCAAACCATCCGCGTGCCCGTCGAGATTAACGAGGAGCTTCTCGAAAAAGTCGCGAAGGCGACTGGCGGCGCGTATTTCCGCGCCCGCGACCTCAACTCGCTCACCGAGATCTACGCCGAGATCGACCGACTGGAACGCTCGGCCGTCGACGAGGAGCGATACTATCTTTACGAAGAGCTGGCCTACAAGTGGTCCGACCTCGCCGGTCTGCGTCTGCCGCCGCCGCTCCTGGTCGCCCTTTTTCTCCTGGCCGTCGAAGTCGTCCTGGCCAACACCCGCCTGCGGAGGATTCCATGACCGACGACTTCGGCATCGACGACGTCAACCAGCTCAAGTGGCTGCTGATCGTTCTCCTCTGCGCGGTCGCGGCTATCTATGGTTTCGCGATGAAGGACCGCGCCCTCCGCGCCTTCGCCTCGATGAAACTTCTGAAAATCCTCGCTCCCGACATCAGCCGCCGGCGGCAATACGTGAAGGCCGCGCTCATCCTCGCCGCCATGTGTGCCCTTGTTCTCGCCCTCATCGGACCGCGCTATGGCAAATACTGGGAGGACGTCCAGCAGCGACAACTCGACCTCGTCGTCTGCCTCGACGTCTCCAAGAGCATGCTCGCCGAGGATGCCGGCATGTCCCGCCTCGATCGCGCCAAGGACGACATTAAGCGCCTTCTCGAACGACTCGGCGGCGGACTCATCGGTGTCATCTGCTTCGCCGGTCGCGCCGAGTTGGTCTGCCCGCTTACCGACGACTACGAATTCGTCCGCCTCGCTATCGACGACATCGGCATCCACAGTGCGCCCCTCGGCGGCACGAACATCGGCGAGGCCCTCGTCGCCGCCCAGAAAGCCCTCGGCGATCGCAAGGCGCACCACCGCGCGGTTCTGCTCATGAGCGACGGAGAGGACCACGGCAAGACGGCCCTCGCACAGGCGGCCAAGGCCAAAGAACAGGGCATCCAGGTCTTTACCATCGGCATCGGCGACGAAGACCGCGGCGGACTGATACCGACGGAACAGGGCGGTCGGCGCACCTTCATGGAGTACGACGGCCAGCAGCTCTGGTCGAAGATGGACCCGGCGACACTCAAACAGATTGCTCAGGCCGGCGGCGGCGAATACCAACCCAGCCGCCAGGTGAACTCCCGCCAGCGCACGCTCGAATGGATCTACAGCGAGCGCCTCGTCCCCAAGGAAGAGCGAACAACTCTGGCCAAGCGCCGTGAAGTCAAGCACGCCCGCTTCGCCTGGCCCGCCGCCCTTGCCCTGCTCCTCTTAATGATCGAATCGTTGATGAGCGAACGCCGTAGGGCGGGTTCCACCCGCCGCGACAGACCAGCCGATGATCGGCGTCTCGATCAAAGCCGCGAACGTAGGGGAGCACTGATTAACGCCTCAACAGCGACTGCACGCCTGATATTTATTACGACGCTCACGACAGCGATATGCACCAACTCCGGCCTCGCGCAACCCAATCCCCCCGCCCCCGACGACCTCCGCGCCGCCGCCAAGGCCGTCAAGGAAGGCAACCAGCTCCTGACCGACGGAAACTACACCGAAGCCCTCGCCAAATACGACGAAGCCAAGGAGAGGGCCCCCGATGCCCCCGAAGTCGCCTACGATCGCGGTCTCGCCCATTACCGACTCAACCAATTCGACAAGGCCGCCGCCGCCTTTCAGGACGCCATCAAGCCCGGTCATCCCGAACTCGAAGCGAAGGCCAAGTACAACCTCGGCCGCTGCGCGCATGCCGAGGCCATGACGCGTGGCGAAGATCTGGCTGCGTCGGTAAACGATCTGAGCAAGGCGATCGCTTTTTACAACGACGCCTTGCAGCTCGCCCCGCAGGACATCGATGCGCAAACCAACAAGGCGGCTGCGGAGCGGCTCCTGGCGTTCCTCCAAAAGAGAATGGAGCAGCAGAAGAAGGAGGAAAAATCGCCCAGCTCCCAGCCCACCTCGCAACCGAACGAGCCGACCTCCCCGCCGCAGGACCAGCAGCCCACGTCGCAACCAACCTCCCAGCCCACTTCTCAACCGCAGGAGGGCGACCAAAAAGAGGGTGAGCAGAAGGACCAGCAAGAGGGCGAGGACCAGCAGCAGGAACCCAAGCCCGGCGAAAAGCAAAATGACCAGAAGCAGAACGGCAAGGCGAACGAAGAACCCCGCGAGGGCGGCGAGGAGCAGCCCTCCGGCGAGGACCAACAATCCGCCGGCGACGAAAAGGAACGAAAACTCTCCCCCGAAGAAGCCGAGCCCATGCTCCAGGAAGCCCGCGACGCCGAACGCCAGCGCCGCGAGGCCAAGCGTATGCGCATGATGCGCATCCGCGGCCGCGTCCCGGTCGATAAGGATTGGTAATCGTGCAGCGCCAAATGTCAAATTACGAATTACAAATTACAAATTACAGAGGGACGCCGTACCGCGCTTTCGTAATTCGTAATTCGTCATTTGTAATTCGCAACTGCGCGAGCATCGTTCTCGTCGCGAGCCTCTGCGCCTCTCCCGTTCTCGCCCAATCCCTCACCGCCGAAATCTCCAGCGACGACGCCTTCGTCGGCGAAGCTCTGACGGTCAACGTCACCGTCTCGAACCCCTCGCAGGCCACCGCCCCGACGCCGCCCGTGACCGAGGACTTCGAAATCAACCTCGCCAGCGTCGAACCTGTCGGCCGGAGTATCAACACGGTGATCGGCAGCGACGGCCGACTGACGCAACAGACGAGCTACACCTATAAGTACATTGTCAAACCCCTTCGACCCGGCAGGCTCACCCTTGGCCGCTTCACACTCCGCGAAAAGGGACGCTCCTATTTCACGCACCCGATCCCGGTTTCCGTTTCCAACGAGAAAACTACCCGTGATCTCTTCTGCGAGGTGAAGACCAAGCGCGACGTCGCCTACATCGGCCAACCTGTTGAACTGACCTACGAAATCTGGATCCGTCGCTTCCACCAGCCGGGCGTCGGCATGCTCGACGTCTCTCCGACCTGGAATCTGAAGGACATCCAGTCCAGCACGTGGGGAGTCTTCTCCCAGAATGACATCGCGCGACCCAAATACGCCGCGCAGCAGCGCGAAGCGGAATCGGGTCGCCCCGAAGACTTCTACGTTTTCTACCTGGAAGCGACCATCTACCCCACCAAGGCCGGCCCCTTTGACTTCGGCGACATCCAGTTCGTTTATAACTACCCCATCCGCATCGGTCGCAATGTCTTCAACCTCACCCTGGAACGCTCACGAAAAATCTCCGCCCGCCCCACGCTCCCCAAGCTGCTCATCAAGCCGATCCCCACGGTCGGCCGACCACCCGACTACAACGGCGCCATCGGCGTTTATTCCCTCTCGGCCATCGCCAAGCCGCTGCAAGTTCCCGTCGGCGATCCGATCACCCTCACCCTGTCCATTCGCGGCGCCGGTCCTCTCGAACGCCTCACCCCCCCGCGTCTCGACCAGGTCGCGGCGCTGACCCGCAATTTTGAAGTCTCGACCGACGTCCCCGCGGGTGTCCTTGAAAACGATCGCAAACGATTCACGCTGACCATCCGCGCCCTGCGCGAGGACGTCAAGGAAATCCCCCCCGTTCCGCTCAGCTTCTTCAATCCCGACACCGGCAAATTTGAGACCGCCTACTCGCGGGCCATCCCGCTCAAGGTGACGCCCGCGCAACGCATCGCCCTCTCCAATCTACCGCCCAGCGAGGGCGGAGGTGCTGACTTTCTGACGCCCCTCGTGGAGACGACCGAGGGGCTCTTTCCCAATGAAACCAACTCCGCCTCACTCCTCGCCGATCAGTCCGCCGATCTCGGCCCATTCGCCTGGTCCCTGATCGCCCTCTTGCCGCTGGCTTATGGCGCAACCTCCGTCTGGTGCGCCCGCTCCGATCGCTTCCGTCGCGATCAGGCCTATCGCCGCCGCGCGCACGCCTTATCCAACGCGAAAAAGTCTCTCGCTGTCCCTCAAGCCTCAAGCCTCAAGCCTCAGGCCTTTTCCGTCCGCGCCGCCCTCGTGGGCTACATTGCCGACTGTTGCAACGTTCCCGCGGGCGGGCTCACCCGCGCCGACGCCGTTAAGTTGCTCGCCGATCGCCGCGTCTCAGCGGAAACCGTCAACGCCGCCGATGCGCTTCTCGAGAAGCTCGAACTCGCCGAATACGCCGGCGCGGCGCAAATAACTGAGACCGACGGAGCCTCTACCGCCATGGAACTCATCCAGCGTCTCGAACGGGAGCGACTGCGATGACCACCATCGTTCCGCTGATCCTCTGGCTTCTCACATTCGCCCAGGGCCAGTCCCTCAATCCCTCAATCCCTCAATCCCTTAATCCCTTGTCGCCCGGGCAGCGAAGCGACGTCCTGCAAAAAGCCAACGCCGCCTTCGAGGCCGCCGTCGCCATGAAAAACTCCGGCGCGATCGACGCCCGCCGCCTCTTTCGCGAGGCCCTCGACGGCTTTCAGTCGCTCGTTCGCGATGGCGTTCAGAATGGCCGGCTTCACTACAACATCGCCAACACGTACCTTCGCCTCGGCGACATCGGCCGTGCCATCGCCAACTATCGGCGCGCCCAGCGCCTCCTCCCCGGCGACGAGGAGAACCGCAAGAATCTCGAATTCGCCCGCAGCCGAGTCGAGCTGAAATTCGCCAAGCCCGCCGCCGGCGCCATGATCGAGACCCTCTTCTTTTGGCACTACAACACCTCCCTCGCCGCCCGCACTCGCGCCGCCCTTTTTTCCTACGCCCTCTTCTGGGCACTTGCACTGTCGCTCCGACTCCTCCCGCGCCGCCCTCCCGGTCTGGGCTGGGCGCTGCTCACCGTTGGCCTCTTTACCGCCGCCGTCGGCGCCAGCGCCGCGTGGCAACGCGCGACCGCCGACCGGCACATCGAAGGCGTCCTCATCGCCGATCACGTCGTCCTGCGCAAGGGAAACGGCGAATATTACGACCCGCAATTCGACCGCCCCCTGCCCCAGGGCGTCGAGTTCCGCCTCCGCGCCTCGCGGCCCGATGTCGATGGCGCCACCTGGTATCACATCGAGCTTCCCGACGGAAAAGATGGCTGGCTCCGCGCCGAACAGGCCGAGATCATCTAGCCCGTAGTGTCCCCTCTCGGCAGGGGACGAAGAACCCACCCACCGGCCACAGATTTGTATCGGCCGGCGCCCCTGCCGGCCGTGGAATCAACGAGGGTGTACTGGCAATGGACTTTCCCTCCCGCCCCTCGTTACAATCGCCATCGGCGAGCGCCTCCATTACCCGATGACGAACGAGAACAAAAACGTGGACCCCGCCGCACCCGACCAACATCACCCGCTGACGGATCCTCCCCCGCGCGACCCTTTTGTTGGAGCAACCGCGATGACCACCGACGCTGCCGTTCGCACACGCCCCGCCGGTCCCCTCAGCGGACCGCTGGGCATCCTGGTCTTCGTCCTGCTCTTCACCGCCGCCGGCTATCTCGCCTATCACACGCTGACGACCGCCCCCATCCCCGAGGCCGAACCGCTCCCCACCGAATTCCTCTGCCTCGAAACCAAAAAGCCCTTTGAGTACGCCATGAAGATCGGCGAAAAGTGGCCCGTCGTTTCCCCCTACACGGGAAAGAACACCGGCTACCCCGTCGAGAAGTGCTACTGGACCAAGGACGGCAAGCGCAAGCTTGAACCGACTTACGTCGTTCTCAACCAGTATCTGGGCAAGAAAGGCGACACCATCTGCCCCGACTGCGGCCGCCTCGTCGTCGGTCACAACCCCGTCCCACCCGAGAGCGTTCCCCTCGCCGACGTGCCGACGACGAAACCGGCCCCCTGAAATCGACTCACCCGGTTCGCCTGCAAAGTCTTCCACTGCACGTTGAGATATGGGGGCGGATCGGCGCCGCCCGGCCTGCGCAGTGCGAGGCGACGAGCTTTTCGCGTTCTGGATCAGTTAACCCACCGCGGAAAACGACAGCGGTATTGCCGGACTTAGGACGCCCTGCAGATTCAACGGGTCGGAGGCGTGCAGATCAGGTTGGTCGCGCACGCCCTCCCGCCGAACCCGGCGCAGCAGCTCCACGGCCTCCGCCAGCGCGTATTGCTCCCCTGAAAAACCGGCCACAAATCGCCCGCCGCGGATCTTGCCCTGCAGCTCCATCCTTCGATAGACGCGGCACAGCTTTGTCCAACTGACCGGCAGCTTTTCGCGCGCAAGCGTTTTGCGAAACACGACTCCGGTACGTCGAAGCAACTGCTGCGCCGCCATCTCGTCCGCCGGCGCGGGACATTCCGCCGCCCGGAAGCGGCTCCACCGGCCCACCGCCCTCACCGGTCGCCGCCGCCGCGAAGGCGGAGTAAGCATTTGCCGCACGGCCGCGAACGAATCGCAGGTCGCCATTCCCTGCGCCACCAGTTCCGCCAAGCCCCGCTCGACATACGCGGGCGTCAAACCCGCCGCCTTCTGCAGTTCCTGGGGGAACATGGCTCCGCGGAGGGTGAGCACTTCCAGGATGTCTTTTGCCGCACCGCTGGATTCGACGTTCAGGGCCGGTTTCGTCCATCCCAGCCACGCGTCCAATTCCTCACGCGGAATGAAGGAGAGCGGTGTCACTCGGATAGCGCTCGCCCCGTCGCCCCACAAACGTCCCCACGCGAATTCGCCCGTGAGCGTCAGTTCATCCAGCCACTCGCGGCGATAGTCGCGCACGCGCAGCGGCAGGATGCTCGACTCCCACGCTGCAGCCGGCGCTTCATATCCTGCCAACTGTCGCAAGACTTCGCCGACTCCCCGTGGACCCTCCAGGCGATGCTCGTCATCGACGTGCTGCCAGCAGGCCAGGAAATGCAGGAATTCAGTCGTGCTGACAGGCTCGATCTGGCGGCGCAGTGTTTCCAGTGTATACCGATGTATCCGCGCCAGAAGCCGTCGCTCGCACCATGCCGTGCGCCCATCCAGCCGCGTCCGCAGAATAGCTCCTTCGCGCTCGAGTTCCAGCAGCGTGGGGCCGGTCACACCGCCCAATGACACTCGGGGGTCATCTTCAAACACGGGGCCCAGCGCTTCCAGGCGTCCCAAAAGGATCGCCTTGGGCGCTTGCGGACCGTCCACGGCAACCCAGCGCGCATCCTGATGATGTACACGGTTCGTCGCGGCGAGCTGTTCTAACCATTCGGTCCATGAAACCGCCTCTACATCCGTCACGAACCCCATCCAAAGGAGCGCCTCGTGCACTTCCTCCATTGATTGTGGAGTCGGCCAGGCCTCCTCTCGTACTCTCGCCACCGCCGCCGGGTCCAGCGCGCCGATGCCATCAAGGGAACGCTCATCTAATGCTCGACGTGCGAACACGGCCTGGGTGCGCCGCTCCTCCAACGGGGCATCGTCAAGGAAGGTGTACGCTTGCGACGAGATGATTCCTCGTGCAAAGGCCGAGGGTTCCGGCGTGTCGATCGCGACCTTCTCGATCCGCCCATCTTGGAGCGCCGTGAGCACGTCGATGAGACCGGCGGCGTCCGTCGCCTCCGTCAGGCAATCGTCAATCGTCTGGCGCACCAACGGGTGGTCCATCGGGATCGGGAGGTCCCCCGCGGGCAAGTTTTCCGGGCAGGCCACCGCGGAGGGAAATGTGGAGGCCAGCAAATCCGCCGCCCGCATTCGCAGGATCGGCGCGGGAACCTTTTTTCCGCTCTGGAAGCGATCCAATACCAGGGCCCGCGTGGCATTCCACCGCCAGCGCGATTCGAACATCGGCTGGTCGAGCACCGCCTGCGTCAGGACTTTCCGCACGCTGTTCGGGTAAAGGTAATTGAACACGCTTTCCAGGGGAAAGCTGTGCTGCAACCCCAGCGAAATGACAATGGCCTCCTCATTCGCCGCCGCCTGCAGCTCAAATCCAAATCCCCGGCAGAATTTCTTGCGCAGGGCCAATCCCCAGGCCCGATTGATCCGCCCGCCAAACGGCGCGTGCAGCACCATCTGCATCCCGCCGCTCTCGTCGAAGAAGCGCTCCAGCACAACCCGCCGTTGCGTGGGCACCGTCCCCAGGACGCGGCGCCCGTCCGCGATGTAGTCCGCAATCTGTTGGGCCGCCTCGGCCGACAACCCAATTTCCTTGTGAAGTACGGCGGGGTCGGCGCATTCCTCGCGAACCCGCCCGATTTCCCGGGACAACTCCTGCGTCCGCGAAGGTCCCTCGCCAAGCCAAAAGGGAATCGTCGGAGGCTGCCCGCGCGCATCCGCTACCCGTACGACGCCGCGCTCAACTTTCAGTATGCGCCACGACGTATTGCCCAGTTGAAAGATGTCGCCGACATTGGCTTCGACCGCGAAGTCCTCATTGATCGTCCCCACGACGGTGCCGTCCGGGGCCTGCACGACCTGATAGTCCGCCACATCGGGGATCGCCCCGCCGCCGGTTATCGCCGCGATCCGCGCCCGCTTGCGGGCCATGATCCGTCGTCCGACGCCGTCGCGATGCAGCAGACCGCGCCGTCCTTCCGCATGCATCTGGATCACCGCGTCAAAATCCTGCCGCGCGATCGCTCGGTACGGCCAGCCTCGGCACATCGCCGCGAACAATTCCTCCTCCGCGATTCCGTCCGGTCCGGCTGCCACGCAGGCGGCAATGACTTGTTGCGACAGGATATCCAGAGGCGCGGCCGGCTGTGGCGTGCGGTCCAGTTCCCCCCGCGCGGCCGCGCGTAGCAGCGCCGCCGCCTCGACCAATTCGTCGATCGTGAGCGGAAACAATCGTCCCTTGGGGGTGCGGCGCACCGCGTGGCCGGACCGCCCGACGCGTTGCAAGAACGTGGCGATCGAGCGCGTCGCCCCGATCTGAACCACGAGATCGATCTCACCGATATCGATTCCCAGCTCCAGCGACGCCGTTGCGACCAACGCCCGCAGGGAGCCCGCCTTCAAGCGCTGCTCGGCGTTCAGCCGGCGCTCGCGCGACATGCTGCTATGGTGACACGTGACCTGCTCCTCCCCCATCATCTCCGTCAGCCGGGCGGATACTCGTTCGGCGAGCTTTCGCGTGTTAACGAAGATCAACGTCGTGCGATGCTGGTGGATCAGCTCCGCCACGCGATGATAGATCTCCGCCCACTGCTCATGCGAGCAGACGGTCTCCAGGGGCGACGGTGGGACCTCGATCGCGACATCCATCTTTCGTCGGTGGCCGGTATCGACCAGTTGACACTCGCGGCCCGCACCCACGAGAAATCGGGCGACCTCCTCCAACGGCTTCTGCGTCGCGGACAGACCGATCCGCTGAAACGGCCCCGCCAGGCGCTCCAGCCTCTCCAAAGAAAGCGCCAAATGCGACCCGCGTTTATCGCGAGCCAGCGCATGGATCTCATCGACAATCACCGTCTTGACCGACCGCAACATCGCCTGTCCGCTGCCGCTTGTGAGCAGGATGTAAAAAGACTCCGGCGTCGTCACGAGAATATGCGGCGGCCTCCTGGCCATGGCCGCACGATCGCGCGGCGGAGTGTCACCCGTCCGCACCATGACGCGCAGATGGGGAAAGAAGACGTCCCGCTCCGTCAGTTCCCGAAGCGGTCCCTGCAAGTTCTTCTCGACATCATTGCTCAGGGCCCGAAGCGGCGAAATGTAGAGTACGCCCGTCTCGTCCGGCAAATTCGGACCTCGTTGGGCCAGTGCGTCAATCGCCGACAGAAATCCCGCCAGCGTCTTGCCCATGCCCGTCGGCGCCGCGATCAACGTATGAAGCCCACGTCGAATCGGCGGCCATCCCTCGCGCTGGGGTTCCGTCGGCTCGCCGAGCCGGTTGAAAAACCACTTCTGGATCGTCGGATGAAATCTCGAGAGCGGCATAAAGGAGAGTATATCCGTAAGAGAGTAGGTACGAGGGAGCGCGCGGCGGGCACGCGTTATTCCCTTTTCAGAACGGTTTTATCCGGCCGGGTTTATAAGTAATTGAAAGGAACGGTCCATTTCAAGAAAGGGTAAAACCATGACAATTCGAATTCTCGCATTGGCCTCGATCGTGTTTTTCGCCGGCTGCGCCCATCGCTGCGGAGAGAGCTGCATGCAGCACGCCAACCCGGGCTCGCCTGAAATTCGCACGACAAGCTACGTTGAAGAAGTGCCTGTGTACACCGCCCGCACGGACGACTGCGGCGATATCTCCACCGTCGCCATGCGCACGGGCGACTGCGGTGCCCATGTCTCGACCGTCGCCTATACCGAAACCCTGGAAACCGCCGAACCCATTGAGACGTATTCGAACCCCGACCGCCGCATTGAGGTGACGGAGGTGAGCGAGCGGCCCGCCGACGTGTCACTTTCCTCCAGCTCCGACCGCGATCGTGAGTTGGCGCGCGATCGTGATTTCGCCCGCGAGAGTGATAGCCGCGACCGAGATTTCGAACACGATCGTGACTTCGTAAAGGAAGCGGCGCTGGCCAACTTGACCGAGATTGAACTCGGACGCGAGGCCCTCAAGAACGCCGCGAACGAGGACGTGCGGCGTTTCGGCCAGCGCATGATCGACGACCACTCCAAGGCGCAATCCGACCTGAAGGCCGCGGCCGGGAGCTCCTTCGACGTACCGAACGAGTTGGACGCCGAGCATCGGAGCATGGTCGAAAAACATGCACGATTAAGCGGTCAGGAGTTCGACCGCGCGTATTTGGAGATGATGGTCGACGATCATTCCAGGGTCATCCGCGAATTCGAGCGCGCCAGCGAATCGGCGAAGGACCGCGACATTCGCGATTTTGCCAGCCGGACCCTCCCCGTCCTGCGCGAGCATGTGTCGATGGCCCGGGACACGCAGACTCGGATGGCAACCGACAAATCGCCGAAGGACTAGTTCGTGACGTCACCGCGCTGGCGCATGGTTTTGGCTGTGGGACGATGGTCCGGGCTCGTTCGTCAACCTCCTCAACGGGGGTGGTACGCGCGCACGCGAAAGGGCGCGGACAATGAGAGCCCGGCACGCGGATCCAAGACTGCTTAATCACACTTCGCGGGCGAGGCCGCGCCGCCATTCCCATGGGGCATCGAAGCGCCGCTCGTCGTTTCTGATCGTGACCTACGCGGTCAAGGACGCGGTCACCGACCTGTTGGACGACCAGGGTTTTCGCCTGGCGGCGGCGCTCTCCTATTACGCGGTGTTGTCGCTCGCGCCTTTTCTATTAGTGATGCTGGAACTGGTCGGGTGGATCATCGGGCGCGAGGCCGTCAGCACGGAACTCGTCAATCAAATGCGGAACCTGGTGGGAGAGGCCGGGGCAGACATTACCCTGGCGATCATCCAACACGCCGGCGAAACCGAGCAGCGGGGTATCGCGTCGATCGTGGGCACGGCGGTCCTGCTGATCGGCGCCAGCGGCATCCTCGTGCAGCTTCGCGATGCCATGAACACGATCTGGGAAGTGAAGGCGCGGTCCCGTGCCGGATTCTGGGGCCTCCTCCGGGCGAGACTGGTTTCATTTGGAATGGTGTTGGTCGTCGGCTTCCTCATGCTGGTCTCGCTGGCCCTCAGCGCCTTCCTGGCGGCAGCGCGTAACTATTCGGCGGGCAGGTTTCCGGGCACAGAGCTTTTGTTGGGCAGCCTTCACTGGGCGGCGACGCTGGCCCTGTTCACCACGCTCTTCGCCGCCCTGTTCCGGTATCTGCCGGATGTTGCTATTTCCTGGCGTGATGTGTGGATCGGCGCCCTGACGACAGCGGCGCTGTTCTCCGTGGGAAAGTTCGTCATCGGCCTTTACCTCGGCCACAGCTCGATCGGCACGGCCTATGGCGCGTCGGGATCGATCGTGGTCCTGCTCGTCTGGGTCTATTACTCTTCCGTGATCCTGCTGTTCGGCGCTGAACTTGCGCAAGTCATTGCGCGCCACTCCGGCTCGGGAATTCGAACCTCAAAATAGGAATAGCACGCCCCCCCACTCTGTAGCGGCCGATCGTTATTCCTCCGGCGTTCAAGTCTCGTATAATGCCCGCCGGCATCCGGTGGTCGTTCAATCCAGTGCGGTGACGAGGACCTACAACGGCAATGGACGATGCGGCAAATACCAGCACGCGCATCAGCTCGTCAGGCGCCCCGACCGTCGTGGGTCCACCGTCCGGCGAACGCGCCGCCGAGCCGATTCCCCAGCGAATCGGCAACTACCGCGTCATCCGCAAAATCGGCGAAGGCGGCATGGGCAGCGTCTACGAGGCCGAGCAGGACAAGCCCAGTCGCCGCGTCGCCTTGAAAGTCATTCGGCCGGGCTACGCCACCGCGCAGGCCCTTCGGCGTTTCGAACTCGAGGCCCAGGTGCTGGGCCGGCTCCAGCATCCCGGCATCGCCCAGGTCTATGAAGCGGGCACCGCCGATACCGGTCTGGGCCCCCAGCCCTACTTTGCCATGGAGTTCATCGACGGCGCCGCGCTTCTGGACTTTGCGGCACAGCGCGAACTGGGGACGCGCCAGCGCCTCGAACTCATGGCCCGAATCTGCGATGCGGTGCATCACGCCCACCAAAAAGGAGTTATCCATCGCGATCTCAAGCCCGGCAATATCCTCGTGGTCGACGAAGGCACGACGTTTCAGTCGACCGCCTGCCGAATCGCCGAATCGCGGAGCACGAGTTCCTTGATCCCTACATCGATGGGCGCTCAGCCGAAAGTTCTCGACTTCGGAATCGCCCGCGCGACCGATTCGGACATCCAGGCCACGACCATGCACACCGACGTGGGGCAGATCATTGGAACGATCCCCTACATGTCGCCGGAGCAGGTCGCCGCGGACCCCCAGGCGCTGGACACGCGGAGCGATGTGTATGCCCTGGGCGTCATCGCTTACGAACTCCTGGCCGGTCGTCTTCCCTATGACATTCGTTACAAGTTGATTCATGAGGCGGTGCGGGTGATCCGCGAGGACGAGCCGACGCCCCTGAGCACGATCAATCGTGTCTTTCGGGGAGATGTTGAGACGATCGTCGGCAAGGCCCTGGAAAAGGAAAGGCTCCGGCGGTATCAATCGGCCGCCGAATTGGCCGAGGACATCCGCCGGTTCCTGCGCGACGAGCCGATTGTCGCCCGGCCGGCGAGTACGCTCTATCAACTACGGAAGTTCGCGCAGCGCAACCGGGCCCTCGTCGGCGGCGTCGCCGCCGTCTTCATTGTCCTCGTCGCCGGCACCGTCATCAGTACCGGACAATACCTGAAAGCCGCCGCGGCGCGCGACGAAGCCCGCCGCGAACGCGATCGCGCCGTCCTCGCGGAACAACGGGCGCAGGAGAACTTCCGCATGGCCGGCGAGGCGGTCAACCAATACCTGACCCGCGTCGGCGACAGCCCGGACCTCAAGGCCCGCGGTCTCGAAACCCTGCGGCGCGAACTGCTGGAGACGGCGCGGGGGTTCTACGATCGTTTCTTACAGCAGAAGAGCGACGATCCCGCGCTTCAGGCCGATCTGGGCGACGCGCATATCAATTTGGGAAACATCGACCGCATCATCGCGCGAATCGACCACGCCGAGGCGTCGTATACGCGGGCCCGCGACGTGTTCGAGTCACTGGTGCGAGCCGCACCGACCGAGCCGCTCTTCCGACGGAAACTTGCCACTGCCTGGGCGAATCTGGGCCTCCTGTACGCCGACTCCAACCGACGCAAGGAATCCGAGGCGTGCTATCGGCGGGCCTTCGAGGTCGAAGACGAATTGGCGAAGCTCACCGGGCGCACGTCCGACGACGATTCCCGTTGGGCGAATACCTGCGACAACTTCGGCATTCTTCTGGGCAGCGCCGGGCGCGGCGCCGAGGCGGAAGCCTCCTACCAACAGGGCATGGCGATTCGCGAGAAACTGGTCAACGAGAGTCCCGACGAGCCGGCCTATCGCAATGAACTGGCCCGCAGTTATAACAACCTCGCGCAGTTTTGCGCCATGAACGGCCGCGCGGCGGAGGCCGAGACCCATCTCCTGAAGGCCATTCCCATCGCCCAACGGCTCGTTCACGAGAAGCCGGAGTCGCCGGATTATCAAACGACGTTGGCGGCGACGTACGGCAACCTCGCCGGCGTCTATATCCTGACCGGACGGTCCTCCGAGGCCGGCGAGACGTATCGAAAATCACTTCCCGCCCGGGAGAAACTGGCCAACGAACATCCGCTGGTGCTCGAATACGCGCTATTTCACGGAAGCGTTTACTGCAACCTCGGCGAACTCGACACGCGCGCGTATCAGCCGGAGGCGTCCCTGCCGTCCTTTGCCGAGGCGATCCGTATCATGCGCGGCGTCCTCGAACGGGAAGCGCGCCATGCAACCGCTCGCTTTTACCTGAGCTACACGCTCTCGTGGCGCGCCCGAGCCTTCGGTGACATGGGGCGCTGGGCCGACGCCTTAGCCGACTGGAACGACGCGATCGGCCTCGACGACCGGAATAATGCGTCGCTCCGCGCGGGACGGGCGCTGGCGGCGGCGCATCTCGGCAAGTGCGCGGAGTCCCTCGACGAGGCGAAAAAGATCGCGCCGGCGTCGTCCCTGGAGCCGGAGACGCTCTACGACCTGGCGGCCGTCGTGGCGTTGTGTTCCGAGAAGCCGCCGGCCGTTGGAACGGATGCGCCGACATCGCAACCGCAGACCTCGAGCGACGATCCCGCAGCACAAGCGCTCGCACTTCTATCCCGGGCGGACGCCGCCGGTCTTTTTCAGAATGCGGCCCAACTTAAGCGGGTGATGCAGGACTCGTCTTTCGACAGGCTTCGTTCCTTAACGGCCTTCCAGGAATGGCTGGCCGCGAAGACCAAAAAATCCGAAAGCCCGGCGCCCGCCGGTGCCGGGGCGGCCGCTGGTAGGTAGCTCCTGAATCGCAATCCCGGAATCTCACTGATCCTTACCAATGGCCATGAAAGGTCTTAGGAGAATCTCCGGCCGGCCCAAACCGGCTCCCCCTTGACCGACACCAAGTGTAGGAAAGAATTGGTAGATGCCGGGAGGCGCGGCCTTGGACCGCGCGCCCGGTCGAATAACCCGCCGGAGGGGGTCGCCACCGCGCACGAATCATCCCGCCGACCCCCGCAGGAACTTCCTCGCCACAGGAGTTCGAATCCATGGTGACTCGTCCGTCGCATTGCGCCGGTACGACGCCCTCCTCGCCGCGTCTCAGTTACAAATTTCAGCGGCTTCGCGAGCAGATCCGCGCGGCCATCGCCGGCGGCGAGTTCGCCGGCCAGTTGCCGGGCGAGCGGGAACTCGGCCGCCGCTTCGCCGCTAACGCCAAGACGATCAACAAAGCCCTGTGCGACCTGTCCAGCGAGGGTCTCCTGATCCGACGGATCGGTCGCGGCACCTTCGTGGCCACGCGTAACGGACAGGCGGCCGAGTCAGCCAGGGCGCGCTCCTGCATCCTCTTGATGCCAACGGAGCCCGAACCTCGGTCCGGTCGCCACGCCCTGCTCGCCGAACTTCAGCGAATCCTGGAGGACAAAGGGGCTTCACTCGACCCCGTGCCGTTGGACCGCCTGGTGGACGGCCAGATTCCGCTTGCCGGCTGGCCGTCCGATCGTCGACGCCGCACGGCGGCGCTCGCGTGTTTTCCGATCGATCCCTTGTCCGGGGGTCGCGGTCACCTGTCCGACGATTGCATCCTGGAGAGCTATCGCCGCCATGTTCCCGCGGTGGTCATCGGCGCCCTCTCGCGCAGCGCGCGGCTTAGCGCGGTCGCCCCGGATTACTGCGACGCGGGCCTGCGGCTGGCCGAGCATCTTTTCCGGTCGGGGTGCGGAGGCGTCGTCGTGGTGACCAGCGGAGAGGGACGCGAAGCGGAGATGGTCGCTGCCGGTGCCCGGGCGGCGGGAATCCAACAGGGTCGATGCGTCACGCCGGTCGTGCTCAACGACGGAGCCGTGCTGGACCCGTCGGCCATCCTGCCATTGTGCAAATCGCATGACCAGGCCAATGCGCCCGCCGGAGTGCTCTGCGTCGGAACCACCGCCCTCGAAACGCTGGCCGCCGACGAGATCCTGCGACAGCGCGTCGCGGACGGTTTCGTACTGCTCGCCGGCGTAACCGAGCCGGGCGATGGCGCGGCCGATCGGCTCAGCGTGACCTCCTACGAGGTCCGTCCTCAACGCATCGCCGAGTGGGCGGCGCGGCTGCTCGTCGAATCACGCCAGGGTGAGCGACCGCTGGAAATCTTGATCGTCGGCGACGTCAAAATTCGCGAATCCCATCGTTCCCCAGTTGGGCCGGTGGCCGCACGACCCCGTCGGCCGGGCGGCCGCCACCGTAGGCCGCGCTGTGGGACCGGCGTCCTTTGATTCCAGAAAATCCGACGGCCCACGAATCCCATCAGGCGGGGCGTGGAAAAACGCACATCGTCGTCGAATGGCCATGATTACAGGCATTGCGGCGGCATTGATCCGCTGAGGCCGCGGCCGCATAATGGGCGGTTCGGATGCCCGCGCCGCCCTGGCGGCGGTCATCGAGTTAATCAACAGGACCAACCGCGTATGGGAGCCACGCTCGACGCCCTCCACCGTCTACAAGAAGTGGAGCTGCAGATCGCCGAGATCCAGCGCGGGATCGACCGCAAGCACCGCGCCGTCCACAAGCACGAGGAACGAATCGCGCAGATCGATGCCCAGCTTCGCGCCGAGAAATCGTCGCTGCAGACCGACCAGATGGAGGCCGACCGGCTCGATCTGGATCTCAAGAGCCGCGATGCGGAGATCGCCAAGTACCGGCTGGCGCTTCAAGTCGCCAAGACCAACAAGGAATACTCGGCGATCCTCACCCAGCTCAACACCCACAAGGCCGACAACAGCAAGCTGGAAGAAAAAGTTCTCGCTCTCATGGGTCAGGTGGATGCCCGGCGAAAAACCATCGCCGGGATCAACGAGCAGCGCGTGGCGGAAGTGACCCGCGTGGAGGAATTGCAGGCACTCGCGCGGGCGGAGGAGGACCGCTATCGCGACCGGCTCAGCGCGCTGAGGGCCGAGCGGGATCAGGCGGCGTCGGCCGTGCCGCCCAAGGCGCTGGACTTCTTCAATCGCGTCGCCGGGAAGAACGAAGGCGTGGCCATGGCCAAGGTCATCCGCACGCACCCCAAACGGGCTGAATACGCCTGCGACGGCTGCAACATGGCCATCAACATCGAACAGGTGAACGCGATCCTCTCCCGCGACGAGGCCATCACCTGCAACATCTGCGGCAAGATACTCTACGTCGACGCCCCCGCGGCGAAGGCGGTCTGATCCACGTACATGAAAGTGACCATCCACATCGACGGGGGGGCCCGGGGCAATCCCGGTAACGCCGGCGCGGGCGTGGTCCTGCGCGGGGCGGACGGTGGAACCCTTCTTGAGGCGGGGTATTACCTCGGTCATCAAACCAACAACGTCGCGGAGTACACGGCCCTGCTCAAGGGGCTGGAGGCGGCGAAGCGGGCCGGGGCGACGGAGCTGTCCGTCTTTTCAGACAGCGAACTCTTGGTCAAACAAATCAACGGCGAATACCGCGTCCGCAACGCGGCCCTGAAAGACCTCTTCGACGACGCCTTCGCCCGCCTGCGGTCATTTGACAAGTGGGAAGTCCGCCACGTCCGCCGCGAACAGAACGCGCGGGCGGACGAGCTGGCCAACCTGGCAATGGACGCCTGCGCGGACGTGGTAGAGGTGGATGACGTGTAAGGGCCGAGACTCGAAACGGACATCAGGCCGGCGTTTTTCAGTAATGGGAGCGGGTTGGATTGTTTGATTTTGGGAGTGGAGTGGTAGGCATCGCGCCAATTAGTTGTTGGCTTGCGACGTCGCCGCGTGTGGTTGCGGCGTCCATGAATAGATGAGGATTTCTCGGTTACGTATAGCATACCTAACCTGTGGATCGACTAATGCTGCGAATGTTGCTGAGTTGGGCGCAACCTGTAGTTGAGAAACACTGTTGGGCCCAGTTGACGTAAATTCCCGAATCGTTCTGAAGCTCCTGACGTCAACGGCTAGGAATATGGTGGGAGGAAACACTGGTTCGCTTTGCGACGTAGATTCAAATCTGTAAAGACGAGCGTCGATCGCAGGTACCACCGTCCACTCCCCGTTGTTCACAATCTTGGCCATCGGCGACGAAACGATCAAATAGCCTGGTTTTTGGAATCGACGCTTCCTTTTTCCATTGGATAAGCGAAACGAACGCAACGCGTACGTGTCGTCGTCGCACCGAAACACCGCCACTGATCCATTCTCTATGAACGAAGGCTCTTCTTCTTCTTCTAACTCGATGTCCAAAGAAAACCGCTTCTCAAAGTCGGTCGCTGGCTCGATCAACGATAAGTTTGGAGAACCGATCGCTCGAAAGGCCCAGTTCGGGAACACCAAAAATTGCGGGGGCTGCGAATGCGGAACAAGGCAGTAACGGTCAGGCGAGAAGAGAGAATGCCCCACCATCGCCCTGCTGGCATTATTGAGTATGACGGGTTTTCGTTTTTCAAGCGTTTTCGATAATCCAGCTTCGTAGTTCCAGGCCAACAACCTCCACTCATTCACGAATTCATCGGCAATGACCACGTACATGTTGCCGTCGTCAAGACCGGCGATGTGACGCCAGCGAGTTCCACTTTTGGGGTCGCGAACATCTGAGCCCAACATATGTGCAACGCAGCCGGTGTCGACTTCGACGAGAACTAACTGATCCCACTTCTGCAAGACCAAGCTGACGTAGCGACCATCGGGCGTTGTTCGTATCGGAAGGTGCCCGAAGGCGCGGGGGCGTGTGATCAGCGTGCCCCGAGTTTGCCCCGTCGACACGTCGATCGCGACGATGCGGTCGACCGGTTGTATTCGGTTGTTCAGCCAGGTCTTGCCTTGCAACGCAGCCCAATCATAAAAGGCGTCCGACCACCAATTGAAATAGTTGCTCAGGATGCCAACGCGAGGCACAGATGTTGCCCACAAATAACCGTAGCTCATCAGGATTGATCCGATGCTGAGAATCGGCGGAAGCAACCGACGCCGTAGCGATCGCCCAATGATCGATCGTTGAACGCCACTCCCGCATTCGGGACATCGATCAGATTGACAATCCTTCAAGCAATAATCACACTTCCGACAGTACGGCAAGCCGACGATTAGCGGCCGACGAGCGATCCGAACCATCCAAACGATGGTGAGGACGACAGCAACTGCGGCCAAGAGACCTAGTATCTCGGGCCAGTAATAAACAAGAACCTCCCAAAGGTTGATCGAAGTCATGTGCAGGTGTACGTAAATTTCTTCGCCGTCAGAACTATACGTCATGCTTTGCGCTTCTTGGGAAGCTGGAAAGACGATGTGGTGGGTAGGGCCCGCGCGATCCTCGGATCGGTTTTCAGAGACGGCTGGTCCTGTGGTCTGCGAGCGGCCGGGTGGTATCGGAATCGCCAGTACAAGGACCGCGACCCACCGAGATGTTTTGTCAAATCGAAGCATCGATTCACCCGCTGATAGACGATGTCCGTCCTTTCAAAGTCGGCTGGCGAAGGCGGGCGTAACGGGCAAATTTAGCCGGAATTGGGCACGGCCCACCCTATGAGTAGTTGCCAAAACAGCCGATGGCAGCTGTTCTACTTCAAGTGCTGCGACAAAAACGCCGTCAGCCTCTCCGCAAAAATGATGCGGTTGTTTTCCTTGCGGAAGCCGTGGCCTTCGTCGGGGAAGGTGAGGATCTCCACGGGTTTGCCCAGGGATTGGAGCTTGTCGTAGAGCTGGCGGGCCTCATAGACCGGGACGCGGGGGTCGTTGTCGCCGTGGGCGATGAGCAGCGGCACGCGGATACGATCGACCTTGTAGATCGGGGAGACGGACTTGAGGAACTCGCGGTCGGTCAGCGGGCCGTACTCGACTTCGCGGAGCTTGCGGCGGTAGTCCTTGGTGCGCTCCAGGAACGTCTCGAAGTTGACGATGCCGACCACATTGCAGGCCGCGCCGTAGGCCTCGGGCGCTTCGGTGATGCAGGCCATGACCATGAAGCCGCCGTAACTGCCGCCGTAAGCCGCGATCTGCGACGGCGTGGAGAGGCCCTCGGCGACCAGCCATTTCGCCGCGGCGATGCCGTCGCGGACGCTGTCCATCCGCTTCTTGTAGTTGTCCATCTCCAAATAGCGGCGACCATAGCCGGAGGAGCCGCGAACGTTGGGGGCCATGACGCCGAAGCCGCGCGAGAGCAGATACTGATAGATGCGATTGAAGGTCGGCCGGTATTGGCCCTCGGGTCCGCCGTGGTACTCGATGACGAAGGGGATTTTGTCGCCCTTCTTGTAGGAGGGCGGGAAATAGACGAAGGCGGGTATCGACAAATCGTCGAACGACTTGTAGCGGACCAGCTCTGGCAGGGAGAACGCGCTAACGTCGATGCCCTGTGTGTCCGGTGTCGTCAAGGCCTTGGGCTTTTCGTCGGCCTTACCGATGGTCCATTGATAGATCACGCCGGGCGTCGTGGCGTTGTCCATCGCGTAGAGCATCTGGTCGCCGCAGAAATCGATGTTGCCGACAAGGCCTTTGGGCAGGTCGGGCGTCGGCAGCTTCTTTTTCTCCGGCATGGCGTACAGGTGCATCGAGCGATAGCCGTCCTCGTTGAAGCAGATCGCCAGCCGGGTGCGCTCCGGGTTGAAGACGGCGTTGTCAGCCTCGAAGGTACTGAACTGCGGAAAGAGCTTGGTGATCTTGCCCGACGACAGCTCGATGGTGAAGAACGCGGCCATGTCGCCCTGGTAGTCGCTGATCGCGTAGAACTCCCCGTCGCCCGCGGCATAGCCGATCGCTTCGAATGACCACTGCTCTCCGGCGGGCGTTATCTCGCGGGCCTTGCCGTCGGCGAGATTGATCTCGAAGAACTGCGCGTACGTGGCGGAGTTGGATTTCACGATCATCAGGCGGCGGCCGTCGCTGGAAAAGTCCACGGGGGCCCAGTCGCCCTTCTCCGCATGCACGCACTTGGTCGTATTGGTCGCGAGATCATAAATGTAGATGTAGAAATCAGACGACGACTTGTCGTTCGCCCGAAAGGCGAGGGCCTGCGAGTCGCGGCGCCAGACGCTCGCGCCGTACACGATATCAGGATGCACGCACAGCGCGCGCAGGCGACGCGTCTTTGCGTCGACCAGGTACAGCCCCGTTTGCTCGTTTCCACCGACACCCGCCGTGACGATGATCCAGCGACCATCCTGGGAAAGGTTGTAGCCGGACATGCCATCGGGGAAGTCCGTCAGCTTGATGGCGTCCTTCGTTCCGGCGGGACGACAGTAAAGTTGGTTGAGGCCGTCGGGGTTGTGGATGTAATAGAAGGAACCGTCCGGGGCGAGACTGCCGGCGCCGGGCCATTTCATCTGGACGAACTGCTTGACCGTGGGGGCGTCGGCGCGGGCCGACGCACTGACCAGAAACAGAACAAGGAACAACCTCGGTACGGAGATCATGGACCAGACCCTCCAATGGGAACGGTGACTCATCAGCGTCGGCCGGCAGTGGCGCTGCCCGGTACAACTATCAACGGCCGGCAGGCACCGGTCTTTTCGGAAGAATGACGGCGACGAGACGGCGCGTCAATCAGGCGGACTCAGCGGGGACGTGGGAGAGGTAGGTCTTGATCTGGTCGATCTGGCCGTCGATGCGATCGAGCTCGGCGTTCAAGGCCGCTTCGAGGTCGGCCAGCGCCGTGTTCTCGGACTCGGGCCGGGCGGCGCGGATGTCGTCCAGCTCGCGCCGGACCTGGGCCTTGCGCTCCGTCAGGCTGGTGAGTTTTTCCATGGTCGTCATTGCGTTAGTGCCTCCATGCGGTCTTCTCGGATTGTCGATCAGCAAGTTTGACCGCCCGCCATGCGAATGAGCGGGAGTGGCGTCCACAGGTCAGGGGTGGCTAATCGATCAAGGCCGAACGAGATAATTATATAGGCATCCGGTCCGAATGTGTCGGTGATAATAACATGCCCGGATAAAGGGTGTGAAGAATGTCACAAAGTGACGTTATCCTTGTGAGATGCGTGATACTCATTGCTCCGCCATGCAGCAAGTGCTAGGATACTGGGTGATGCGTTCCTTGCCAGCCATTCTGGTGTGTTTCGCCATGCCGCTCAGCGGTCTGGGGCTGGCGCAATGGAATTGTGCCGCGGCCGCCGAGCCGGCCAAGGCCTGCTGTTGCTGCCCAGCCGGCACCGTCTGCCAATGCAGTTGCAATGGCCCAAAAGAAAATCCACGCGGGCCTACTTCCCCGGAGCCGGTTCGCCTCATCTGCTCATGCGGTTCCGTTCCTGTGGGGATGCCGGAGGGACGAATCCACGTGGAGCCGCTGCGGCTCACCGCGACCATCGCGGCCGACGACAATCAATTCTCCAGAACCTTCTCCTCGCAGCTCACGGAGGCGTGGGCATCCACCCACGGGCCCCCTCCGGAACTCGCCAATCTGCGAACGATCATTCTTCTCGCCTGATCCCTGCTTATTCATGATCTGACGGCTTCGTCAGAAGATTGCTGCTGCGCGCTTCGGCGCCAGCGCGGCAATTCAGGAATCGTGAGAATCCGCGCCATTTCGGCGGCGTGGCAAGCGCGAAGGTCCGCCGGGAGTCTCTTTCCATGCAGGAGTGATTGAACATGAAACGAGTGAATTGGGCATTGGGTGTCGGGGCGGTGGTGCTGGGTGTTGGGATATGGGCCGCGCAGGCGGCGCCAAAAAAGGCGGCGCCGGGCGATAAGAAAGTCACGGCGGCGGACATCGCCTGCCCGGTGATGAACGAGGCCGTGAACTTCTACGTGAAGACGGAATCGCCGAACGGGCCGGTGTATTTCTGCTGCGCAATGTGCATCGAGAAGTACGAAAAGAACAAGGCGAAATACGAGAAGAAGGTTGCCGAACAGCGGAAACGGGTGGCCGCACTGCCGAAGGTGCAGGTGACGTGTCCGATCTCGGGTGACGTGGTCGATGGGAAGTCGAGCACGGAGCACAACGGCGAAATGGTCCAATTCTGCTGCCCGAAGTGCATCGATCATTTCAAGAAGGACCCGGAGAAGTACAGGGCCAAGCTCGCAGGGAGCTACACGTACCAGACCACATGCCCGATCAGCGATGAGCCGATCGATCCCAAGTCGACGACGACGATGTCGGACGGAGAGACGGTTTATTTCTGCTGCCCGAAGTGCGCCGCGAAGTTCAAGGAGGAGCCGGCGAAGTATGCGAAAAAACTGGAAACACAAGGGTATCACTTGGACCTTGAGAAGAAGTAAGACCGGCGGGCGAGGGTCGAGAAGGGATTCTCGACCCGGCGTGCCCGTCGATGGCGAGGTGGTTTATGAACCAGGTTTTCGATTCACCGGCGCCGCCGCCCGCAGGGGCTTCCGCGCGCACGAAGTTTTGGCAGGTCGTCCGCGTACTCAACGTTCGATTGAGGTTTATCCTGCTGATGGTGCTCGTCGGACTCATCGCCAGCCAATGGGAGAACATCATGAACCGCTGGGACCGCTGGACGCGGCCGGCGGCGACGGGCGCTGCGGCGGAGAGCTCGGACATCGAATATTTCTGTCCGATGCATCCGAACATCGTCCAGGCGACGGAGGGGACGTGCCCCATCTGCGGGATGCCGCTGTCCCGGAGAAACAAGACCGACGCGGCGGCGCTTCCGGAAGGCGTGTTGGCGCAGGTCAATCTGACGCCGCTCAAGGTGCGGATGGGCCGGATCGCGACGAGCCCCGTGGAGTATCGGATGCTCGCGCGGGAGATTCGCACGGTCGGCATCGTCGATTACGACATTACAAAGGTGGCGCGGGCCTCCGCGCGGGTCGAGGGGCGGTTGGACAAGCTCTTTGTCAACTATGCAGGCCAGCGGGTGAACAAGGGCGATCCGCTCTATTGGATCTACAGCCCCGATCTGCTGGTCGCCCAGCAGGAACTGCTTTCGGCGATCGGCGTGGCGGGCGGGATGCAGCGCCAAGCGCAGTGGAGCGCGGCGGATCGAGAGACGGTGTCGGCAGCGAAAGTGAAACTGCGGCTGTGGGACATCACCGATGAGCAGATTGAGGAGATCATCCGCCGCGGCGAGCCGGAACAGTATATGAAGATCGTTTCCGCCGTGTCCGGCATTGTCACGGCGGAGACTCCGCTTCCGCGGCTGGGCGGTTACGTCAAGGCCGGGGACAACGTGTACACCATCGCGGATTTGAGCACGGTCTGGATGCAGGCCAAGATCTTCGAGCACGAGATTGGCGGCGTGGCAATCGGGACGGCCGTGGAAGTCACCAGCACGGCTTATCCCAACGAGGTCTTTGCGGGGCGCATCACGTTTATCGCGTTTACGGTCGATTCGGCGACGCGAACGGTCTCCGCGCGCGTGGAGATCGCCAACGCGGATTACAAGCTCAAGCCCGGAATGTATGCGACCGCAGCGATCCGGCTGCCGGTCGGCGAGGTGACGGAACTGACGGCTACCAGCGGGCCGGCCGAGAAGGAAGCCAATACCACGGCCATTGCCAAGGCGTATGTCGCGCTGGCGGAAGAGCTGGCGGCGGACCAGGGCAGTGACAACACGGTCAAGAAGTTAATCGTGGAGGCGGACACGCTAGTTCGGAGTTCGACGGGCAGCGTCAAGACCATTTCTGAGCAGATCGCGAAGGCCGCCTCAGAGATGGTCGGCAAGAACCTCGAAGAACGCCGCAAGCCGTTCAAGCCGCTGAGCGAGGCGATGATCCGGCTGGTCCGCGCGCGCCGGCCGAATGACACGCTTTTCCTGTCTCACTGTCCGATGGTGCCGGGCGGAGGAGGCGATTGGCTGGCGACGACCGAGCAGATCGCCAATCCGTATTTCGGCAGCCAGATGCTGCGCTGCGGGTCGGTCAAAGAGACGATCGCACCCGGGGGAATCTCCGATTCCGATCGCTTTGTCGAGGGCTTTTTTTGCCCTGTATTCCCCGATCGTCTCTTCGAGAAGCCGCAACATTGCCCGTTGGACAAGTTCCCCATGAAGCGGGTCCGCGTCGAGAAAGTTCCTGCCGTGCCGGAATCGGCCGTGATCAACACCGGCACGCGCCAAGTGGTGTATCGCGAGCGCGCGCCAGGCAGTTTCGAGATGATCGAGGTGAAGCTCAGTCAGCGCGCGGGTGAGTTCTATCCCGTTGTCGAGGGCTTGCGGGTAGGAGACAGGGTGGCTACTGCCGGGGCGTTTCTCGTCGATGCGGAAAACCGGTTGAACCCAGCCGCGGCGGCGCAGTACTTTGGCGCGAGCGATGCGCCGAAGGCCAATGAGCCGTCGGCTCACGGAGGGCACTGATCCGTGATTCCCCGGCTTATCGAATATTCGATCCGCAATCGCTTCATCGTGCTGCTCATCGTGGCGATGGTCGCGCTTTGGGGCGTCTACTGTCTGGCCAAAACGCCAATCGACGCCATCCCGGACCTGTCGGAGAACCAGGTCATCGTGTTCACCGACTGGATGGGGCGCTCGCCGCAGGAGATCGACGACCAGATCACCTATCCGCTGTCGGTGAACTTGCAGGGGCTGGCGGGCGTGAAGGCGATCCGCTCGTCGAGCGAGTTCAACTTCTCGATGATCAACATCATCTTCGATGACAGCGTCGATTTTTATTTCGCACGAACTCGGGTGCTGGAGCGGCTAAACGTGGCCAGCACGTTTCTCCCGGCGGACGTCGTGCCGTACCTGGCGCCGGATTCGACGGCGCTGGGACAGGTCTTCTGGTACACGGTCGAGGGTGACGACTACAGCGTCGACGAACTTCGCGCGATCCAGGATTGGTACGTTCGGTATCAACTCTACGTCAGCGGCGTGGCGGAGGTCTCCAGCGTCGGCGGTTTCGTGCGCGAGTATCACATCGACGTCGATCCGGACAAGCTCCGGGCGTACGAGTTGTCGCTGGGGGAGGTGTTCGCGGCCGTCGGGCGGAGCAATGTCGCCGTCGGCGGCAAGGTCTACTTCGAGGGCAATGCCGAGTACCTGATCCGCGGCGTCGGGTGGCTGCGCGGGGTTCACGATCTGGAGAATGTCGTCGTCGCCCAGCGCCAGGACGTGCCGATCTATGTCCGCAACGTGGCGACGGTGCAGCTCGGCCCCGGCTATCGCCGCGCGATGCTCGAAAAGGATGGACAGGAGGCCGTCGGCGGCGTGGTGATGATGCGCTACGGGGAAAACCCCCTCACCGTCACACGGGCGATCAAGCAGCGGATCGAACAGCTTCAGGCGGGACTGCCCGCTGGCGTGCGGATTGTCCCGTTCTATGACCGGACACGGCTGATCGAGGGGGCGATCGATACGCTCACCGGAACGCTGATTGAGGAACTGATCATCGCCAGCCTGGCGATCGTGCTCATCCTCGGCCATTTGCGCAGCGCGCTCATCGTGTGCCTCACACTGCCGCTGGCCGTCTTTGTCTCTTTTATCCTCATGTATTACCTGGGCATCCCCAGCAACATCATGTCGCTGTCAGGCATCGCCATCTCCATCGGCCTCTTCGTGGATTCCGCCGTCGTCATGGTCGAGAACACGACGCACGAACTGACGCTCAAACACGGCAAGGAGCGAATCCGCGGCGACATCACCGAGACGGCCGTCGAGGCCTGCCGGCTGGTGGGCAAGCCGATCTTTTTCGCCGTGCTCATCATGCTCGTTTCCTTCCTGCCCGTGTTCGCACTGGGCGGCATGGAAGGGCGGATGTTCCACCCGTTGGCCTTCACAAAAAGCTTCGCGATGATCGGCGTGGCGCTGCTCTCCGTGACCTTCGTCCCGGCGATGATTCCGATTTTCGTCAAAGGGCGGCTGCGGCGCGAGGAGGACAGTTGGATCGTCCGGAGCTTTGTTGGGGTCTACCGACCCGTACTGAACTGGCTCATGAATGTTCCGGGGGCGGGGCTCTGGTTCATGGGGTTCCTGTTCATCATTGCCGCGGGGTTCATCGGCAGCCGCACACTTTTCCTCGTGGTCCTCGCCATTGCACTCTTTTTTGGGTGCGTGTTCTTCGCGCGCCTGCGCAGCCAGGCGATCGCGTTGGTCCTGCTGATCGCGACGGCGGCGTGGGCGTGGCATTTTCCCAAGCTCGGCCGCGAATTCATGCCGCCCTTGGACGAGGGCAGCATCCTCGACATGCCCGTGACGGTCCCCCGCGTCTCCATCACGCAGGCGGGCGAGGACCTGCGCGTCCGCGACGCGGTCATGAAGGGCTTTCCCGAGGTCGATCAGGTCGTCGGCAAGGCGGGCCGGGCGGAGACGCCGACCGACCCGTCGGGGATCGATATGGTCGAGACGGTCGTGACGCTGCGGCCGAAGGAGTGGTGGCCGAAGCGGAAGGTGATGTTCGAGGACGCCTTCGAAGAGGCGGAAACAATCGCAGGCGTCTGGAAATCCAGCGGTCTATTGAAATCGGACCTCAGCGATCACGACGACGAGAATTTGGCCAACGCCGCGGCGATGGATGCGGTGACCGAGTTCGATCAGGCGCTGCGCGACTGGGCCCATCGGCGGCAAGTGGAGTATTCGCCGGAACTGGGACGGTGCCTTGTCGCGGGCGCTGTCGATGATCTACTTGAACACTTGCGGGCCAAGGGAGCATTGAAGTCGGAGCCGACGGCGGCGCAGCGCGAGCATGTGGTGGGGCGGCTCACTGAAAAGCACGCTTTGTCATTGGTGGAAGTCCCTCGGCGCGAGGAGCTGACACAGCTTGTGACGGCCGCGGTCAATGAGATCGCGGAGTTGGGAATAGTCTCCTCCAATCCTGACCTGTTGATATCGCCCTCGTCGGTATGGATCGACGTGAAAGATGCCGTGCGGACCGTGCTTGGCTGGGAACGCTCGTCGCTGTTCGCGGACTTGTTCGACCGGCTGGAAGTGCGGTTGCACGACGGCTGGGTGGAACACGTCAAGTCGCTGAACTGGGAACTGGAGGATCGATCGGGGCAGGTCATGGTCCGGGCATTGGTGCGTTCGCTTCAGCACCACGCGGAGGCGTCGGCAGCGCTCGTTCGAAAACCGACCGACGCGGAACTGGAGGCGTTGGTTCAGGAGCGTGCGGCTCCTTTCACGAAGCGCGTCTTTCTGCACCGCGCGACGAAGGCGCAGATCGTGCAGGAATTGGACAGCGCCCTGCAAATGCCCGGCTGGGGCAACATCTGGACGCAGCCGATCATCAACCGTGTGGACATGCTGGCGACGGGTGTGCGCACGATGATCGGAGTCAAGGTATTCGGGCCGAGGCTGGAGGATGCGACGTCGAAACCGGACGAAGATGGGCGTGGAATTCAAAGCATTTCCAACGAGATTGCGGCGGTACTCAAGTCAATCCCCGGAGCCGTGGATGTCTTTCCGGATCAAGTTGTCGGTCGGAGCTACCTCCAGATTGAGATCGATCGCGAGAAGGCCGCGCGGTACGGCGTCAATGTCGGGGACATCCAGGAGGCGATCGAGGTCGCGATGGGCGGCAAGGAAGTCACGACGACCGTTGAGGGGCGGCGGCGGTTCGCCGTGCGGGTCCGCTACGCCCGAGACTTCTGGCAGACGCGCGAGGCGCTGAAACGAATCCTCGTGACCGGCCGCCGAGAGGCAGCGCCGCGGGCCGAAAGCGCGGGCATTGAACCGGCGGGCAGGGAGGTACCGGAATCGATGGAACGCTCGCGCGGCGGAGAGATGATTCAGATCCCCATGACCGAGGTCGCCGACATCCGCGTCGTCGAGGGACCGAGCGTCATCAAGAGCGAAAACGGCATGTTGCGGGCGTACGTGCAGCTCAACGTCCGCGATCGCGACGTCGTCGGATTTGTTGAGGAGGCCGAGCAGGCGGTAAAAGAGAAAGTAAAGTTGCCACAGGGATTTTTCATCGAGTGGAGCGGTCAGTTCGAGCATCAGGTGCATGCGCGGCGGACGCTCCAGATCATCTTCCCGCTCGTCGTCCTGGTGATGTTCGTCATCCTGTACATGACGTTTCACGACGTCCGCGACGTGCTCTTGGTCATGCTGGCCGTGCCGGGGGCGTTGGCCGGCGGCGTCATCTTTCAGAGCCTGTTCCAGTTCAACTTCAGCGTCGCCGTGTGGATCGGCTACATCGCGTGCTTCGGAGAGGCGACGCAGACGGGCATCGTCATGCTCGTGTACCTGCACGAGGCGATCCGCAAGCGCGGCGGGCTGGCGGCGATGAAATCGACGGACGATATCCGCGCGGCGGTGATGGAGGGCGCAGTGCATCGCCTGCGGCCGAAGCTGATGACCGAGGGCGTGGCCATCATCGGATTGATGCCGATGCTCTGGGCGACCGGCGTGGGGTCGGAAGTGATGCGGCCGATGGCGGCGCCGGTGCTGGGGGGATTGCTCGTAGCGGATGAGGTGATCGACCTGCTCATCCCGGTCATTTTCAACTGGTATCAGTGCCGGAGATGGAGGAGGATGAATAGCGAAGGACGAATAGCGAATAGCGAAATATGAGAGCGACGGTCCACTGCCTTCCATTCGCTATTCGCTATTCAACATTACGAATTCAGCCAGGCCTTTAGTCGAATCAATCCCTCATTAATCGTCACTACGGGCTCGTAGCCAAAGTCGCGTTTCGCAGCAGAAAGATTGAACCAGTGCGCGGTCGTCAGTTCCTTGACGAGGAAGCGGGTGAGGCGGGGCTCGCTGGATGAGCGGAGGAGCCGCCAGAGCGATTCGGTGATGGTGGCGGCGGCGAAGGCGAGGCCTCGCGGGACGCTGCGCGTGACGGGCGGGAGGTTTCCGGCGGCGAGGATGGCATTGATAAGGTCCCAGATCGGTCGAGGCTCGCCATTGCTGATGAAGTAGGCGCGGCCGGATATGGCGGGATTGGCGGAGAGCTGATCGGCGGCGAGGACGTGGGCGCGGGCGGCGTTGTCGATGTAGGTGGAGTCGACGAGCTTGTTGGCCGTGCCGATCCGCCGCAGCGAACGGGCGCGCGCGAGGATCCGCGGGACGAGGTGATTGTCGCGCGGGCCCCAGATCAGGTGCGGTCGCAGGGCGACGGTCCGCAGATTGGGGCCGGCGGCGTCGAGGACGAGTTGTTCGGCGATGGCCTTAGTTTGCGGATAGTGCGCATCGTAGTATTTCGGATATGGCGCGGATTCGTCGACGCCTTCCATGTCGCGGCCGTCGAAGACGACGCTCGGCGAACTCGTATAGACCAGTCGCGACACGCCCTGCGACTGACAGGCGGCGAGTACGTTCTGCGTGCCGACGACGTTGGGCCGGTGATAGTCCTCGTAGCGGCCCCAGATGCCGGCCTTGGCGGCGACGTGAAAGACGACGTCGCAATCCTTGCAGGCGGCGACGACGGCTTGCGCATCCGTCACATCGCCGCGAACGCACTCGACGCCGAGCGTCGCCAACTCGGGATATTCTCCTCGCGCGAGGCTACGGACGCTGTCGCCGCGGGCGCGAAGCATCTCGCAGATCGCGCGACCGAGAAATCCCCCGCCGCCGGTGACGAGGGCCTTCATCGAAGCCGCTCCGCGGCCCAGACAGCCAGTTTCTCGCGGAAGATTTTGGCGTTGTGGCGAATGTCCACGGGGAACTTCGAATGGTACAGAATCGTTCGTACCGCACGCGTGGGTTCATGGCGAGCGGCGAGGTCGAGTAGCACCGACGCCAAGCTTTTCTGCTCCGACGCAGTCGCCGAACGCTCCAGCTCAATACAAATAATCGGCAATTGGTGCGGAGGCGCGCCGACGCCGACGAGTGCGGAGCGATAGACCGACGGATGTTGACTAAAGATCGCCTCGCACGGCTCAGTGAAAAGCGTGCCTGCCTCCGTAATGACGCGATGGGCCTTGCGGCCGCAGAACCAAAGGCGGCCTCGTTCGTCGAAGCGGCCGACGTCGCCCATGCGATGCCAGAAACCGTCATTGTCGGGAATCTTGGCCAGGCGCGTCGCTGGCGCGTCCGTGCAATACTCGCGCGTGACCATCGGGCCTTTGACGACGATCTCGCCGATTTCGCCGGCGGGCAACACGAGATCATCGCTCCACTCTTCGATCGGCTCATCGCTGATGCGGATGACGCGGACGATTGCGCCGGGGACCGGCCGGCCGATGCACGTGCCGCCGCCGCGGGCGGTTTCATGGCGCGTTTCACCGAGGATTTCGGTGTGGTCGATGGATGCCACTGGCAATGCCTCCGTTGCACCGTATGGCGTGTGAATTCGCGCGTCGTGCGGAAGCATCCTGGCAAAGCGCTCCAGCGTCGCCGGGGGAACCGGGGCGCCGGCGGAAATGACGCGGCGCAGCGACGGGAGTGTGATCCTGTTCGCCTCGCCATAGCGACCGACGCGATCGAGCAAGGCCGGCGAGCCGAACATGTGCGTCACGTTCTGACTCTGGATCGCTCCGATGATCTTCGTCGGATCGACGTCGGCAGGTCGCGTGGGGTCCATTTCCGGCAGGACGGCCGTCATGCCGAGTGCCGGGTCGAAGAGCGCGAAGAGCGGAAACGTAGGCAGGTCGATCTCCCCGGGCGCGATTTTGAAATGATCGCGGAGGATGCGGACCTGGGCGTCGAATTGGCCGTGCAGGTAGAGGACGCCCTTGGGCGGACCCGTGCTGCCGGTCGTGAAGATGATCGCGGCGGGATCGTCGGCCTTCGTCGAGGCGATTTCGTAGGGTTCGCCGGTGACCGCACGAATGTCTGACAGGGACAAGCCGCCCCACCCTAAACGTCGCCCGACGGTCACGGCGATACGCACAGAGCGAAATGCCGCCGGGTGCGAGAGACGAAGAAGCTGCGCGAGCGGAATGCCGATGAACGCCTCGGCATGGACCGCCGCGAGGCAGTCGACCATACGGCGCTTGCCCATGCCGGGGTCGATGAGCACCGGGACCGCGCCAATTTTGTAGAGGGCGAAGGTCAGGATGAAGAATTCGAGATTCGGGCGGACCATGAGAAGGGTTCGCATGCCGCGGCGGATGCCGGCTCTCGTCAGGCCGTGTGCGTAGCGGTCCGTTTCGCGGTTGAGTTCGCCAAACGTGATGGACTGGTAGCGGCCACGGCTGTCGCGATAGATGATCGCCTTCGTGTTGGGATGGAGCCGCGCCATTTCGGGGAGATAAGAGGCGATGTTGAGGGATGGAGGGACTAAGGGATTAAGGGATTGAGGGGACGCCGAACTGGGAGTTGGGCCCGCCACAAGGAACTTCTTTACGAGCGGTACGATGCGGTCGCCGGCGTCTTCGAGGACGTAGTGACCGGTGTCGGGGAATTCGTGGACCTCGGCGTGGGGAAATCGTCGTCGCCATTCGGTGAGAAAATGAGCGTCGAAGACGAAATCCTTCATGCCCCAGCAGATCTGAGTCGGGACCCGGGCGAACCGGTGGAGGTTTTCGTCGACGTGGCGGACGGTGTTGTAACTTGGATCGCCGGGCCGAAGGGGGATGTCCTGCACGAAACGCAATGTCGCGATGCGGTTTTGCCAGGAGTCGTACGGCGCGATCAGGCCGTCCCGGATGTCCTGGGAAAGGCCCCTGGCCGTCGCCATGGTCGTTGCAGATCGGGCAAACAAATTCAGGCCACGGACCGCGAGCACGGCCAACGGTCCTCCGCTACGAATGAGGCGGAGTCGCAGGGGGAATCGCTTGCTTGACGGCAACAGGAACGCAGCCGTATTGAGAATGACGAGCCGTGCGATCCGTTTGGGCTTGCGCAGGGCGCAGGCCATGCCGATCATCCCGCCCCAGTCGTGCAGCACGAGCGTCACGCCGCGATCCAGCCCCAGGTGATCGAGCAAGCGCTCCAGATCATCGACGCGGCGCGCGAGGCGATAGTCATAGGCGTCGTCGCCCGGCTTGTCGGACAGGCCGCAGCCAATGTGGTCAGGAACAATGCATCGATACTCGCCGCGCAGGGCAAGGACAAGTCTGCGAAAGTAGAACGACCAGGTCGGGTTGCCGTGGACCATGACGACGGGCTCGCCCGTGCCCTCGTCGAGGTAGTGGTAGCGGAGCGCGCCGAGCTGCAGATAATGCGACGCGAAGGGATACAGGCGCTTCCATGATGGATCGGGCGCGGCCATCACCAACCCCGGTCGGACGGTCTCGTTTTCCACAGTGCCGTGCATGGGCGAGCCGCGGATCATACCGCGCGGAATGCGAAAGCGGGCCGCCAACTTGACACTCGGCCGCAATGGGCGGATATTGATGAGCGCTCGGGCGGTGGGGGGCAATAAGCCGCCGCGGTTGCCGGGCGCAAGAGAGTCCCACGCATGGAGGTCGCTTCCAGCCTTCGAGAAGTCTGGCAATTCCGCGAAGTCGTCAAGAACTTCGTCTCGCAGGACCTCAAGGTCAAGTACCGCCGGTCGTTCCTGGGCTTTTTCTGGTCGCTGCTCAATCCGCTCCTTCATCTGACGGTCATCAGCGTCGTCTTCGCCATGCTGTTCAAGTTCGACGTGCGAAATTACGCCCTGTACGTCCTGAGCGGACTCATTCCGTGGACCTTTTTTGCCGCGACGATCGACGGGTGCAGCATGAGCATCATCGCCTCGGAGGGCATGATTAAGCGGCAGTATTTCCCCAAGCTCGTCTTCCCGCTCAGCGTCATGATGCAGAACCTGATCACGTTCGGCCTGTCGCTTGTCGCGCTGCTCGTCGTCATCGGCCCTTTTTCGGGATTTCGCATCACACCGGCCCTGCTCATTCTGCCGCTTTCTTTTCTTTGCATCGTCAGCGTGGCCTTCGGAATCGGGGTTATTGCCGCCGTGCTCACGGTCTATTTCCGCGACTTCCAGCATCTGATCTCCGTCTTCATGCAGGTCTGGTTTTATCTGACGCCCATCATTTACCCCATCGAAGCCAAGGAACACGCCGTCCCCGCCGCCGTCGCGATGGCGCAGCCCGCGAGCGAGCCCCCTGAAATGGTGGACCGCGGGCCGGTCAGCCACCGGCACCGCTTCTATTTCAAGTTGAATCCGCTCTATTCCATCATCGAGATGTTTCACCGTCCGCTGTACGACGCGCGACTGCCCACGAATTCGGAAATACTCGCCGCCACGGGGACCGCGGGCATTGCCCTAATCGTTGGTCTCCTCGTCTTCCGGCGCTACGAGGATTCCCTGATCTTCAACTTGTGAGTACCTCGCGATGCCGATGAACGACAACTTCATCCGCCTGGAAAACGTGGGGCTGACGTTCCGCGTCTATTCCACGCGCAATCGCTCGATCAAGGAGACCGTCGTCAATTACGTCCTACGCCGCCAATACGGCAAGCCGAGTTCGGAGGTGACGGCGCTCAAGGGCGTGAATCTGCACATCCCCCACGGTCGGCGGCTGGGCATTGTCGGCGACAATGGCGCGGGCAAGTCGTGCCTGCTTAAGGTGATTTCGAGAATCTATCGCCCCACGACCGGAAACGTGCAGCGGCAGGGATTCCTTGTTCCGCTGCTGGAAGTGGGGATCGGATTTAACCACGAGCTGAGCGGTCTGGAGAACATCTATCTGACCGGTGCGATCATGGGCTTTTCGCGGAAGGAGATGGCCCGGCGGGTGGAACCGATCCTGGAGTTTTCCGAGCTGCGCGAATTCGCCGAGACGCCGGTAAAATACTACTCGTCGGGCATGGCCCAGCGGCTGGCCTTCAGCATCGCGACGGAGATCGACCCGGAGATCCTACTATTGGACGAAATCTTCAGCGTCGGCGACATTCACTGGATCGAAAAGGCTGAACGGCGGATGCGCAGCTTGATCGACCGGGCGAGCATCCTCGTGCTGGTATCGCACCAGATGGAACTGATTGAAAAGTACTGCGACGAGGCGATCTGGATGCAGTCGGGGCAACTGGTCATGCAGGGACGGCCCGACGAAGTGATTGAGGCCTATCGCTCCGCCGCGTCGGCGGGGGTCAGCGCGGCGGTCCGGCACGAGCCAGTCGCTGTTCATTGAGCGGCGGCACCAATTGAAATTATGACCAAGAAAGCGCTCATCACGGGGATCACGGGGCAGGACGGCAGCTATCTCGCCGAACTGCTTCTGGACAAGGGTTACGAGGTCCACGGAATCGTCCGCCGGTCGAGCACCTTCGGCACGCAGCGGATCGAGCACCTTTATCGCGATCCGCACCTGGAGTCGACCCGCTTCTTCCTGCACTACGGCGACCTGACGGACGGCGCGGGGCTGCGCCGGATCCTCAGCGATGTCGCGCCGCAGGAGATTTACAACCTCGGGGCGCAGTCGCATGTCCGCGTGAGCTTCGACCAACCTGTCTATACCGCCAACACGGACGCCCTCGGCACGCTTCGGCTGTTAGAGGCGATCCGCGAGACGGGGGTAACGTCGCGGTTCTATCAGGCCGCGAGCAGTGAGATGTTCGGCAAAGCCAGAGAGACGCCGCAGACGGAAGAGACGCCGTTTTACCCACGCAGCCCTTATGGATGCGCGAAGGTCTTCTCTTATTGGCAAACGGTGAACTATCGTGAGGCCTATGGAATGTTTGCCGCCAACGGCATCCTCTTTAACCACGAGAGCCCGCGGCGCGGTGAGACCTTTGTCACGCGCAAGATCACCCGCGCGGCGACGCGGATAAAGGAAGGGCTGCAGGACAAGCTCTTTCTCGGCAATCTCGACGCACGGCGCGACTGGGGATTCGCGGGCGATTATGTCGACGCCATGTGGCGGATGCTGCAACAGAATCAGCCCGAGGATTATGTGATTGCCACCAGCGAGTCGCATTCCGTCCGTGAATTCGTCGAAGAAGTCTTCGGCTTGCTGGGTCTCGACTGGCAGAAGCACGTGGAGATCGACCCCCGCTATTTCCGTCCGGCGGAAGTCGACCACCTCCAGGGCGACGCGAGCAAGGCCCGGCAGAAGCTCGGCTGGAACGCAAGAGTTACGTTCAAGGAACTGGCCAAAATGATGACGGAGCACGACCTGACGCTGGCCCGTGAGGAGCGCGTCCTCGTAGAGCACCGGGCCAAGACCGGCCAACCACCTCCCAAGAAGTATTGATCGCCATGACGACTCCCATTCCACAGGCCCCCACGAAGGAGCGCGTCGTCATGGATCAATCCAGCGTCTACCAAAGGAAGGTGGACCCGAACGGCGACGATTCGCTGGCCAAGCTGGTACGGTGGATCCGGCCGCGATCGGTCGTTCTGGAGCTGGGGCCGGCCATCGGCTACCTGACGCGCTACTTGAAAGAACACCTCGACTGTACCGTCGATTGCGTTGAATACTCGGCGGCGATGGCGGAGAAGGCCGCGCCCTTCGCCCGGGAGATGTGGGTGGCCGATCTCGACGCGATCGAATTGTCGGATCGCTTCGCTTCCGGGGAATACGACTTCATCATCGTGGCGGACGTCCTCGAACATCTCAAGAACCCATGGAGGGTATTGGAGTCCTGCCGAACTTTGCTCAAGCCCGGCGGGCAACTCCTGCTTTCGATTCCCAATGTCGGTCACGTCGGATTGGTCGCGGAATTGCTGGAGGGGCGGTTCGACTATCGGAGAGACGGGCTCCTGGATCGGACGCATCTTCGCTTTTTCACGCGACGGACTGTGCACGACATGCTCCGCGCGACGGGATTTCATATTGAGGCCGAGGATGCCGTTATTCTGCCGCCAGAAAACACGGAGTTTTCAAGGACGCTCGAGGAATTGCCGCCGGGGCTGCGCGCGGGGCTGATGAAACATCCGGACGCGCTGGTCTATCAATTCCTGGTGGCGGCGAACCCGGGGACGGGAACAAAGGTTGGCGAAACGGCCCCCAGCGAGCCTCCGCGTACGCCTTTTTTCTTCACGAAGCTCTATTGGGCGGCGGCTGACGAATCGTTCGCGGAAGATCGCTGTGTGATTCGACATCTTGCACTGGGCCCGGATCGCCAGCGCGTCGTCTTTGATCTACCCGCCGGCGTGTCGCCACGCCTCCTGCGCTGGGACCCCGTGGATCGGCCGGGCTTCCTGCATCTCTTCTCCCTGAGATTGGTTCGCAGGGACTCCGATGGGAAACCAAGCGAAGTCTTGCTGGATTGGCCAAGTCCCGAACAGATCGCCCAATCGAGCCGAATGGAGAATCTCGAATACGGACGAACCGCCATCGGGGAGACCTTCACGGCGACCTCGGACGATCCGCAAATCGTCCTGGAGTGCCCGATCGAATCGCGGGCGACCTCTGACGGCTCACTATCGCTGGAGGCCGAGTTGGACTGGCCGATGTCCCCGGACTTCCTGGTGGCCAGTGCGACGTTCGGCCAGGCCGTCGTCGCCGCGCGGGCCGCGCAATACGCCCTTCGGCGGGAACTGCACGACGTTCGCGCCGAACGCGACCGCCTTGCCGAGAAAGCCAAGCACGTGGGTCTGCCGCGCGTGGACATCCTGGTCGTGTGCTACAACTCGTCGCGCTGGCTGGACGGCTTCACCGCCAGCCTCCGCAAGCTGGACTATCCCGCCGATCGGCTGAGGCTCGTTTTCGTCGACAACGGTTCGCACGACGATTCGGTGGCGCGAATTAAGGCCGCCGTGCCGACCCTTCCCATGCGCGTGGACTTTGTCGCCACCGGTCGCAACCTCGGCTTCACCGGCGGTTACGAGGAGGCGTTTCGCTACGCCGAGGGCGATTACTTTTTCGTCGTCAACCTCGACACCTCGCTCGCGCCGGACGTCATCAACAAACTGGTCGCCGTGCTGGAGGACGATCCCCAGGTCGGCATCGCCGAGGCACGGCAATTCCCCCGCGAGCATCCGAAGTATTACGACGCCGTGACGCATGAGACGAGTTGGTGCAGCGGGGCGTGCATGATGATTCGGCCGGCGGCCCTGCGACGCGTGGGCGGCGGCTTCGAGCGGAACTTCTTCATGTACGTCGAGGATGTCGATCTGTCGTGGCGGATGTGGCTGCATGGATGGAAGTGCATCTACGTCCCCGATGCGGTTGTAGAGCATTACACCGAAGACCTCGATCCGCGGAAGACGCCCAAGACGCAGCACTACTACACGATGCGCAACGGCGCGCTCATGCACGCGATGTACGGCTCGAAATCGGAGTTGGCACTGCACTATGCGGCGATGTTGCGGCTGGCGATCCTTTCGCGCAATCCCGCGTGGCACAAATGGCTCACACTCAAGGCCATATTCGCATCGCTTCGGGCGCTGCCCGCCGCGCTTCGCGGTCGGGAGCGGCGCGGCGCGCTGGGGCGCCACCCGTGGGTCTTTTTCAACGGCTGGTTGTTCGGACGACATGCCCAGGATCTGGCGCTGGCGAGGGACACGGCATCGCGCGAACCGCAGGTCGACACCATTTCAAGCGGTTTGGCCATAAGCGTCGTGATCCCCACGCACAATCGCGCGGAGAGCTTTCCGCTCGTGCTGCAACGACTCATGGCCCAGGACGTCGGAGCGGATCGATTCGAGGTCATCGTCGTGGATAGTGCGTCGGGCGATCGGACGCCGCAGATGCTGGAGGAGCAGATCCAACGCTACGACAACCTGACCGCGCAGCGGAGCGACAAGCCGGGCGCGGCGGCGGCGCGGAACATGGGACTCGAGGCGGCGAAGGCGCCGATCGTCCTCCTGCTGGACGACGACATCCTCGTGGGACCGGATTTCATCCGCCACGTCCTGCGCGCCCATCGCGAACATCCCGGCCGCAACCTGCTCGGTCGGATTGTCGCACCGTGGGATGACTCGACTGATCCCTTCGAGCGCTACCTGCTTCAGGTCCAGGACGTGAACATCTATGACTTCCCGGACAATGCAAATGTGCCGCCCAACTACTTCTACACCGCCTGCGTGGCCATCCCGCGCGAGATTTTGGGCGACACGCGATTCGACGAAGGCTTCAGCGTCTATGGCGTCGAAGATATCGAGTTTGGATTCAGGCTCCTGGGCGGCGACCGACGAATGGTCTTCCTGCCCGAACTTCGCGTCCTGCACGATTACCACCCGGAGTATCAGTCCTTCCGGCGCAAGAAGCACAAGGCGGGCTACTCCCTCGGCTATTTCCACCAGCGCCATCCGGAACAGGCCCAGAAGCTGACCTTCGGCCGTCGTTTTGTTCGTTGGTACCCGCTCCTTCGCATCGCGCGAACCCTGTCGGCCCCGGTGGCAAGACTGGCCTGGTTCTGGGAACGGATTCGCTATCGCACGGGCCCCGTCAATCGCTTCCTCTTCCGATGGTGGTACATTGACCTCCGGATACGACTCTACGAGGGCTTGCTACGCTTCAAACGCGGCGCGTCGCCGCCGTAACCGACCACGCCATGCAATTCACTGATGAAGTCGAAGAGTACACGATTCTAAGGCTCGATCTGTCCGACTATCCCGGCACGACGCGCCAGCTCCCCGAAGGGTTTCGCATCGCCGGCCCGGAAGTCCGCCCGGCCGTTCGGGAGCGGGAGCGGTCGCTCATTCAATCGCACTTCTTGAGCTGGGCGGCGCCCTATTACGGTGAACTTCCCGGCTGGCGCGACGAATCGCCGCTGTACCTGCTCGACGGGGAACGGCTGATAGGAGGCATCTACGTCTGCGCCCTGAACCAGTATGGCGAAAGGGAAATCGGACAATTGCACTACGCCTACATGGACCCCGCCTATCGCGGTCGCGGTCTCTACAGCTCGCTCTTCGCCGCGGCCGTCGCGCGGGCGAGGGAATGGGGGCTGAAGGGGCTCTATCTAAACTCCGACCGGTTTATGCTGCCGGATGTATATCTGCGCTGGGGGGCGAAGCCCTATCGTGTGCATCGCAAGGCGAGAAATAAATTCTCGCGAGCGCTGTGGTCAATGAGCCGCCGCGCCAAGAACCGTCTGATCGCTCTCAAGCATTTCCGCGAGGCGTAGCCGACGGAGTTGGCTGAGTTTGGGCCGCTACTAAGAACCGCCCGACGAAGGGCGAAGCCAGAAATAAGACCGATATGTACGTCGCGCGAACCAGGAGCTGGATTAGGAGTACCTGCGCCGGCGTACAGGAAAGGATGACTCCCAAATACACGCCGGTCCATTCGGCGACGCCCAGCGCTCCCGGCGTGATGGTGATGAGCATGGCCAACCCCTGACCGGCGGTGTAGAGCATGATGGCGCCCCACTGCACCGGCGCGCCAATACCGAAGAATGCGATCTTGAACTGAACCACGGAGAGGAGAGCGTAAAGGACCGTCACAACCATCAGCCACGCAAAGACGCGTGAGTTTCGCCGCAGAAGACCCCATCCTTCCAGTATTCTGGCGAGCTGTCGAAAACCGAAGGTCTCCGGCCAGGGAACTCGAATCGGCACGGTCATCAGTAGTATCGAAATTACGGCCACCGCGCCAAAGAATGCCGTCAGCGGAAGTGGTGGGTGAATGGAACTACCCCAGAGTAATGCGGCGCCGCACAGGCCCATGCACGCGTGGACAAATCCGTACATGAGATACATCGCGCCCAGCGAGCTGAAGAAATCGGTGAACGAAAACCGGTAGCGCGCTTTCAGGTAGACGGCACGCATCGCCGAGCCGCCGCGCATGGGTGACAGGAAGTTCAGTATGGACGTGGCCACAGTGAGGGATAGCCACTCTTTCGCGGGCAGGTCCACGCCAAAGGCCTGCAGCACGAATTTGATATACAGTCCATTACAGTAGATCGTCGCGGCGGACGCCGCAGCCAAGGCCACGACGCTCCACCACGGCGCCTCCCCGAGGATCAAGAACTCCTGGCGATGGCGATAGCCGTACCAACCCGCCCAGCCGAAAAACGCAATCAGAATGACCGCGCAGACTAGCGTCCGCAATTTCCTCCTGGCCGACGAGCCCGGTTCGGGCGATGCCGTCTGGGCGGCGTTCGGCTCCGCGGTGTGTAGATCGTTACCTTGTTTCAGCATCGGAGCCGCGAGGACTGTCCCGCATTGAGCCTTCAAGAGGGTCCTGGTCGGGAACGCGATACACGGCGACCACGTTCATGGGAAACTTGAGGTGCGATCGCAACAAGCGATCGAGCATGACGCAGGGCCAGACGATCAGCAAATAATTGAGCCCGAAGAAAAACCATCTCACGAGCGGTATCACCCATCCAAGCGTAAGGACGATCGTCGATATCTGATGGCCCAACATACAAAACAGGCCGCCCGCCGGCTGCGTTTTTTGGACGCACAGCCCCGCCCACTGTCCGAGAGAGGCCAGACCGTACGGTGAGAACCGGAAGTAATCGTGCGGTTCTTCGTGCAAACGGGACATATGGGGGACGCACACCACGACCAGTCCGCCGGGCCGGCACACGCGGCGCATCTCCCGCACTGCGACCCACGGCCGCGCCATGTGCTCCAGGGCACTTATTGAAATCACGGTGTCGTAACTGCCGGTCGGTATGACCCCCATGTCGTGTGCGTCGGCGATAAAACGCGTCTTCGGGGAACGCCGTTCGATATCCAAGCCGTCATAGGATTCGACCTGGCCTTCGATGTATTTTCGGAAGGGCATCTTGCCGCAGCCGACATCCAGCAATTTGCCGCGGGCCGATTTCTTAAGGAGAGGAATAATTTGTGTCGCGGAGGGGTAGTATGCCGACGACGCATACCAATAGAGTTCGGAGCCTTCGAGGGCCGTCTCCCATTGCATTCTCAGGCGGGCGAAGAGGCCGGCCTTCGTCGCGGGCCGCGCATCGGACCGGCCTATGGCAGCGCCTTCCGAGACCGATTCCTTTACGTCGAGTTCGCCACACGCATTCATGGAGGTTTGACCTGTTTCAGCCATTCCTGTGCAGTCCTCGACACGTCGAATCGTTCCGCCAATGCGCGAACCGGCCCATCGTAACGACGCCGATCACCCGTTGCCATTGCCCTCATCGCCGCGCACAACGCGGCGCTGTCTACTGGCGGCACGACGAGGCCCGCGGGCTCCTCGCGCAGGAGCCGCCCCATATCGCCGACGTCCGTGACGATCAGCGGTCGGTTCATTTGTAGCGCATCGGAGAAGATGACCGGGATGCTCTCCATCCGCGAGGGGACGATCACGCAATCGCACGCCCCCAGATAGGAGACAGCCGTGGCCTCATCGGCATAACCCCCGATCGTCACGCGGCCCCGCAAGTCCGGTCGGTCGGCGCGCTCGCGAAGTTGCGCTTCGAGCGGCCCGCCGCCGAACATGAAAAGATGCCCGCTCGGTTCATGGCGGGCGTACTCGGCCATCGCTTCGAGCAGGACATCGACGCCCTTGACCGGAGCGTAACGGCCGATGAAGAGAAACCGCGTGCCCGTGTTCGGCAAGTCCAGGGGTTGAATGAGCGCGCGATTCAGTCTCCGACTGGAGGCCATGAACGGACATGGACGGCCCCCGAGGCGCTGCGCATCGTCTGCGAGCTGCAGACCGTCGGCAAAGATGTAGTCGCTCGCCTTCAGCACGCGCCGCACGACGCCGCGCAGGATCGGGTACTTGCCATACACCCAGATATCCGAACCCAGGCACCACGTCGTGAACGGCACGCCATGCCGGGCCTTGAGTCCCATCGCCAGATACCCGGCCGGGACGGCCCACATCGCCAGTACATGATCCGGCGCGCTCTGCTCGTAGAGTGTTTCGAGCGTCTTCCGACCCTCTCGAAACAACGACAGCATCGCCAATGCATCGCTGGGGTGATACGGTTTCATCGTCGACAGCGTCTTGCGCCCCCCGCGCCAGGCGAACCAGTGGACGCGCACTCCCGGCGGATCCACCTTGTCGCCGCCGAGTTTGTCCGGGGTGATGACGGTAATTTCGTGACCCAATTCCGCCATCACTATGGCGAAATCTTTGACAAAAAGCCCTGCCGCCGCCCGCGCATCGGCCGCGTTCAGGGGAAACGAGCTGGTGATGATCCAGATTTTCATTTCGTGGGTGAAAGTCGGCGAACCAAACTGGCCATCACTTTTTGAGGCAGCGGCGGACGGCCGCGATGACATCGTCGACGTCTTCATCGGTCAACCGGGCGGAAAGCGGGATGCTGACCGTCTGGCGGCCGATGCCCTGCGCATGCGGATATTCCTCCGGTCTCCAGCCGAATCTCTCCCGATAGAACGGATGCTCGGGTATGCTGAGGTAATGGACGCCGACGCCGATGTTCTGCCGCGTCATCGCCTCAAGAAGCCCGTCCCGCGTCATGCCGCACCGCGCCTCATCGATCAGAAGTGTGTACAAATGCAGCGCGTGTCGCGTTTCCGGCTCCGGCGCGGCCGGTCGCCCAACCGGTAGCGCGGCAAGCGCCTCATCGTACCGCCGCCAGATTTCCCGCCGCCGCAACCAATTCGCCTCCACGCGCTGAAGCTGGTGAATGCCGATCGCCGCCTGAAGATCCATCATGTTGTACTTAAAGCCCGCCTCCACAACGTGGTAGTGTTTGTAGCCCTCGTCGCTGAACCGCTTCCACGCGTCCTTGCTCATGCCGTGCAGGGCCAGCACCTTGATCCTCGCCGCGTCCGGCTCGCGCTTCGCCAGGACCATCCCGCCTTCGCCGGTGATGACATTCTTGGTGACGTAGAAGCTGAAGCAGCCGAAATCGCCGAACGTCCCCGCCGGTCGGCCGTGATATTGCGTCTCGATGGCGTGGGCGCAGTCTTCGATGACCTTGAGGTCGTGGCGGCGGGCCAGCTCCATCAATCGATCCATGTCACAGGGGCGACCGGCGAAATGGACCGGGACGATCGCCCGCGCCCGCGGCGTGATTTTTTCCTGCACCCGATCGGGGTCAATGTTCATCGTCCGGGGGTCGACGTCCGCCAGGATCGGCGTCGCCCCGGCGTGGATGATCGTGTTCACCGTCGCGCAAAACGTCAGCGGCGTCGTGATGACCTCGTCGCCGGGTTTCAGTCCGGCGGCGACCAGGCTCAGGTGCAGCGCCGCAGTGCAGGAATTGACCGCGACCGCGTGGTCCGCGCCTTTATATCGTTTGAAGTCCTCTTCGAATCGCTGGACCTTCGGCCCCGTGCCCAGCCAGCCCGACTTCATGCTGGCGACGACATCGGCAATCTCGGCCTCGGCAATCGCGGGCGCTCCAAAGACCAGAAACCGCTCCGCGGAGCGAATCGGAGGCTCACTCATCGTCGCCACCCTTCCCGTTGGGGCCCCGGCGGCTGTAGTACAGCAGTTCCTCGAGATAGATTCGGTGGCGATTGAGCATGTCGCCGATGATGCCGACGTGCAGGAAGATCAGGCCGATCAACGTCAGGCCCGCGGCGGTGAAGCCCGCCCACTTGTGCGGGGAAAAGGAGCCCGTACGAAAGTAGTGAACGAGCAGAAACGCCGCCAGTCCCGCGGCCGGGATCATCGTCAACGCGACCAGCCCTCCAAAGAACCGCAGCGGGTGATAATCGCGATAACAGCGAAAGATAATGCGGCTGGTCTTGAAGGCGTAGCTAAAGAGGTTGCTCGCCACGCGGCTCTTGCCGTGCTCGCGCTCGCCGCGAACCGTGATCGGCACTTCGACGATCCGCATGTTCTTGAAGGCGAGATTGAGGAACACCTCCTGCGTATAGGTGAAACGGCCCAGCAGGTTCAGGCTCAGCGCCGCGCGGCGGTTGTAGCAGCGCATCCCGCAGGAGACGTCGTAGAACGACCGGCCCGCCAGCCGTGAAATCAGCCGGCTCATCATGCGATTGCCCCAGCGCTTGATCCATGGCATTCGCGGCGTCAGGGCCGGGTCCGCAAAGCGCGAGGCGGTGCTGAAATCCGCGCGACCCGCGACGACCGGCTCGATCAGTTGCGGGATCGTCTTGGGATCGAATTGTCCGTCGGCGTCGATGCTGACGAACATGTCGGCGTCGCGCTCAATGGCATAAGCGAGAGCGGTCTGAAACGCCGCGCCGACGCCGCGCGTCGATTCGTGGCGAAGGACCTGCGCCCCGGCCTCGACGGCCCGCGGCCCGGTCTCATCGCTGCTGCCGTCGTCGATGACCAGCACCTGGACGTCCTTGATGCCGGGAATCTCTCGAGGAATCGCGTAGATCACGTCGCCAATGGTCCTCGCCTCGTTCAGCGCGGGGAGGCCCACGACAAGGCGCTGTCCCGGCGCGCCGGGATGGATCGCAGGCTTTCGAGCGGCAGGGGACGGCATGATCGCAGCGGGACTCATTATCATGGCCAGGCGAGCAGGCATCGTATCCGACACTGGGGACCGCTTCAACCGACCGCCATGGCGTCGCGACAAGCCCGCCTTCGCCGCGCGGCCCGAAGCACGCCTCCCGCCAGCGCTGCGGCGGTCAGGATCGACACGGCGAGTGTCGCGTACAAATAGGGCGGCCGATAGGTGAACTCGACGACATGGGTCCCCTGGGGAATGCGTACGCCGCGAAAATTGTAATCCGCGCGAAAGATCGGAGTCGGCACGCCGTCGATCCGCGCGGACCAGTTGCGATGAAAGTTATCGTTGACGATCAGGAAACCGTCTCGATCGGTTTGAACCTCAAAAGTCTGGCGGCTGCTCTTCAAGGAACTTGCGGCAACGCGGCCGGACACATCCGCGATCTTTCCTGCGTCGCCGATGTTGGGTTGTTCGCCGATCGGCGCCCACGCCCCCCGCCGCAAGTCCAGGGCATCTGATTTCAAGCCGGCGAGAATCTCCTCATCGGTCGCGTACCGAAGCCCGCCGACCAGCCACGCACGGGGGAAGGCGTTCTTGTTTTCGTAAATGACCAGGTCATCGCGGTGCGCTAATTCGAACTTGGTCAGATCAGCTTTGCCGTTGACTGCGTCGGATGACCATTGAATATCGCGATACATCGACAGGCTTAAGTCGCCCGGCCACTTCGTTCCTTCCACAGTCAGCTCTCCGCCGGAAATGAAATGCACGTCGCGCGTGCAGAGAGCGCTGAGCGATCCGGCGGCTTCGCGATCGACGGTGAATTCCGCGACATACCGACGGCCTTCCTCAAAAGTGTATGTGGGGAACTCAAATACGACTGAGCCTCGCACCGGCGACCAGATCCCCTTGGATTCGGCCGCTGTTCCTTGCCCAGTTTCGTCGGACAGCGTCAACGACAGCGATGCAGCATCCTCCAGCTGATACTCCGCGACGCGCAGAGTGACCGTATTGATCGCGGCTGACTTCGGAGCGGAGAAACTTTGACGCAATCGGGTTCCGGGCGCCATCGGGAGTTGATGGTTCCATTCTTTTTGGCGCAGAAAATCATCGCGAAGCAGATTGTCCATGGACTGTCCCGGTGAAAGAACCACGTATTTGACGCCGAGGGCGTCGACGAATTGGCGGTCGAGCCGCGTCGAGCTATTGCTCTTGAAGAGAAACTGTGTGGGGCTGTCACGGAAGGCGTCGTCGGCAATGATGCGATACATCTCCTTCTCCCGCGTCGAAAGGAACGCCCGCCCGCTGATGTTGTTCAATCCGAAATAGAGTGGAGTGTTCGCCAGGAAAGCCCGATCGAGGCTCAGCATCTTCCCATCGCCAAGGTTGTCCTGCAAAAACGAGATTCCGGGGGTCGAAAGGAAATAGAGATGGGGTTTGATCGTCGGGTTCCACCCGCTGAACGCCTGGATGTTGAAGCATTCCGAAATGCGCTGGGAGTCGGACGCAGTATCCTTGTTGGTCAGACCAAGGGCGCACTTATCCATCAATTGCAGATCGACAAAGATCAGTCCAATGGCGAACAACTTGAACGCCGACGACGTAATTCCCTTCATTCGCGCGATCAACAAGATCATTGCAGAAACCAGTATGACCGGGAGCTGGATCCAGAGGTGCGCCCGGACGAAGCCGGTCAGTGGAGCGCCCGACCAGAGCTCGACTGTCGAAAATCCTGCGGCAGCCAGAACAGCCGCTATCACCAGCGTGGTCCAGCGAAACAACCGTCGACGACCCCACCCGCGCGCAATGTCATCCAACGCATAGGCCGCCAAAATGCAGGCCACGAAGTAGAGCAGCACCTTCTGCCGCGTATTGGGATTACTCCTGAGGCCGGGAATGTACTGAATGACGCGCTCCAGCACTCCGCCCACGTCAAAGAGGAGAATGAACAGCCAGAGACCGAACGCCAGGAAGAACCAGCGTCCGGTGGCTGGTCTGAAATACACGAGCGAGGCGCACAGCGCGAGGATGGGCAGTACGCCGATATAGACGCCGTGCTCGAACCACCAATAGTAGAGCTCCGGCGCGTCGCCGTACCGCCCGGGGTTGCCCGCAAGGAAAGGGACGAGCGTCGTGGTCAGGCTGATCCAGGGCAGACAGGCGCGCCAACGCTCCACGCGATACGACCAGTCGAACGATTTGAAAAAATCCGTTGTCGCAACGAGCGCGGGGGCGGAAAGCAGTACGGCCACTCCGCCCAGCAAGACAAAGAGGCCCAGCAATCGCAGCCGCCGGCCCGGCTGCGCGGCGAGACGATAGAGCCCGTATAACACGAGAAAATAAAAACAGTAAATCGTCCCCGCCGGGAATCCGGAGACGATATTCCAGTGCAGCAGCACAGGTAGAAGGGCGATCCAGCGCAAACTGGTCTGTCGAATGATGCGCTCCATCGCGTAGAGCGAGACGGGAAGGAGCATCAATTGAAAAGAAAGCGGCCGACCGAAAGTCTGCACCGGAAAACTGCCATAAGTAAAGGCGACCGCCGACGCGAGGCTCGCCCAGCGACCGATGCCCATGATTCGGGCGTATTGGTAGAAAAACCAGCCGGCGGCGAACTGCCGGGCGAGCGCAAAGATGGACAGCCCCTGGGCCGTATCAAAGATCAGCACGAGCAGGAGCAAGGGGGCCACCATGAGCTGGTTGATAATGATCCAGAACATGGGCGTGCCGTTGGAGTTGATGTCGCGCCACGAGGGCAACTCTCCACGCAGGATTTGTTCCCGCAGGTACTCGACCTCCGGGATCGTGCTGTCGATCTCGTCTGAAAGGACGTTGTTCTTCGGGAGGATCGCGTCGGCCGGCAACAACCGGTCCCACGGCGGATACCAGTAGAGGATGGACGCCGGGGAAATGACCTCCCCCTTGAGAAACACGCGCGGATAGGCGGCGACGGTCAGGACAATCAGAAACAGCGCGACGAACCAGCCGTCATGGCGTCGGAGAAAGGCGGCCCAACCGGGCGGTGGCCGGGCGGGCAGTCCCGTCAATGGCGATCGATCGATGGTCTTTGGCGGGTCGGAATCCATCCGTTGGCGGCCGGCCTCTTGCGAAAGTTTCAGACGATTTCGCTCGCTGCCGTTCCGCATAGAGACGCGCGGCGATTCAAGATAGCGGCGATACAGAGTCTAGAAATGAATTGCGCCGGCGTCAATATGACGACCGCGGCGGCGCACCGACGCGCTCCTCGAAGATCGCGCGCTTGACAGCGCGACGACGCCCCGTTCAGATCGCGCCTCGTCCGTCGAGTCCCTCAGGTTACCCATCCGTGAACTCGCCCAGCCCGGCATCCCTCGCCGACTCACCCCCCGATCTGACGTCGCGGCATGCAGCCCTGTTGCTCGCGCTGGTCGTCCTCGTCGGAGCGGCCCTGCGCGTCTACCACTTCAAGGGCTTCGATCATTCCGACGAAATGGCCTACCTACAGGCCGCCTCCGATCTGGCATCCGGCGACTATCGCTTTCCGCACAGCGGCTACGGTAACCATGCCTGGCTGCGCTACACCATCGTCCTGCCCCTTGCGCTGGCCATCCGAACGTGCGGACCGGACGATCGCGCCTGCGCCGTCCCGCTCTTCTTCGCCTCGCTCGTGGCCATCCTTGTTGCGTACGGGATCGGCCGGGACCTGTGCCGCTCGCGCGCCGCCGGTCTGCTGATGGCGGCGATTTTGGCGATCAACATCCGGGACGTCGGCTGGGCGACCCGTTTCTACCCGGACGCCGTGCAGTCTCTGTTTCTGGCGCTGTGCATGTGGCTGGTGATTCGGTCGCGGCCGTCCGACCTCCCCGTGCATTCCGATTTGTCGCGATCCTTGTCCCGTCCGCTGAAGCGTTCGGCCTTTCTCGGCGGCCTCTGTTTTGCGCTGGCGTACAATTCGAACCTGATTTCCGTCATATTCCTGCCGGCCCTGGTGGCAGTGCTGCTCGCCACTTACCCGTGGCGGTGCGCGCTGCGCCTGGCGGCGTGGATGCTGGCCGGCTCCGCCGCGCTGTACCTGCCATTACTGGTCTTTTTCTGGACTGCCGGCGGCACGCCGTTCCTGGAATTCGCCGCCGTCGCCCAGGCGAATGAGACGCGCGCCGAGGCCATGAGCTTCGGAACCCTGCTCCTGAAGGTCTTTGTTCGCAAGGTGGGGGAAATCGGAACCAAAATCGTGACGGCCGATTTCTATGAAGTTCAGCGCATCCTGCTGACCGACGCGGGGTATCTCGCCATCGCTCGTCCCGCCGCCGTCTGCCTGGCGGTCGGCCTCTTTGTACGAGGGCGTACGGATCGCGAGCGCTGGGCCTGGCGCGTCGCCGCGCTCTGGCTCCTGGCGCTCTATCTCGTCTACGAGTTCGGTACGCCGTTCCTGCCGCTCCGCAAAGTTCCTCGCTATCTGCACATGTTCATTTTTCCGATGGCGGCGATCATCGTCGCCACGCTTTCGCCGCATTTGCATCGCCGTGCCGTTGTACAGGGCGTCCTCGTCGGCCTTGCACTCGGCGCGGCTTACTACGCCATGCCTTCCATCGCACCGACGACGGCCATCACATGGGCCGCCGGTCTGGCGAGTGTGTTTGCCCTCGGGCTCGCGCTCTTCGTTCGCAAAAGCCTCGCGCAGGCCTCGGGAATCGGACTCCTCACGCTTTCGCTCCTTTTCTGGTGTCGCAGTTTGGGCGTGGGCCTCTTGCCGCATACACAACTCAGCCGCGCCCTCCAGCGCCTGGATCTTCCCGCGCCGGTCTATACCAACTCCTGGCGAACGGAAATGCTGCTGGAATGCCTGCCGCTCCACGACCGGGGCCCCGACGGCGTCATCCTCTCCTGCGAGGCCGCCCCGCTGATGGACGCCTTCGATCGCGGGCACGCCGTGATCCTCTACACGCGGCCGGGCGCGCAATACACCTATTGCGATCTTCCGCCAGTGGAGACCGGCCGACTCCTTGGCGAATTCGAAAATCGCGCCGACAAGCTCTTCGATAACGGTTTGTACAAAATCTATGCGCGTCGCCCTGAGACCCCTTGAGTAAAGGCCTCTGTCTGCGACGTGATCAATTTCAATGTGAGGACGGGCGTGGCGCCGGCTCAAGCAGCCACAGCGCCTCGCGGTTTCCCGCATGTCCACGGATCGGGCTTTCGCATTCCGCCGTCAGGTGCAGGCCAAGAGATGCCAGCCCGGCGCGGAGCGGCGCGAGCACTTCCTCCGTGCGATCATCCGGCAGCACGCCGCCCGCCAGCCGCTCCGGCGGCGCCTCATAATGCGGCTTGACCAGCGAGATGATCTGGCCGTCCGGACCCAAAAGTCTCCGAGCAACCGGCAGGATAAGCGGCTGCCGCGTCCAGCCCGCGTCGATCGTGACCAATCGCACCGGTTCGGGCAACGTCACGTGCAGCGCATCGGTCCGCTCCATCACGATCACGCGCGGGTCGCTGCGCAGCACATAGGCCAGTACACCGTACCCCCGCTCGACCGCGTACACCCGCGCCGCCCCGGCGCGAAGCAGACATTCCGTGAATCCCCCGGTATTCGCCCCGAGATCGGCGCAGACCCATCCCATCGGCGAAACGCCGAACGTCGTCAGGGCATGGGCCAGCTTGTGACCAGCGCGGGAGACAAAGGGTTGCGGATCGGTGGGGGACACCGTCGAAACCGGCGCCTACTTCTTGGCGCCCGCCATCGCGTTCAGCCGCTTGGCCAGGCGGCTCTTGCGCCGGGCGGCGGTGTTGCGATGGATCGCATGGCGCAGCGAGCTTCGGTCCAGGACCTGCGCGGCCTCGCGAAATGCCTTGTCCGCACCGGCCGCGTCCTTGGCGGCGACCGTCTCCGTGACCTTGCGGACTTTGGTCTTGATGAGCGAGATGCGGGCCTTGTTCCGGGCGGCGCGCTTCGCGTTCTGGCGCATCCGCTTTCTAGACGAGAGTGATCTTTCCAATGTCGTGCTCCTGTGGTGTCCGGGGTGGTCTAGCCCACCCGACCGTCTTCAACCATCCATCCTCTACGAAGGTGTCGCCGACAGCTTTTCCAATCGCTGCCGGGCATCGCGATAATTGTAATCGAGTTGGATCAAATCGCCATAGACCTTCCGGGCGTCCCCCGCCAGATTCGATTTCTCGAGGGCCCGACCCAGCCAATAGTTCGTCTCCAGCGCGGTCGTGGTTGTGGTCGAATCGAGATCGGCCGCCGCCCCGCGAAGCGTCTGAATCGCCTGATCGCTGAACCCCTTTTCGTAGAAGCACCGGCCGATGTACAGGCGGCTCTCCCCCCGAAACCGCCCATCCGCCTGGGCCTGCTGAAAGAGCGGGATCGCGTCGTCAAACCGACGGCTGGCGAAGTAACGAGTAGCCAGTTGAAAGCGAATCCGCGCCTCGGTCGGATAATGGGCAAGCCGATCCTGAAAGATGGCGATTTCGGCCTCGGTTTGCGCAGCGGCGTGCGCGGCAAGGGCGCTGCGCGACGCCGCATCCTCCGGATTCGACTTGACTTTGTCGGTCCATTCGCGGCGGCGGCGATTGAGTTGGCGCATGCGCACATCGTCAGCCTTCATCTTGAAGACATAGTTCGCGCTCGTCTTATATTCTTCCTCCAACAGCGCGATCGCCTGATTCTCCGTCTCCTCGTTCTCGACGCGGACCATCAGGTCGACCAGGCTCAGCAATTTCGCCGGCACGTGGCGGTTTTCCTCCCAAACGGCCCGCGCCCGCGCCACCAGTTCCAAATTGCGATCGACGGTATGCACCGCCCTGTCCCGATCGTGTAATTCCCGCTGGCCCTCGCGATCCTTGAGCGACTCCTCGAAGCCGCCGGCCTTGTCGAACTTGCCCTTCAGGATCGTCAACTTCCCGGTCGCGTTGCTTCGCGCCCGCGGCGCGTCCGTGGAGTCCGGGTGCTGCTGATTCCAGATCTGCGAGGTGGCAATCGCCGCGTTCAGAATCTCCATGGCCATCTGATCGTCGCCGCCGCGCATGGCCAGCTCCGCCCCGGCGTCCATGTTCGCGCAGGCCTCCTGATAATGCGTCGCCGGCAGTTTCTTCGCCGAGTTGAACGCATCCGCAATGACCGGCGCGATCCAATGCACCACCCGGTCACAACCCGCCTTGGCGGCCAGCTTGAGAATCTCCTCCATGTGACCGATGTTGGCAGGGTCCAGGCCGTAAAGATGCATCGCGTTGCTCAGCGATTTGAGCACGTCCTTGCCGGTCGTGGGCAGCTTGCGCGAGGCCATGAACCCCGCGCCCTTGCCGCCCTCCAGCCGCCGGGCCGTCGCCACGACGCGAAGCGGTTTGAGACCCTCTTCCACCGCGTCCGGCCAAAAGGCCAGGCCGTCGCAGTAGAGCTGCACCGCATAGTCGTAGTTGCGGGTCTCCGCCGATTTTTTGGCGTGCTCGAAGAACTTGCGGGCCTTGGCCTGGTTCTCCGGACTGGTGGACCATCGCCCACCGGCCGCGCCTGCGGGTTGCGACGTTCCGCCGGTGTCTCCGTCTCTTCCCATCGCCAATCAATTCACCGGGTCGAAGTTCCGCCGGGGCGGATGAAGCGGGCCGGGCCCGAGAACATTCGTGTTTCGTGCGAAGCACGGCTCCGCTAAGATCATTATAACAGACGATCTTGTTTGTAGGAGTCTCCCGCGAATGCCATTGGACGTCGCCGCCTTGCAGATTATCAACTACCCCGACGCGCGCCTGCGGAAGGCCTGCGGGGTCGTCGAACGCTTCGACGAGGAGCTGGCGGCGCTCGCCGAGCGAATGTTCCTGCTCATGCGCCAGCACGAAGGCGTCGGTCTGGCGGCCCCGCAGCTAGGAGTCCTGCTGCGAATGTTCATCTGCAATCCGACCGGGGATCCCAAGGACGACCACGTGTACGTCAACCCCCGGCTGACGGATTTCGTCGACCAGGCCGACCGCGAGGAGGGATGCCTGTCCATTCCCGACGTAACCGTCAATGTACGGCGGCCGCTATCGTGCAGGATTCATGCGTTCGACCTTCAAGGTCGGCCGATCGAAGAAGCAGGCTCGGATCTGCTGGCTCGCTGCTGGCAGCACGAATGCGACCACCTCGAAGGACGGCTGATCATCGACCGTATGTCGGAGTCCGACAAGATCGCCAATCGCAAGGCGATCCGCCAACTTGAGGCCGATCACGAATCGAAGATCCGCCGTGGCGGACACAAAAAAATCGCTTACTGATCCCTGAACACCGCCCACGGACTACTGATGCGCATCCTCTTCTTCGGCTCCGGCGAGTTCGCCATCCCCACCCTGCGGTCCATCGCCGGCGACGGCCACGATATCGTCGCCGTCGTGACCCAGCCCGACCGTCCGCGCGGTCGTGGGAAGGAAGTGAAGCCGACGCCCGCCAAATCGGCGGCCATCGATCTGGGGCTTTCGGTTCTGACGACCGACGACGTCAACAGCGCGCAGATGACCGCCCAATTGAAATCGCTCGGCGCGGACCTGGCCTATGTCGCGGCCTTTGGCCAGAAGATCGGCAAGGAACTGCTCACGGCGTTTCCCGTCGGCATCGTCAATCTCCATGCCTCGCTGCTTCCCGCGCTCCGCGGGGCGGCCCCGATCAACTGGGCGATCATCAACGGCGACCACGAAACCGGCGTGACCGTCTTCCGTCTCGTCGAAAAAATGGACGCCGGGCCGATTCTGGTGCAGCGGCGCACAGCGATCGGCGACGTGGAGACCGCCGATGAACTGCACGATCGCCTGGCACGGATCGGCTGTGATGCCGTCCGCGCGACGCTGGAGCTTCTCGCCGCACAGCCTGACACCCCCGGCACGCCGCAGGATGCGGCGAAGGCCACGATCGCCCCGAAATTGAGCAAGAACGATGGGCACATCGCCTTCGATAAACCGGCGGCCCAACTCGCCAACCGGATTCTGGGCCTGTGGAGTTGGCCCGGCGCGACGTGCCGGTATTGCTCCGCGGACGGCCGCCGCGACGAGATCGTAACCCTCGCCCGAGCACGCCCCTATGAAGGTCGAACAACGCCCGCCGGCGCTCAAGAAACCGGTCGCATCACAGAAGTCCTCAGCGTGCGCACAGCCGACGGTGAACTCGAAATCCTGGAGATCAAACCGGCCGGCGGTCGGCTCATGCCGTGGCAGGACTTCGTCAACGGCCGGCACGTCGCCCCGGGCGATCGCTTCCTGCCCATCGAGTCCAGATAAATGACTCCACGCGCGCCTGCCAAACTGGATTCTCGTGAACGCGCGCTGCGGGCGCTCGTCGCCGCCTATGACGGCGAATATTTCGGCCGCGACCTGCTCGACGAGTGGCAACGAGCCCAGCCGCTCTCCGAGGCGAACGCGGGCCTGGCCCTCGAACTCGTCATGGGCGTCGCGCGAGTCCGCATCATCGCCGAGCACATCGCCGCGCACTTCTATCGCGGTCGCTGGGGAGGGCTGCGGCCTCCGATCCGCGTCATCCTCGCACTCGGTGTTTACCAACTCTGCTGGCTCGAACGCATCCCCGAGCACGCCGCCGTCGATCAGGCCGTGCGCATGGCCAAGCGTCACGGTCGCGGCACGGCCGAAATGGTCAACGCCCTGCTCCGCAAGGTCGCCCAATTTCGCGGACCGATGGTGGAAAAGCCCTCCGAGCCGGACCCCCGCCGCTACCTGGCCGTCGAACCTGCACGTGGGCGGGTATTCACCGTAGACGTCTTTCCCGATCCCACGCGCAAACCGCTTGACTACCTGATCGCCGCGACGGGCCATCCCCCTTGGCTCGTCGAGCGCTGGCATCGCCGCTTCAAGCCGCAGCGCTGCCGCCAAGTCTGCGAGGCCGGTCAGTTCCGCCCGCCACTGGTGCTGCGCCCCAATCGATTGAAGACGACTCCCGACGCACTGGTCGATCGCCTGAAATCCGAGGGGCAAGCGGCTCGGATCATTGAGGGAACCCCGGCCGTACTGGTTTCTGCGGCGTCGAACCCTCAATCCCTGAATCCCTCAATCCCTCAATCCCTATTCCAAGAGGGCCTCTGCCAACCACAGGACAGCACGGCGCAGATCGCGCTCAATCTGTCACCGCCCCGGCCCGGCGAATTCGTGCTCGACCTCTGCGCCGGCGTGGGAACGAAATCCACCCAGGCGGCCGAACTGATGGGCAACGAAGGAATCGTGCTCGCCACCGACATCGACTACGCCAAGCTGACCCACGTGGCGACCGGTGCCGAGCGACTCGGCCTCAGGATTGTGCAAACGACGCCGCTCGACGCGCTCGATGCGGCGCTATCGGGAATCGGCCGCCCGCCGGACCTGATCCTCCTCGACTCCCCCTGCACGAACACCGGCGTCCTCGCCCGCCGCCCCGAGGCCCGTTATCGCGCCAGTCAAAAAACCCTGACGGCCCTGACAAAAATCCAATCGGACCTGCTGGACCGCGCCGCCGCCCTCGCCGGTGCGCAGTCGCGCATCATCTACACGACCTGCTCGCTGGAAAAAGAGGAAAACGAGGATCAGTCGCGCGCGTTCTGCCAACGAAGTCCGCAATGGCGCATCGCCGAGGAATCGTTCACCCTGCCCGACCTCGATCGCGGCGGGGGTTATGCGGCGGTCTTGTCGCGCTAATGCTCTGTAGGGTGACCGGCAATATACTTCTTTGAACCGTCTTATCCGCTTGATTGGAACGAATTGGTGCTTTGCGATGACCTATCTGAAACTGATCGGCTGGCACGCTCTTGTCATCCCGCTGTTCGGACTTGGGTGTGTTCAACACTCACTATCTCCCTCAACACCTTCCGAGTGCACGTATAAACAGTCTCTCGATCGCATAAATCATTCCAACTACGACCCGTTGCTATCAGACGTAGAACGTGACTTGCGAATCGGCAACCCGGTCGATTTCCGTTCTCCATCTTTTCTCGACCCCTATTGGTGGTTTACCTATTTGAAGAACGATACAAAGATTGAATTGGCGGCTGTTCCAGTGCGAATTGAAGATCCGCCTACTTGTGAAATATGTGATCGCTCACAGTTTCGATATTGTCCGCGTTTGTACTGGATCGGTAAGGCTGAGGAGAAAAGCGGGCACCGTCTCGATGAGAATGGAGCCGCACGGCGCACCTATCGTATTCGTCTCACAATTGACGCAGCAACTGACAGCAGAATTTCAACATTTCTTGCAGCAGTTGATATGACGAGAATCTTGCGAATAGACGAAATCGAATCAAAATTACAACTTGGCGCCCCGTGTGCGACGGGCGCGGCCTCATCAACCCTCCCCATGATTAGTCTGGAATATGTAAAGGACGGTTACATCGTAGAGCTTTTTGCCAGCGAATTAGATTCGCAGGATAAGGACGATTTGCAAAGTTGGGCAGACGATCGATCGCGCTTGGCTTTCACCGGGTATTGGACAGCATCCAAGATCGGAAAGTAGCCGTCGTCGTGCAGAGCCCGCCCTACGGCTACCGCCGCCCGATCAACAACAGCTCCTGCAACAACTGATCCGACGTCGAAATCACCCGCCCCGCCGCCGAAAAGGCCGTCGACGACGTGATCAGGTTGATGAACTCGCGCGACAGGTCCACGTTGGACAATTCCAGCGAACCCGCCGAGATCCGCCCCGCGCCCAGCGTCAACGGCGCCGTGATCCGCGCCTCGCCGCTGTTGGGACCGATGAAGTACGTGTTGTTCGACCGGGCAATCAGACCAGCCGGGTTGGAAAACGTCGCCAGCGCGATCTGGCCGATCGTCTGGTTGAGGCCGTTGGTGAACGTGCCCGTGATGATCCCGTCCTGGCCGATGTTGTAGTCCAGCAGCGTGCCGGTCGAGAAGCCGTCCTGGAAGCTCATGACCAGCGACGACGTCGCGGTGTTCAGACCGCTGAGCCGTGAGAAATTGAGCGTGATCGGCACGGGATCGTTCGCCCCGCTGCCCGCCCGGTTGATCGAAATGCTGTTGGCCGGCGAATCGAGGAACTGCCCGTTGGCGTCAAAGGTCACCGTGCCGGTCCCCACGGCGAAGTCGACATCCGAATCGCCCGCGGCCGTCGCGTAATAGCGCCACGTACTGCTGCCCGTCGTCCGCGCCTCCAGCACCATCGTCAGGTTTACCGGCAGCGGAGTTCCCAGCGAGTCATAAATTACAAAGGAGGTCGTCGCGCTCTCGCCATTGGCGGTCTGCGTCTCGGTGAAGGTAAACGGAATCTGCGTCGTGCCGTTGCTGGTCAGCGTCCCGGACGCGATGCTGATCGCGTTCTGCGTCCCCGCGTTGCTGCGCAACTCCAGTTGACCGGTCGCAGTGACCGCCGAGCCGGGCGATCCCGCGACGCCCGCCGTCGTCTCGATGCCCGTCACCTCGTCCATCCAGTTGAGGAAATCCGTGACCGTCGTGCCCGTCGTGCCCACGATGAAGCTTTCCGCGGGGACATCGCGACCACCGCGCTTGATGCCATTGATTGTGATGACATCGCCCGCCGCCAATAGGGGCGGTCCGGCGGGGTTCCGGACATCCGTCAAGAGCGTCGCGCCGGTGATCGGAACGTTCGCCGCGTCATGGAGGATCTGCGATTGCAGAATATTTCCCTGCGTCGCCAGAACACCGCTCGAATTGAGTGTCCCATCGAGCTGCGCGGCCGTCGTCGCCTTCGCGGCAGTCAGCGCGCCGAGCGGGATAGTCAGATCCGACACCGCCCCGGGAATCAACTCAAAATCCTGATTGACGCCGAAACCCTGCACAAAAAAGCCGTCTGTCGTAATCAGGCGGTTGTCGGCGCTGAGCGTGAACGCGCCGTCGCGGGTAAAGACCTTCTCATTCTCCGGCGTCCGCAGGATGAAAAAGCCGTCGCCCTCGATCGCCAGATCACTCGGCACGCCGGTCGATTCAATGGACCCGGCGGTAAAGGATCGCTGGATGGAGCCGACCGTCGAGCCCAGGCCGATCTGCGCCGGGTTCGTGCCGCCCTGAACCGTGCCGGGCTTCGTGCCCGACGAAAGCGTGCGGGCGAACTGCGTCTGGAAGAGTGTTCGCGAACCCTTGAAGCCCGTCGTGTTGATGTTGGCGATGTTGTCGCCGATCACGTCCAGCCGGAATTGGCTGCTGTTCAAACCTGAAAGGCCGGTGAAGAGTGCTGAAGTAAGCCCCATGGGATCGTTCCTCTATTGGCGATGTTGAAATCAAGTCCTTATTACAAATATCAGATACCGATGGCCGCGCCCGGCGCGAACAACTGATCTAAGATCGAGGCGGTCGCCTCCGTCTGCTTGCCCAGGTTGCGAAGCCAATCGCCCGCCAACGGCGGACGCTGTTTCGCCGCCGCGCTCGTGTCGCCGGCCCCGCTCGCCGGCGTCTCCGCGGGATCCGTCGACGTCCCGGACGTCGCCTCGCGCTCCGCGCGAATCTGGTCCAGAACGTCCGGCGGCAGGTTGTCCACCAGCGTGACCAGATCGACCTTGCTGGCCGGCAACGATCCGCCGTTGTGCAGTTCCAGGATGGCCTCCCCGTTGCGGTTGAACTGCACGCCCGTGACGACCCCGCTCACCTCAATCGCGTTTCCGCCCGAGTCCGTGACCGTGCCAGCGACGAAGTGGCCGATCAGACCGGCCGTGGCGCCGAACCGTTGCTCGCCCGCCAGCGCCGTGAGCGCTTTGTTCAGCGTCGTACTCTGCTCCATCTGCCGGATGCTCGACATCTGCGAGAGCAGTTGCTGATTGTCCGTCGGCTTGAGCGGGTCCTGGTTCTGCAATTCCGCGATGAGCAGCCCGAAGAAATCCTCGCTGTCCAGGTCGGCAAAGCCCCGCGTCGTCGCCGGGCGGACTTGCGTGATCGTCTGACTCGTATCAATAACGCCTGCATCCATGTTTCTATCCTCGTATTCCGTCCCCATCGCCTAGGCGACGAGGTCCACCAACATCTCCTGAGTCGAACCCCCGAGCGCCTCCTCCCACTCCGACACGACGTCCGGCTCCGGATACGAAATAATGGGGCCGGTCGGCGGTTCGTCCCACGCCCCCTGATCCGGCGCCTCTCCTGAACTGCCTTCGTCGGACCACGTCGCTCCGGACGTGTCCGTGCCCGTCCCATTTCCGTCGGTCCCGTTTGACGAGCTACCCTGTTGTCCAGTTTGCGAATTCGTGTTATCCGTCCCGTGCGGGCGCACCACGACTTCCGATCGGTCGATCCGAATTCCGTGCGTCGCCAGCGCATCGCGCAATTCGGCCAGCCGCGACTCAATCAGCCGGGCCACGTCCGCCGTATCCGCCGCGACTCGCAGCGTCATCTCGTGATGCTGCATCTTGATATCCAGACGCAGTTGTCCCAGCTCCGGCGGATCGAGCTGCAGCGTCACATGGTGATTCCCCGGCCGCTGCGTGCCGGACAGCGCCTTCGCCGCCGCCTCCAGGGCGTCCGCCCCTTCGGTACCGCCGACTAGGAGCTGCGACAGCGTCGTCACCGTGACATCGATCTTGCCGGGCCGTTCCGCGCTCGCCCGCGTCGGCGTGGAATGGGTAGTGGTTACGCTGACGGCCCGCTCGCTCGCCTGCGGAGGAAGGTTGGCCGTCGTCGGCTCGCCCTCGCCGGTCGTCTCGATCAAAAACCGCCCGACTGTCGCCGCCGCTGAATCACCCGTTCCGGTGCGCACCGAAATTTGTCGATGTCTGACGCTGCCGTGCACTTCTACAAGCGGCCCGTCCGAATCAGCCTGATTCACTTCCTTTTGACGAGTCTCAGTCAGCATCGGATCAGCCGGCTTCAGGGAGCCGACATCCACCCGCGCCGAACCCTTCGCGCCAGGAACCGGCCTGGCCTTCTTCACCTGATTAGCGTTTTCCAGCTTCTCCACCGGCCGCGCCACCGGACGCTGGGCCGCGGGCAATGGTGGCTCGACCTGAACGGAGGCCTTCTCGAATTCCCCGATGGCCGGCACGTCTAATCCGACAGGCGTCGAATTAGCCGTGGGGGAATCGGTCGATCGTTCCCGCACCGATGTAGCACCCGTCGATACCGGTGCCGGCTCGCCGTCTTCGTGTTGCACCTCTGCGAGGCTAACCACCGGTTCTGACACCGGATGAACGACCGTCGCAGGCACGCTTTCGGGAAGCGGCCGGGGTGTCTTCGTCGATGTCGCTGCGGCGGTCACTTCTTTCGGAGCGGGGATACTGGCGCCCTCGCTGACCTTGTCTCCCTTCGGCGCAGGCACGGCTTCAGTGACAATCTGCCCAACCACCGGGGCGGTCACAATCACCGAGGCCGGGTCCGCCGTCGTCGGCACAGGTTGCGGCTTCCCTTCCACGGATGCGACCGGCGTTGCCCCAACCGCTTCATCGAGCGGCGCGTCCGCTGAGTCGGTATCCGACGATGTTTCATCCACGAGAGGCGGATGGACCGGTTCCTGAACCGGCGCCGCATCCGGCGCGACGGGATCGGCGTCGTCGTGATTGACGGGCTTCGGCGCACGCGGAGCATCCCCGCGCCGGGAAGACTCCGTCGGTCGCGGCGCCTTCGTCGTCCGCGCATCGTTGAGAATGGTCTGGAACCGATCGTCGCCGGGCTCGGGCCGATTCGTCGACGCCGTACCCGCGAAATCGCTGCGATCCGCCGGGCGCGGCGCATCTAGCGGGCGGAGAAACTGCCCCGCGTCAAGTTGAGGACCCATGTAGGCTCCTTGGTTCGGCTATTTGCCTGCAACCAGGGCCTCCGCCTGAAATGCATTGCGCTCATGTAATTTTTCCAAAATGCGTCCGATCCACGAACGCTCCTCGTCGGTCTTGCACTCGCTGACGATCTTCCGGGCCTTTCGCTCGTCGATCGCCATCAGGATCCGCACTACGTCGGCTTCCTGCTTGAGCTTCAACAGCTCCTTCGCATCCTTGGCCTTCACGCCGGAGAGGATGTCCAGCTCCCGCTTGAGGCCATCGTCGCCGGAGGCCGCCGCGCGTCGCGCCAGCGCCTCTTCATACTCCTTCTTCCGCGCCTCGAACAACTCCCGCGCCTGCACCAGCGCGAGCTGCTGTCGTTCGAGCATCGCCCAGCCGTCCTGAATCTCCCGGCTCCGCCGGTCCAGCTCCGTCCGGGCAATCTGATCCGCCTCGCCGCTCTGGCGGATCCGCTCGGCCGCGGCCGCTCCCGCCGCCTCGCTCTCGTGTTCCGCCGCGGCGGGTCTGGTCGTCGCCGCCGCGCCGCTTGCATCCGCGCCGCTCAGCGCCACCCATGCCTCGCGAATCCGTTCGCGTTGAATCCATCCTTGGGTCCAGGCATAGGCGGCGCCACCGAGTAACGCGGCCAGGTTGATCATCGACAGGAAGGCCAGCGAGATCATGATTCGTTTCAAAATCATTCGTCACCTTCGCGCTGCGCCCACCGCGCAAAACGCATCGTGTTCAGGTCGTCGGTTTCGAGCTGCTCCTCGCGCTCAAGCTGCGCGATGAACGTCTCTTCTTGCCGAAGCCGCAGCCGCGACATCACCTCGGCCTCTTTTCTCGACTCCACCAGCGCAACACGCTCCTGCGCGAGAATTGCACGATGCGCCGCAATTTCCGCATCCGTCTGCAAAACCCCCTGCCGCAGCCGAACCAGCCAGTGCCGCGCCGACCGCAGGGCATCCACATCGACCATCCCCTCGCGCAGTTGACCGCGCAGCGCCTCACCCTCCTGGGCGATCCGCGTCGTCAACAGCGCGTGGCGTTCCTGCAACTGCTGAATCTGGCGAACTCGCGCCGCCACCACCCGCTTCTGCAGGTCCTCCTTCTGCCGGCGAAGCCGCAGAATCGTCTCAAACCGAAAACGAAATCGTCCTGCCATCACACGCTCTCCTTATCCCTCAACGTTTGGTTCCGCGCGGCGCCGCCGCTCGCGGCGGTCGCGCCGTTTGTCTCTGCGCGGCAGCCGAGACGGCAGCGCCGCCCTTCTGCGCTATGGCCGCCTGCGTCTGATCGATCAATTCCGACAGCTTCAACAAGCCCTCGCGCGACGCCGCGAAGTCCAATTCCTCCTCCACCGCCTGCTGCAAAAACGCCTCAATCGCCGGTCTCACGCGAATCGCCAGATCAAACTCCGCATTCGTGCCGGTCGCATACGCGCCGATATTCACCAGGTCCTCAATCTCCGCCCACACCGCCATCAGCCGTCGCACCTTCTGCGCCGCCGCAGTGTGCTGCGCGTCAACCACATCCTGCATGACGCGACTGATGCTCTCGAGCACACTCACCGCCGGATACTGCCCGCGAGCCGCCAGTTTCCGTGACAACCAGATGTGACCATCGAGGATTCCCCTCGCCGCGTCCGCGACCGGCTCGTTCAGGTCATCGCCCTCCACGAGCACGGTGTACATGCCCGTGATCGACCCGCGCGGCGTCCGTCCGCATCGCTCCAACAATCGCGGCATCGCCGCAAAGACGCTCGGCGGATAACCTTTCGTCGCCGGAGGCTCGCCGGCCGCGAGACCGATTTGCCGCCCCGCCATCGCCATGCGCGTGATCGAATCCATCAGCAGCAGCACATCCGCGCCCTGGTCGCGAAAATACTCCGCAATCGCGGTCGCGGCGAAGCACGCCCGCATCCGTAGCGGTGGCGACTGGTCCGACGTACTCACGACGACCACCGATCGCTTCAAGCCCTCGGGACCCAGGTCCTTCGCCAGAAAATCGCCGACCTCGCGACCGCGCTCGCCGATCAGCGCAATGACCGTCACATCCGCCGCCGTGTACCGCGCCATCATCCCCAGCAGGATGCTCTTCCCCACGCCCGCCGCCGCGAACACGCCCAGCCTTTGTCCACGACCGGGTGTCAACAACGCGTTGATCGAGCGAATCCCCACGGAAAGAGGCGCATCAATCCGCGGTCGGTCATACGGATCGGGCGCGGCACAGTGCAGCGGATAGAACGTGTCGGCCAGAATCGGCTCGCCATCGCCATACGGCCGCCCCATCCCGTCCACAACGCGTCCCAGGAGCCCCGGCCCAACCGCGACCTTCTGCGAACTCGTCAGGTGCCGCACGCGCTGGCCCCGCGCCACGCCTTCCATCGACTCCAACGGCATGAGCAGCGTCGCCCCCTGCCGAAAGCCGATCACCTCCGCCAGCAGCCCGCGCCCCGGCGCGGTCACCACCTCGCAAAGCGACCCGACCGGGATGGGCAGCCCCGCCGCCTGGATCGTCATCCCGGTGCTGGACAAAACCTGACCGGCGACGCCCAGGCAGGCGACGCTTCGCGCCAATTCGATCTGCTGCGCCAAGGCGCTCATGATTGCATCGACCGCTGTTTCATTCGCTCGCGCCAACCGGCGACGAGTTCGTCCGCAATGCGCTCGACGCGCGAGGTGATCGTAGCGTCGACGACCGACTCGGAGGATTCCACGACCACTCCGCCGCGACCGACCGCGGGATCTTCCACAATCCGAACGTTCCGCGCGGTCTTTACCGTCCGGCTCCACTCGTCGCAAAATCGCTCGATGGCCGCCGCGTCGGCGGGGTGCGCCCGGACGACAACCTGCGTCGCCTCCGAGAGCATCCCCAGGGCGTCCTGACAGGCCTGCGCCGCCGACGCCACCGCAAGCTCTTCCGCGCCGGCGAGTTTGTTGCAAATCCGAGAAGCGATGGCGATCGCAAGCACAGCGACATCCTGCCGGGCCTCCAGATAGAGCCGTTCCCGCTTCGCGGTGAATTGCTGCGTCAGTTCCGAAAGCGTGGAGACAAGCGACGCCTGCTCCGCCGCGAATCGTTCCCGCGCCTCGGCCAGCGCCGCCGCATGTCCTGACTCTTGTCCCTTCGCCAGTCCCTCTTGCAGTCCCTCTTCGTGACCGGCCGCCACACTGAGTTCTCGAAGCGCCGCAGCCTGCGCCCTGGCCTCCGCGATAATCCGGGCTGCCTCGCGCCGCGCGTCCTCCACGATCGACCCGGCCTGCGCGGAGATATCCCGCAGATCGAGGCTGCAATACCCCCGCGAGAGGATCGGCCCCGCGCCCCCTTTAATGACCGCGCGGCTCATACGATCAGTTCCTTCTCCCCGCCGCGACCCGCGATGATGATCTCGCCGGAGTCCTCAAGCCGCCGCACGACATCCACGATCTTCTGCTGCGCGACCTCGACATCCGACAGCCGCACCGGCCCCATGTACTCCATCTCCTCCTTGATCATCTGCGCCGCCCGCTCGGACATGTTCGAGAAGATCTTGTGCTTCAGCTCGTCCGTCGCCGTCCGCAGCGCCAGCGTCAGGTCGCTCGTCTCCACTTCCTTCAGCACGGACTGGATGCCCTTGTCGTTGACCAGCAGGATGTCCTCGAAGACGAACATCAGCCGCCGAATCTGATCCACCAGTTCCGGGTCCTCCTCGCCCATCGCCTCCAGAATGCCCTTCTCCGTCGTCCGGTCGGTCAGGTTCAGAATCTCCGCGACCGACTCGATGCCGCCGACGCGTTGCAGCCGATCCGTCATCAACCCGGACAGGCGATGTTCGAGCCCCTTTTCCACTTCCTTGATGACCTCCGGACTGGTCTGTTCCATCTTGGAGATGCGGCTGACTACCTCGACCTGCTTCTCCTGCGGCAACCCCGCGAGGATCTCGCTGGCCTTGTCCGCCGTCAGGTGCGCCAGGATCAGCGCGATCGTCTGAGGATGCTCGTCCTGAATGAACGTCAGCAAGCTGTCCGTCGCCGCCTTGTGCAGGAACGTGAACGGCTTGGCATAAAACTGATGCTCAATCTGATGCATGATCCGGTCAGATTCTTCCTTGGTCAGCGTCTGATTGAGCAGCATCCGCGCGTAGGAAAGTCCGCCCGCCTCGGTATACGAGCGGGCCAGCGCGAGCGTGTGGAATTCCTGAATCACTTGCTGCCGAAGGTCCTCCGTGACATTGCGCAGGTTCGCAATCTCGCGCGTGATCGTCTCAATGTGGTCCGGATCGAGTTCCCGCAGAATCGAAGACGCGGTCATCTTGTCTAGACTGACGAGCAGGATGGCCGTTTTGCGCAGACCACTCAGCACTTCGTCGCTCGTACCGCCGGACTTCGCTTTGGTCTTCACCGCCATCGAATAATATTCCTAGCGATCTATCTTGATTGACGGCTCGGGTGGCACGGTCTCGCAGCAGCGAGGCCGTGGTCCGCACCTCCAACACGGCCTGCCCGCTTCGCGGTCAGACCGTACCACCGCCCGAATTCGCACGTTCAACCTTAACATCGCACTACGACTCCTCGCCGACCCACTGATTGATAATCCCTGCGGCCGTAGAGGCGTCTTCCTTCACCATTTGCCCGATCTGTTTGACGATCTGCTGTGTTCGCACCGTGTTCTCGTCGACTTCATGCGCCGTCAGGACGCCCTGCAATTCGCGGGCCTCGCCCACTGCCGTCGGTCCGCTTTCCAGCGAACGAAGCGGCGAGACATCCCCTTCCGGCTCCGCGTACATCCCGACGCTGGGTGCGTCCCACGCCGAAACCGGCGCGCCGCCCGCGGTCGCCGTCGCGGGCATTCCGATCGCCGCCGACGCCTTCCGCGCGATCCGCAGCACCATGAACAATCCGCCCAAAGCGAGGAGCCCCAGGCCCGCCTGCGGCCCATAGTCCTTCGCCAGCGCCATTACGCCCGACGGCGCCGCCTGCGCCGTCGGCTGCGTCCCCGCGGGCGCGTCGTAATACCAATCCACCACCACCTGATCGTCCTTCGTCGCATCGATGAGCGGCTTGACCAGGGCGCGGATCCGCGGCAACTCTGATGCGGCGACTTTCTCAATCGAACCGCCGCTCTTTGCCGCATCCGGCCCCAGAATCCGCTCCAGGTAACTCCGCGGGACGCTAACCGACGCCGACACCCGCTCGACCGATCCGCGCAGCTCGTCCACTACCGTCATCTTGACATCGCGCTTGTTGTTGAACGATGAATCGCTCTCCTCCTTGAGGCTGGCCGTGCCCGTTCCGCCGTCGGTCAGTCCCGCCCGCGTGTTCGGTCGCACGGACGGCTCGGCCGCCTTCGATCCGCCCGTCATCTCCTCCGTCGTCGTCGTCTCGCGATCGATGACCGGAGGACCGTACACCTCCTGCTGCGACCGCTCGCTGGCCGAGCGGAGCTTCGCATGGACGTTGACCACCACGCCCTCGATGTGGCGAAGCTGGTCGGAGAGCTTTCGCATGTAGTGCTCTTCAATGTTCCGCTGCTGTTCCAGGAGTTCCGTCGAAAGCGCCTCGCCGGCCGCCGGCAGGGCGTACGATCGCTTGCCGTCCGTGATCCGGACGTTTTTGACCTCCAGGCCCGGCACCGCCCCCGCGACGAAACTGGCGATCGCCATAATCCGCTGTTTGTCGAGTTCCTGCCCCTCCTGCATCGTCAGCGCCACGCTCGCGCTCGATCCATTCTCCCCGCGCCCGAACCCGCGCTTCGGCGGAACCGTAATCAGCACGCGTGCGTCGTTGATCCCCTGAAACCGCCGCAGGACCGCCGACAATTCGGCTTCCAGCCCGCGCGATTCCAGCCAGCGCGACTTCTGCTCGCCGACGAAGACGCTGTTCTCCTTGACCAGCACCGCATAACCCAGCGTCGTGTCCGTGGGCAATGCCCCGCGCTCGATCAACAGCGCCTGCATCCGCTGCCGCTCCTCGTCTCCCGCACGAATCTCGACGCGATCGCCCTGAATGCGCGACGGAATCCCCGCCACCGTCAGCTCGCGCTGCACGCGCTGAATTTCCTCGGCGGTGAACGACTGATCGAGCAGCGGCGCCCACTCCGGCGCGCCGCCCCACGATATCATCCCCCACATCCCCACGGTCAGCAGCACGATGAGCAGACCGACCGCCACGCGCTGCGACGTCGTCGTGCGCTGGAGCCGTTGGCTGACCTGTTTGAATTGTGAACCGAAGAATTCCATAGCATCCTGCTATCAGCGACCCGCGGGACTCCGCCCCGGTGGGTGGCACGGTCTGGCAGCAGCCAGGCCGTGCGAGTGTGCAACACGGCCTCGCCAAGGGCGAGACCGTGCCACCCAATCTACACGCGCATCTGCTTCAACTCCGTGTACGCGTCCATCAGCTTGTTGCGAATCTCCATCAGCAGATCAAACGCGATCCCGGCCTTCCGGCTCGCGCTGAGCACCTCGGCGACATTGTCCGTCTGCCCCGTCACCAGCTTCTGGACGCCCTCGTCCGCGCTGGACTGCAACTCATTGACCTTTGCGAGGCTTTCCAGCAGATACGACTGAAAGTCCTTGCCTCCCGCCGGCGCGACCTTTGCCGCCGGGCCGGTCTGCGTGACCGGCTGGATTGGAGGCAAGGCATTCATCGCGCCGCTGATCGTCACATCCGCCATTTATCGCTCCGTGCCATTTGTATGGCACAGGCTAATAGCCTGTGCAAACTCACTCACGCCAGAATCCGCAGCGTGCTCGCCACGATCGACTTCGTCGCCTCAAACGCCGTCACATTCGCCTCATACGCCCGCGCCGCGACCATCGCGTTGATCATCTCTGTCGACGAATCGATGTTCGGATACGCCACATACCCGTCCTTGTCAGCATCGGGGTGACCGGGATCTTTAACGAGCAGCGGGCTCGTAATCGTGTCCTCAACCACATTCTCAACATGAACACCATCGCCACCCCGACCATCGCCCGGCGCGAACAGCGCCACCCGCCGCAGGTAAGGCCCGCTCTGACCGTCCGCCCGCCGCGTCGTCTTGGCGTTGGCGATGTTCGCGGCGATCGTGTCCATCTGGACGCGCTGCGCGACGAGGCCGGAGGTGCTGATATCCAGTGCATTGAACATGGTCTAACCTAGCTCACTCGGCCGCGAATCGCCTTGGCCAGGCCGTCGAAGTAGCCCTTGAGCAACTCCGCCGACACCTGGTTCAACATCGCATTCTCGGCCAGTTGCGCCATCTGCCGCTCGATCGACGCGTTCGTGCCATCCTGAAACAAGAGGTTCTCCGCCGGATTCTCGCTCGGCGTCACCCCCAACAGTCCCTGGCGATCCACGCGAAACTCTCGCGTCGCTTCCAACTCAAACGCGCCGCCCGTCTCCTCGCGTTTCTTCGCCGCCTCGGCGAGCGCGCCCTGAAACGCTCCTTCGTCGAGCTGCATTGCCCGGTAGCCCGGCGTCGTGATATTGGCGATATTCGTCGCCAGCATCCGCTGCCGCGCCTCCGCGAAGGCCAGCGTCTTTTCCAGCAGCGGGATCGGCCCGCTGTCGGTCAGATTCGGGACATCCACGTTCGTACCGCTCGCCTTCCTGTTACTATCCGCCCGCGATCCAGCAAGCGCCGTGCCACACGGCAGCCCTCATTGAATCGGCGGTAAGTCACTTCTTATCCGAACCGCGCAGGCGCGGCAGGCAAAAGCCGCGCCGCGAGGCGCAGCTTTTGCGCAAGCCGTCGCCAGATACATCAACCCGCGCGCCGCTGATTCATCGCCGCGATGGCCGCCGCCTCTTCGCGCCACTTCTTGAGCTTCATGCCCAGCGTCCGCACGCCGATGCCCAGCGCCTTGGCCGTCTTCTCGCGGTGTCCGTTGAAGCGCACGAGCGTCTGTTCGATCAGCGAGCGCTCCATGTCTTCCATCATGTGTCCCGGTCGCAGCGAACGGCTCGCGCCCTCGGCGCCCGCCCCGCTGGACAACCACGGTTCAATGAGCGGCGCGTCGATCTCCGCATCCTGGCAGAGCACGACCGCCCGCTCGCAGATGTTCTCCAGCTCGCGGACGTTGCCGGGCCAGTGATAGCTCTCGAGCATCGTCATCGCCCGCGGGGAGATCCTTCGCGGCTCGCCGCCCTCGCGGCGGCTGATCCGCCGGAGAAAGTACGCGACCAGTTCCGGAATATCCTCGCGCCGATCGCGCAGCGGCGGCAGCATCACCGGCAAAACGCTCACGCGGAAGAACAGGTCTTCGCGGAAGCGCCGCCGCGCCACCCAGTCCGTCAAATCGCGATTGGTTGTGACGACCACGCGAACGTCGGCGAACTGCGCGACGCTGCTGCCCACGCGCTCATACTGCCGCTCCTGCAACACCCGCAGCAGTTTGGATTGCACCGGCAATGACACTTCGCTGATCTCATCCAGCAGCAGCGTCCCGCCCTCGGCCAACTCGAACCGCCCCTTGCGCAGCCGGTCCGCCCCGGTGAACGCTCCACGCTCATGCCCGAACAACTCGCTCTCCAGCAGCGTCGCCGACAGCGCCGCGCAATTGACGCACAGCATCGGTCGACCTGCCCGCGGCGAGGCTGCATGAATCGCCCGCGCCACCAGTTCCTTGCCCGTGCCGCTCTCGCCCTGGATGAGCACCGTCGCCTGACTCTTGGCCACGCGCTCCAGTTGCGACCGCACCTGCCGCATCGCCCGGCTGGACCCGACGAGTTCCGCGTCGCCTTCCAGATCGTGCAGCGACAAGCGCAGCGCCTCGTTCTCGCCGCGCAGCCGGTTCATCGCCGCCGCCCGCTCAATGACCATCCCGATCGCCTCGGCCTCGAACGGCTTCTGGATATAGTCGAACGCCCCGAGCTTCATCGCCTCGACCGCCGTCGGCACACTTGCGTACGCCGTCATGAGCACGAACGGCGTCTCCACGCCGCGGCCTTTGAGCGTCCGCAACACGTCAATGCCGTCCATGCCCGGCATCTTCAGATCGCTGACGATCGCGTCGAACCGCGTCGGCGTGACCTCCGCCACCGCCTGCTGCGGGTCGGCGTACGCGGCCACCTCGTGGCCCGCCACGCCCAGAATATCCCGCAATGAATCCCGCATGACATCCTTGTCGTCGATAATGCACACTCGCGCCATCTGTAGTGCTCCATCACTTGTGCGGCGCTTCGCCGGTCGGACCGGACCGCGCGAGTTGCGCCGCGTTGTTTCTATTTCTCGCTCACCACGAGGGGTCCTTCATCCTCGTCCGCTGTTTCTTCGTACCGTGGCGGTCTCGCCGCCGAAGCCGCTTCCGCTCCCGGTAGCCAGATCACAAACCTCGCCCCGCCTTCGTTTCGATTGCCCGCGCGGATCGTCCCGCCGTGCGCCTCGACAATCTGATGCACGATCGCCAATCCCAAGCCCGTCCCCTGCGCCTTCGTCGTAAAGAACGGATTGAAGATCCGATCGAGATCGTCCCTGGGAATGCCCGGCCCGCTGTCCCAGACCTCGATCTCCGCCCCGTCCGACTTGAGCCGCGCTGAAAGCCAGGCCGTCCCCTTCTCACCCGCCGCCTGCACGGCATTCATCAACAGATTGAGCAGTGCCTGCCCCAGTCGCTCTGAATCGCAATACAGCGCGCACTCCCCCGCCTTCGGCTCGATGATCAACTGGCACCGGCATTGATCGGCCCACGGTTCGATCGAGGTATCCAGCCCCGGCAGCAAATCCGCCATGCGGCACGCATGCCGTTGCAGCGGTCGCTCCTGCGCGAAATCGAGAATGTCCGACACCAGCCGCTCCAGCGTTCGCACGCCGATCGTGATCTTCGCCGCCGCGCCATGCGCCGGCGACGCCGCGTCCAATTCCCGTTCGAGCATCGACGAATACAGGGCGATCCCGCCGAGCGGATTGCGTATCTCGTGCGCCAGCCCCGCCGCCATCTCCCCCAGCGCCGCCAGCCGATCGCGCCGCCGCAACTCCATGTTCTTCTGTCGCAGCTCGTCGTGCAGCCGCGCGACCTCGCGCTCCAGCCGCTCATGCGCCTCCTTGAGCCGCTCGGTCACCTCGTTGTAAGACGAGATGATCCCCGCGAGTTCGCGCTCGCGCTGGCTGATCTCGGCCGGTCTTTCCATCGTCTCAATCATTTGCATCTCGTGTGGCACCGGCTAATAGCCGGTGCGAATCCTAAAAAATCTCTACGCCTCCGCATCCGCCATCCGCGACCGCGCCGTCGCTCCCGCCGCCGCATACGCCGCGCCCGCCCGCGCGCCCGCATCCACCGTCGCCAATTCTTTCATCATCCCCTGACGCCGCGCCGTCAGCGCCGCCGTGTCGTGGTTGTCGCTCTGCAAGATCGATCCCAGAGCCGCATTCGCCTCTTCCAGCAGCTCCGCCACCTGCCGCCGCCGCGGCTCATCCAGACCGCCGTACACCGTCGTCCACTCGCTGCGATACGGCGCCAGCCGCGCGTTCACCCCGACCAGACCGTCCACCAGTCTCTGCCGCTCCGTCAATAAGGAGAGCAGCGGCTGCGGGTCATCCTGTACCACCAATCCCCGCTGCCGATCCGCCAGAAGCCGCAGCCGCCCGTACAACCCGCGCTGCTCTTCCAGCAAACCGATCAACGCCGTCACATCCCGTGTCTCGCCTGCCGCTACCATCTGCGATCTCCCGATTCTCGCCGCGGGCCGCCGCTACGACGCCCCGCTCACTTCCAGCCGGCTCACCAACGCTTCCCAATACGCCTTCGGTCGCATCCCCTTCCGCTCGTCAAACGCCGACGCCGGCGTCTTCTTCAACAACCATCCCAACCTCGCCAGCGTGCTGCGGGCTTCTTGCGCCTGCCCCAGCCGCTGATGGCATTGCACAATTTGAAGTGTCGCCGACACCGCCGCCGGCCGGTTCTCGAATCGCCACGCCGCTTCCCGATACGCCTCGATCGCCGCCGCATAACGCCCCAGGTCAAAGAGGCAGTCCCCGCGATACTGATAACCCGCTTCAAGCTGCGCCTTTTCCACGTCGGACAGCGAATCCGCATCATGCGGCGCCAGCGCCGCGATCACGTCCTCCATCAACTCCAGCGCCCGCGCCAGTCGCCGCTCGACCTCCTGCAACCCCGATTGGCGCGCCTGTGTGCTCGGCTGCGACGTCGCGACCGCGCGCAACGCCCCCGCGCTCTGCCGATACGCGTCTCCCAGTTGAAACTTCAGCCGCGGCATCTCCGGATCGTCGGGATAAAACGCGACGGCATCCTCCAGCCGCCGGATCGCCTTCTCGAAGTGGTTCGGCACTTCCTCGTCGCTCGCCCGGCTGTAGTAATCCGCCAATAAAATCAGGGACTTCCGATACTCGATCGCCTGCGGAGAAAACAGCGGCTGCGGCCCGGCGTCATCCACCACGCTGAGGAGCAGTTCGACGCCGCGCTGCGTCCCCGCGCCCCCCTGCGCCAGATAACACTCCGCCAGCGGCACGACCGAGCGCAGCGCATCCGGTAGCCGCGGATAAGACTGCATCACCAGTTCATACGTCGCGATCGCACGCGCCGTCCGCCCCTCCGCCCGACACGCCTCCGCCAGTCGATACAGCGCCCCCGCGCGCCCCGGGTAGTTCGGAAACTCCGCCGTCAGCCGCGCCAGCACGTCCACCATCTTCTGCAAATGCCCCGCCGATTCGAAATCGTCCGCCGCCATCTCCAGCGCCGTCGGTCGCTCTGCATCACCCGTCGTCCGCAAGTCGGCCCGCTCCAGGTGCAGCCCCGCCGCCTCGGCGTAATGCTGCTGCGCCTTCGCCGCATCCGACCCCGCCGCCCGCGCCATCTCCTCCAGCGCCCCCGCAACCCGCACCAGATAGGACCCGCGCAGCGCCGCCTCATCCGACCCCACCAACTGCATCGCCAGCCGCAGGTAATCGACCCCCAACTCCAGCCGCCCGCCCTGTATCAACAACTCGCCGATCGTCGTGATCGCCGCGCGCACCACGCCGCAATCCAGCGCCCGCGACCGCTCCTTGCCGATCAGCCGCTCTTTCAGTTCGCCAAACGCCTCCAGCGCCCTCTCATAGCGCGCCAGCGCCGCCAGGCACTCCGCCCGCCCCACCGCGCACAAATCGTGCAATTCCCCGCTCTGAAACGACCGCAAGACTTCCAGATAAAACGACAACGCCAATTGCGGCCGATCGTCCTCCTGTTGCAGCCGCCCCAAAAGCCATCCCGCCTTGCCCCACAGCTCGTCGCGCGACCGCCACTCATTCCGCAGACTTCGCAGCGCCTGCTCCGCCTCGCCGCGCAGCCCCGCCTCGCGCAGGCACAACGCCTCCAGATACCGCACCGCGATTCGCTCCTCCGTACCCGCCAGCCGCGACCGCGCCTTCTCGATCAGGCTCATGGCCGCCGCCGTATCGCCGCCGTCGAGCAGCGCCTGCACCTTCTGCTCCAGCGCCCACACCACATTGCCTGCCGAAGCGCCCTCGTCCGCGAGGATCGCATCCACCTCTCCCATCAACTCCGCCGTCATCGACCCACGGGCCAGTTGCATCTCCACCAACTGCCGCCGCACGCGATCAGCCTTCGCCGGTCTCCCCTCCAGCGCCCGCCGATAGGCCTCCACCGCCGAATCGTCCTGCTCCGACCAGCGATACGCATCGCCCAGGCCGATCCAGTCGCTCGCCGCGAGGGCGATCCCCAGCCGCAGCGCCTTCTCGAAATGCGTCACGATCGCCCCGACGTTCCGCGTGTTGTGCAAGGTGTAATCCGACTCGGCGCGATAGATCGTCTGCGCCAGCAGCCGGTGAAACTCCGCCCGCTCCGCCGCCGAGCGCTCCGGCTTGGCCAGCAGGTCCAGCAGATACGCATTTGCCCGCGCGTCCGCCCCCGCCGCCTGCAACCGATGGACCCGCTCGATCTCCACCGCGAACGACGTGGGGACATGCGACTTGAACATGTGCCGCAGGCCGCCGACCAGCAATACCACGCCCACCACCAGCGCCGGAACCTGCCATCGCCCCGACAGCGTCTCTCGAATCGGAAGTAATCTCGCCGCCGCACTCATCACAGTCTCTTCCGTAGGGCGGGCTCTGACCGCCGATTTCGCTCCCGCAACTCTCGCCATTCGCACCTCGCGATCCGGCGGTCCTTGCCGAGCGAAACACCCATCGGCTGAAAGTGCCGAAGAGCTTGCGGCCTATAAAAAGGATTTCCCGCCGATTTCGACGACGCCTCGGCGACTCGTGCGCGGCCCCATCGCGAACCTGTTCACCAATCGTTTCAGCCCAGCCGCGCGGGTGGCGACTTCCGAAATGACTTTCAATGCTGCCGCGCGGTCACACTCCACCGACCGACGCTCTAACCCTGCCAATCGCGCCCCACCAGGAATCGCGCCCGAAAGTCCGCGACCCCGTACTCCTGCGGCAACTCCCCCGCCAGATCCCCATCGATCTCCACCGGCACGCGCTCCTTCGACCACACCCGCACGCGCCGCGCCTGCGCATAGATGACGCCGCGCGTGCCGACATGCCGGCCCAGGAAGGTGTTCAGCGCATGCCGCAGCAGCGTGACCCGCCCGCCCAGCACTGCGTTCGACTTGCAGCACTGAAAAACGCAGACGTCCAGCAGCCCGTCCGCCGCGACCGCCCGGGCCAGGAGCCGCATCCCGACCGCATACCGGGGAATGCTGCCGACATAAACCAGACCGCGGCCATCGAAAATTACCCTATCATCCGCTTCTACAAAGACTTGTGGCTGCCGATAGCTCCAGAATGACCGCCACACCGGCCAGAAGTAGCTCCAGTAGGTGATGTGCCCTTTGCGCTCCAGAGTCAGCCGCCGCACGACCTCGGCATCAAACCCCGCCCCGGCAATCAGTAAAAACCGCCGCCCAGTGGGGCAGCCGTCCCTGGCTGCCTTCTCTACAGCAGAATCTCCCCCCCAATGAACCCCCACATCCAGCTCAATCTCCCGCCCCTCACATAGCACCTGCCAAAGCCACTCCGCATCCCGCCGAATCCCCAGGTACTTCGCCAGGATATTCTCCGTCCCACTCGGCACGACCAGAATCGGCGGCCCCCCGTCGGTCATCCCATTCACCACCTCCCGCACGGTCCCATCGCCGCCGACGACGACCAGCGCCGCCACCCCAGCCGCGAACGCCTCCCGCGCCATCGCCTCCGCATCCCCCGTCCCCGCCGTCCGCTGGACCGTGACCGCGCGCCCCGCCGCCTCCGCCCGCCGCCGAAAGGCCTCGACCAGCGCGCGATTCCCAAACCGCCCCGAGACGGGATTCACGATGAACCGTATTTCACCCTGCGGCAACATGAAGACGGTCAGCACCTTCGACGGGGAAGTTCCCTTCCCCGCGAGATCGTACGGTGGGGCTGATCTGCCTACAAAGAAAGGCGGTAGCGTCCGCGCCGGAGCTTTCCCGCCGCGGTGGGTGGCGGACGTTATTGGGTGGGGCAATCCGGCTTCACAACCGATTCGGCCAAGATGGGAACGGGGGTATCGGGCTTGATGAGGCCGTAGGCGATGGCGACGCGATGGAATTCGCGGAGACGGCGCTCTTCGGGGGTGATTCGGAATTGGTCGTCGGCGGTGGAGGTGATGGCGTCGGATTTTTTTTCCGCAGATGACGCAGATGAGCACAGATTTGAGGGGGCGGAAGAAGTCGGAAGTGGGAATTCGGAATGCGGAAGTGAAGGAGACAGAGCGGGGGGATTTGAGATTTCGGGATTTGAGGTTTGAGAGGCAGAATCGCCCCGGGGTGAAGGGACAGAAGTGACCGAAGGGACGGAAGGGACAGGGGCAACGTCAGCAGCCGAGGGCGGGGGTTCGTCGGCCGCCGGGACGGGGGCCGCTACGGGGTTGTGCGTGCGGAGGATCTCTTCGAGTTCGTCGGGGGTTTTGCAGTCGGCGACGGGGTAGCCCATGGCGGTGAGGTCCTTCTTGACTTGTTCGAAGTAAGCGAGCGCTCGGGCTTCGTCGCTGGCGAGGGCGGCTTTTTCCTCGGCGAGCGCCGCCTGTTCTGCGGCGAGGGCCTCTTTTTCCGCGGCCAGGGCGATTTGTCCCGCGGCGAGTTCCTCGTCGACACGGGCCAGGAGGTCGTCGGCTTTTTCCGCAGATGACGCAGATGAACACAGATTTGAAGGGGTGGGGGATTGGACAGGATCGGGCGAATGCGGAATGCGGAATTCGGAATGCGGAATGGCAGAAGACGGCGAATTGCGGATTTGAGTTGCGCGGTGCCTGCGTGTGACGGCGGCGTTTTCGAGGGCGGCGCGGTGGGCGAGGATGAGCTTGTAGATGGTATCGGCGCCGGACGAATCGCCGGCCATGATCTGCTCGACGAGGTGCTGGCTGATTAGGGCGGGGAGGAGATCGGCCAGGGCGCTGGCGTGGTCGTTGGGGAGGGCATCCTCGGCGAGCTGGAGGGCGGCGGCGCGGGCGCGAAGGCGACTGGCGTAACGATAGAAGGCGGTGAAGCTGAGACCGACGTCGGCGAGGTTGTATTTTTTGTAAAGCGGGCGGTAACCGGCGGGTTCGTAGGTGAGGATGGCGCGGTCGAGCTTGCGGCGGAGTTCGGGGGCCACCTTTTCGTAGATGGAGTGGCGCGAGGTGGTCTCGTCGGGGAGGGCGTCGGCGGCGAGGTCGGCGGTGGCGGGGTCAAGAGCGTTCATGAGTGGGTCTCCTTTTTTTGTTGGTGGAACAAGACGGAACAGGGCGGAACAGCCCCAAGGCGGAAGTGGGAATGCGGAATGTAGAATTCACCACAGAGGCACCGAGGACACAGAGATCGTTTTTGTTGGTGGAACAGAACGGAACGAGGCGGAACGGCCGGAAGGCCTGAGGCTTGAGACCTGAGGCTTGAGGTGTTCGAAATCAATTGCGTGTCGGTCGGGTTCATTTGCGCGGAGACTCCGGGGGCGAGCCGAAGGCTTCAGGCTGTATGCCGGGGCTTCGCCCGTTTTTGATCTCTGACTGCTACTCTTGCTCAGCGCTCCCTGTGGAAAGGGCTTGAGACCTGAGGCTTGAGGCTTGAGAGGGGCGGGACGACGGGTGAGCAGGGGAGGGCCGAAACAGGGGCCGGGGATCAGGGGCTAGGGGCTCGTGGGGGAGGAGGAGGAAAGCTGGGACCGTAAGCCTTTAGCGGGAAGGGAGTAAGAGAAGGCGATCTGGAAATTAGAGGCGGGGGGATGCCCTCACTGATGGATCGGTTGGAGCGGATGACTCACCGTGGCTCCGCTGTCCGTTCGTCCTATAACCTCTGACAAAATTTCTCCAGACTCACTTGACTCGCCATAGTTTCGCTGTAGTATATGTATCCATGGATATAGCGAAACGGGCGATTGAGGCGGTGCAGAAAACCGAGCGGCAGTTACTCGAACTTGCTGGAACTGCGCTAGCGGCAGGCGATTACAAGAGCATTCGTGTGGCTGAGCTCGCTAAGGCGGTGGGTGAATTAGTCCACTTCCCTGGCCTAAACGGAGAAGCCGAGGAGGCCACTGGGGTGCCACTACCGATCGCGCACAAGCCCGGCGATGAGAGCGCAGGCGAGAGCAGCCCGCGACCACGCCGCTCCCCTCGCAAAGGCGAGTATCCCAAGTTCTTCAGACAACGAGAGGCTCTAGTGAAAATCGCTTGGTCGAAAAGCGAGAGGGCTGAATATGAACACAGAGCACCGCGGTTGGTAATTGATCTCCTCGTTGGTGCTATTCAAAAAAAAGCCGGCAAGGGCCGACTTTTTACCGCAGATGAAGTTTTGCCCTTTGTTAATTCAATAGACGGTACTGAAGTGCCTCGCTATCAAACGTATCTCTGTCTAGCGTGGTTGCGGGCTGAAGGACTAGTGAAACAGAAGGGTAGGCAAGGCTACTTCGTCCGGGAGCCGGATGGCTTGTTGAGAAAAGTTACTACCTGTTGGGAACGGTTATCGCCTCGACCGACGGTTGACGACGGGATTTAGTCGAGTTTTCTGTTTGGAGTATCGCATGAGTATTCAACGTGACGAACGTGGTATTCACTTTCACGAACTGGGTACGCTGCATTCGGTTACACGCTGGATTAGCACGCATCCTGACGGCCTTGCTGAGTGGCTTAAAAATGTAAGGCGCGCCTATCAGGCTGATCGCGCGAACGTCGCAGAGGAACACCGCGTTGCGGTGATCCTCATGAGGGATTCATCCGCCACTGGCCCTGCCGCCCTGGGCATGCTCGATGTTGGTGGCGCTACGCTTGAGGACGTAAGCGCATGGAGCACTTGGCAGGATTTTACCGCATCAAGCCGCGGCTCGGGTGTGATCGAAGAGCAAACTCAGGGTAACGGCGCAAAGGCATACATGTACCGTCTGTTCGGCGGCCGGGCTCGAATTCTCGGAATCCGCGACACCAAGCTCAACTGTAAAGGCTTTGAGGGTGCCGCGCAATCCCTTGAACGAGGAATTCCTGGGTTTATCCCGGATGTCGCAGCCGGGCGCGAATTGCCCGTGGATTCGTGGCAAAATCAACTCCGGTCCGCTCTTGAGACGTACCAACTTCGACATGATGAATTACCGCCAGCTGTTTTGGATGCCATCCACAAGCGCCGAGCATTCACTTTGGTGGAGGGGCTTGAGCCGAAGGACCTGTACAAGGGCCGTATTCCCGAGGACCTAGTTCAGAAATTACTTCGTCACGATCAAGCAACAGCCGCCATTGAACAACTACGAATCTACGCCGTGCATAACGGACGCATCCTTAACGATGGGAATCCGCTTAGGCTTGAGACCATCGAGACGTACCCAGGATTCGAGACGGCTCGCGTACATGAAATTCCCGAAACTCTCAAGGACGACGAGGGAGTTCTGCAATCCACGACTTTTGATGGAAAAAAGCCGAAGGGTCGCCTCATTCTGTACACTTCGCGAGAAAACATGCTGAGTGCCTATAAGAAGCTGAAACCAAGATGGAAGATCACGTACAAAGCGAACCCGAACCACATCATCGGGTCAAAGCCCGTCTCAGACCTAGCGCCCGCTGTTCCTGGTTCGTACTTCATTTATGGCACCGTTGAGCTTGCAGCACTTGAGCCCGATTATGTATCGCTTGGTCGGCTCAGGCCGAATGATGGTCCGCTTGTCTCGGCTCTCGACCGCTTCATCACGGACCATATCAAAGATTTGGCCAAGGAGATCAACGAACGTCGGCGTCAAGAGCTTGACGATCAGACCTTGGACGAGGTTCAGCGCGAAAACCGCGTCCTTGACAGATTCAAGAACCAATTTCTCGAATCGTCTGGACCGAGCGGTCCTGGCGACGATGGCAACGGCGAGGGCGGTAAGAAGAAGCGCAAGCGAAAGCGGGTCCCACACGAGTACGGCGATACGCCTGAATCGATAGAGTTTGACTGGGACACAAGCCTGCCGGTTCGGATTGGCTGCGGCGTTGTTGCCAGAATGGTAAGTATCCTCAAGCCAAGAGTCGTCGACGCCGCCGGGAGACTAGTGCCCCGTGCCGAGCTTGAATGGATTACAAACGACCGCCATGTCGTGCAATTCCGCACCGATGACCAAGTAGTAGCGACAGGAAAAGGAAAAACCCAGGTTAGCTGTCGAGTACGAGGAACAACCGTGAGTTCTTCCCGGGTTGACGTGGAAGTTTGGACGATTGATCACGTATTGCTCACGCCTCGAGCCCTAACCATTCCGCTTGGCAAGCGCGGTCAAATCACCGCACAGGTGACGAACGACGACGGTATACGCGCGACTAACGTATTACTCAACTGGACTCATGACGCTGCCGATCCGCTGATCGTTCTAATCTCTCCGTGGGGATGGGTTAACGGTAATCGCCTCGGTCGAACATCGATAAGCGCAGGCGCTGGAGAAGAGATTTCCGGTGGTGTTTGGGCACGAATTCGCGCTGAAGTTGAGGTGACGCCGAATCCGGAGGCCCCAGAGCGCGGAGGGGGATTTCCGAAGCTGTTAGTTACCGACCGCGATATTGACCCATTCACTGGTGAGATTCGGGCTTCAGACGACGGTCAGCCGACCCTTTATCAAGAAGTGTGGGACTACCAGAGCAACGTTTGGTGGCTAAATCTAGGTAGCCCGGAGGCAGCGTTCTTCTTCAAACAAAGAGCAGACAACCCCCGCCAGTGGCGTGCGTTCCACTCACAAAAAGTCATCGAAATGGTCGTCCAAGTGCATATGATGGACGAATACGACACCACGGGAGACGAGAGGCCCGATCTGTGGAGTCGCCACAAAAATCAGTTTGAAATCTTCCAGGTCCAGTTCATGCAGGCAATGTGGGAAAAACTCCAACCGTATATTTTTAGTGGAATCGGGCTGGAGTAGCGCGAAGCTATAGCCGAGGAGGTCATGACGTGGAACAGATGGAAGTCGGTGGACTAGGTCTTCGCCATCAGGCACTGCTGGCAGCTGTTCGCTTATCAGGCGGCGAATTAACGAAGACGTTTACCGCCGAAGACTTGCTCGTTGAAGCATGGAACCATAACAAAGTTGCCTGGGGTCTTCGCGGATTTGAGGAGGATTACCCCGACTCCGAGAAAATCAACAAGGAACTGAATCGTCGGGGCTCGATCGGTTTGCTCGGACAAGGACTGATTGAGCGCGTTGGCCCGATGATGTATCGACTTAGCGTGGCGGGTCTGCACGAGGCGGCTCAGTTGCAGCCCGCTGATACAATTGCACGCGAAAAGGCGGACCGGGAGCTTGAAGTATCGGTCAAGGAAATACTCGAACATTCAGTGTTCAGGACATGGCTTGCCGATCCTTCAAAACCGAAATACTTCCGCGAGGCGGGTCATTTTTGGGGAATTGCACCGGGAACACCAGCAAAAACTGTTCGAGTTCGCATTAGTCGGGTCGATCGCGTGCTTAAGGCGGCGAAGGACATCCTCGACGAGAAAGGAGTCGACTCGATCACAGAGCAACGCGGCAAACTTCTCTTCGATCGAGAAGATGTCAACCGCTGTGAACAATTTCAACAGGTACTCAAGACCCGGTTCATGCGCGAGCTGCAAATGCTCGATCCTGAATTCGCCCATTAGGTTCTTCAGGAGCAGACATTTTGACTTTTCGACGATTCCGCCTGGCCTCCAATCCAAGCCTGGGGCCTTCTACGATCCCTGCACCTGACTCTCGCCCGCGCCACAAAGGAAATGAGTGGTCGTAAAGCTCACCAATCGACGGGCTTGCGGATCGTCCCACCATGTCCGTCGGGCATTTCTCGCGGGAACTGGCTTCGCTGAATGAGTTCCATCGGAAGAGATCGATTCTTGTCGGCCGCGCTGCGCAGTTCCACGGCGGCCCCTCGCCTGGGGTCGCGGGATGGAACATAGACAATCACTTGTTTTTCAGGGAATCGAAGCTTGAGCAGGTTGACGGATGGGACAAGGTCGGAGTCGCCGCTGATGATGACGAATCGCTCTGCCTTGTCCTGATAAGCATCATCCAGCAACATCACAGCGATGCTGACGTCGGTTCGCTTCTCTTCTGTGCCGACGTAGAAACGTGAACCGGCGAACGTGCAGGCGGAAACGCGGCACTTGAATCGTTTTGTTTTGAAGTTGCCGAGAATGGTTTCTATCTTGGGGCTGGTGGCCAAGGCTCGCAGGTAGGCGTCCTGATTCGCGCGGGTCGGACCATCGACGCGTGCCGTAAAGTACCGAATGAGCTGGATTTCGTCGTCCTGGCGCAGCCGCTCGCACATTCGCTGGATGTCCAGCCATTTGTGGGGGCTACCCTTCACGGCGCCGTAATAGAGATTGAATCCATCGATGTAGATGATGCTGCGCCGAGACACGCGGAGAGGATACCGCCTGGGGCGCAAAAAAACAGGCAGCCATATAGGCTGCCCAACCGGCACAAGGCCGGGGAGTCGTGCTAACAGACTATAGGCATCGCTCGTCGCCCGTCAAGTAATTCGGAGGTCATGCCCAACCTCAAGCCCCACGTCGAACCCTTGGCTGAAAGGACCTCCGGTCTCCGCGGCCCCTGCTCCCCTGTCCCCCAATCCCCGCCCTCCGAAACCGGACCCAAGCGAGGGAACAGGGATCAGGGAGCAGGAGGGAGGGCCAGAATCCCCGGGCTCGCGCCGCGGGGCTCTGATCACCCCATCGTCAGCTCCCGATACTTCACCCGATGCGGTCGCTCCGCCTCCGCCCCCAGCCGCTTCCTGCGGTCCGCCTCATACGCCGAATAGTCCCCCTCAAACCACCGCACGCTGCTCTCCCCCTCGAACGCCAGAATATGCGTCGCCACGCGGTCGAGAAACCACCGGTCATGGCTGATCACCAGCGCGCAGCCCGCGAAGTTGTTCAGCCCTTCCTCCAGGGCCCGCATGACGTTCACATCCAGGTCGTTTGTCGGCTCGTCGAGCAGGATGACATTCGCCCCCAGCCGGAGCATCCGCGCCAGGTGCACGCGGTTCCGCTCGCCGCCCGAAAGCGTGCCGACCGGCTGCTGCTGGTCCTGACCGACAAATCCGAACCGCGTCACATACATGCGGCCGTTCACCTGCGCGCTGCCCAGTTGCATCAGGTCGGTCCCGCCGGTGATCGCCTCAAACACGGTCTCGCCATCGATCAGCGTCTCGCGGCTCTGTTCGACGTAGGTGAGCTTCACGCTTTCGCCGATGCGGATCGTCCCGCTGTCGGGCTTCTCCTGGCCCGTGATCATGCGGAACAGCGTCGTCTTGCCCGTGCCGTTCGCCCCAATGATGCCGACGATCGCCCCGGCCGGGATCGAGAAGCTCACGTCGGACATGAGAATCTGCCGGCCGAACGCCTTGGTCACCTTCTGCGCGTCGATGACCTGGTTGCCCAGCCGCGGACCCGGCGGGATGTAGATCTCCACTTCCTTGAGCTTTTCCGCCGAGTTTTGCGCGACCGCCTCTTCGTAGGCGCTGATCCGCGCCTTGCTCTTGGTCCGCCGGGCCTGGGGCGAGCTGCGGATCCACTCCAGCTCCCGGGCCAGCGCCCGCTGCCGCGCCGACTCGGTCTTCTCCTCGACGCGGAGCCGCGCCTCCTTCTGCTCCAGCCACGACGAATAGTTCCCCTTCCATGGAATCCCCTTGCCGCGGTCCAGTTCGAGAATCCACCCCGCCACGTTGTCCAGGAAGTACCGGTCGTGCGTCACGGCGATGATCGTGCCCTCGTAGCGGTGGAGATGCTGCTCCAGCCACGAGACCGTCTCGGCGTCGAGGTGGTTGGTCGGCTCGTCGAGCAGCAGCACGTCCGGCTTTTGCAGCAGGAGCCGGCACAGCGCGACCCGCCGCCGCTCGCCGCCGGAGAGCACCTTGATCGGCCGCTCACCCTCCGGGCAGCGCAGGGCGTCCATGGCCATCTCGAGCTGAGCGTCGAGTTCCCAGGCGTTGGCGGCGTCGAGCCGCTCCTGCACCCTCTCCTGTTTGGACAGGAGCTTGTTCATCTCGTCGTCCGAGATGTCCTCGCCGAGGCGTTCGTTGATCTGCTCGTATTCCTTGAGCAGGTCGAGCGTCCCCTGCAGGCCCTGTTCGACGATCTGACGGACCGTCAGCGAATCGTCGAGTTTCGGCTCCTGTTCGAGGAACCCGACGGTGTAGCCGGGCTGCAGCGAGATCTGACCGTCGTAGTTCTTGTCCACCCCCGCGAGGATTCGCAGGAGCGTGCTCTTGCCCGCCCCGTTCAGGCCGAGGACGCCGATCTTCGCCCCGTAGAAATAGGAGAGGTAGATGTCCTTGAGGATCGGTTTTTTCTCGTGGCTCTTGCTGACGCCCACCATCGAGTAAATGATCTTTTCCGCGTCGTCACCCATGAGTGTTGCAATCTCCTGTTGCTGTTCCGGCTTCCCTGTTTCCTAATTCCTGGGACTTTGTTCCCCGCCTATGCAAACCGCAGCGTAAGCGGTCGCGGCGCCGATTCGCCGAGGTGCTTCGCGATCAGCGCCGGGTAGCTGTGAACGATGTTGGGCTCGGCGGCCAGGTTGAGCGCCGCGAGAACCTCGCGGATCGCTGCGTCGTCCGGTCCTTCGCATTCGACGAAGCGGCCGAGCTGCGGGATCTCGTCCAGTTCGATCTTGCACGCCCCCAATGTCCACGACTCCCGCCGCTTCTCATAGACGAGCCAGGGCGTGTACCCCAGCTCCGCCAGCAGCGCGGCCAATCCCTCGGGATTCTCAATCGGCAGCTCGATCTCCTCCCGCCGCTTGAAGCCCGACTTTTGCTGCGGGCCCTTAAAGGTGAAGGTGGACTTGGCCTCGCCGCCCGCTGACGCCCGCCAGGCCCCATCGACCGGCACGGCCGACCGCACCCGCAGCCCGCACCCGGCGTGAAACAGCGCCTGCTCGGCATTGTCGAACAGCCGGTTGGTCTCGACGACTCGCCCCTCCGGCACCGCCCCCGCGGCGCGGAGGCGCTCGCGCACCGGGTCGTGCGATGGGACGGAGAGCTTGGATTCGAGTTCGACGGGCATCGCGGCGGATTGTAACCGATCGCGGCGTTCATTCCGGCGTGGCGCGGATCTGGCCAAGGCGGGCGCGAAGGTCGGGAGGAAGCTGGGCCTCCAACTCGGGCGTGATCATTTCGAGTTCAAGCATGTCCTGGAGGTGGACTTGGTCTTTGCGACGGAAGGCCGTCAGTTTCATGACCAATAACGGCAGAAGGTCGATGACAGTGAAACCATCCTCGGCGCGGTCAATTTTCGAAAAGTCCGGAGCAGGATGGCGCTCGTGCGGTCGGACCTTTTCCGCAGCGAAGATGATATGCACGCCGCGGCGTATCTTAGGGCTTATTTTTTCCACGAAGACGGGAACGCCCTGGACCTCCGCAAATTCAAAACCGACTTCATTCAGAGCCGCTGTCGCTTTCGGCAGGTCCTTGCGATCAAGGAGGATGTCGACATCGACGGTATTGCGAACGGCGTCCTCATCGACGCGTGCGATCCAGACGGCGACAGCGTGGCCGCCGATGACGGCATACCGCACGCCATGGCGCTCCAGCGCCGCGGTCGACCGTAGCAGCCGTTCGCGGACTTTCTCGACGGCCATTAGGGCTCGTTCCAGTGAGAGAGGGGCCATTGCCTCTATTATAACAATCGGCGACGGAGATTGCGGCAGATTACGAGAGGACGATTGTCTTGGTCCCGGGTGCCGGCGCGCCCCAGAGGAGGCCTTCAGTGCTAAGGTCTTCATCGACTTCAGGCCAGTGGATGCCGTAACCGCCGCCGGAGATTTGCCATTTCGCGCGCTGCGCGGGCGACGCGTGGAGCAAGCGAGGATACCAAACGAGGGGGACGGTGATGGTGCGACCGTCGGCGAGATCAACGCTGAGCGTGTCGTCATCGAAGCGAACGTCCTTCACTTGCATGCCCGGACTAAGCGCTGAAGTATTCATTCCATGCCTCGAGGAACTCCTGCTGGTGCTCCAAAACGATTCGTTCAACCGCTCGTAATTCACTTGGGCTAAACCTGATGTTTCGAGCGAGCGCAACCGGCCTCAACCAGAACTTGGCCGACTGAGCGTCGCGATCCACATGCACGTGAGGCGGTTCGTTCACGTCGTGGCTGACAAAGTATATGCGATAGGGGCCAATCCTGGCAATTGTCGGCATGAGTATTCCCTGCCTCTGGCCGCCTATCGGACGACGAAATTCAGCATCCGGCCGGGGACGTAGATGCATTTGGCGATGGTCGTACTGCCGATGCGCTCCGTCACTTTGGGCATGGCCAGCGCGGCGGTCCTGACGCTCGCTTCATCGGCCGTCTTGGCGATCGTGAGCCGCGCGACGATCTTCCCGTTGACCTGCACGGGGATTTCGACGGTCTCGTCTTCGACGAGGGCGGGATCGAACACCGGCCAGGACTCGTAGGCGAGGCTGGTCTTCCACGCCGGCCCGCGAAGCCGCTGCCAGAGTTCTTCGGCGAGGTGCGGGGCAAACGGCGAGAGGATCAGCACGAAGCGCTCGGCCTGGACGGGCTTGATGGACTTGGCGCGGTAGACTTCGTTGACGAACTCCATCATCGCGCTGATGGCCGTGTTGAAGGCGAGGCGTTCGATGTCCTCGCCGACCTTCTTGATGGTCTTGTGGAGCAGCTTTTCGATGGCGTCAGAACCCGTCGCTGGCGCTCCGGGCTCGGATCGGAGGAACGCCGACGCCTCGCCGGTCTCTTCGTTGACGAGCATTCGCCAGGCGCGTTGCAGGAAGCGATAGACGCCGGGGACGTCACGGGGGTTCCACGGTTTGCTCGCCTCCAGCGGGCCCATGAACATCTCGTAGAGCCGGAGGGTATCGGCGCCGTATTCGTTGACGACCTCCTCGGGGTTGATGACGTTCTTCAGGCTCTTGGACATCTTCTCGACAGCGGCGGCGAGTTTTTCGCCGGAGTCCTTGAGTACCGCCGTGCCGTCTTCGCGGAATTCGATTTCGTCGTAGCCACGATACGTCCCACGCGCATCGCGGTAAGCGAACGCTCGTATCATGCCCTGGTTGAAGAGGCGGCCGAAGGGTTCGACCGTCGAGACGTGGCCGAGGTCATACAAGACCTTGTGCCAGAAACGGGCGTAGAGCAGATGCAGCACGGCGTGCTCCGCTCCGCCCATGTACATGTCGATGCCACCGACGTGCGGGCGACCGTCCTTGCGCTGGGAGAGCATCCAGTATTTCTCTGCTTCGCGGGAGGCGAGGCGGTCCTTATTCCAGGGATCGGTGAAGCGGAGGTAATACCAGCACGAACCGGCCCACTGAGGCATCGTGTTGAGTTCGCGGCGATACGACTTGCCGTTCCGCGTGACGGTCATCCACTCCTTCGCGCGACCGAGTGGCGGCGCGGGCATGGCGTCGCTGCCCTCAGCGATGACGGTCGGGCGGAAGTCGTCGATCTCGGGGAGCGTCAGCGGCAGTTCGCTTTCATCGAGCGGAACGATCTCGCCATCGGGGCCATGCAGAATCGGAAAGGGCTCTCCCCAATATCGCTGGCGGGAAAAGAGCCAGTCGCGGAGCTTGTAATTAACGGTGCCCTTGCCGAGGCCGCGCTCTTCGAGCCATGCCGTGATTTTTTTCTTGGCCGCGTCGACCTCCAGACCGTCGAGGAACGCGCTATTCATCGCCGGACCGTCGCCGAGATAGGCTTCTCCATCGAAGTTCGGCGGTGGTTGAACGGTGCGAATGATTGGCAGATCGAAGACCATGGCGAAATCCCAGTCGCGCTGGTCCTGACCGGGGACGGCCATGATCGCACCGGTGCCGTAACTCATCAGCACATAATCCGCGATCCAGATCGGGATCTTCGCGTCGTTCACGGGATTGATCGCGTACGCACCGGTGAAGACGCCGGTCTTTTCCTTCGCCTCGGCGGTGCGGGCGAGTTCGCTGCGGTTGCCGGCGGCGCGGACGTAGGCGTCGACGGCAGCGCGCTGCTCGGGCGTTGTGATCTTCGCGACGAGCGGGTGCTCGGGGGCGAGGACCATGTACGTCGCGCCGAAGAGCGTGTCGGGGCGCGTGGTGAAGATTTCGAACGAGGAATCAGCGGGCAGGGACGCCCGCTCCACTTCTGGAGACATTTGCTCCACTGAATCGGGCGCCAGCTTGAACTTGACTTGCGCGCCCTCGCTCCGACCGATCCAGTTTCGCTGCATCAGCTTGATTGATTCGGGCCAGTCGAGTTCTTCGAGGTCATTCGCCAGCCGATCGGCGTACTTGGTAATCCGCAGCATCCACTGCTTGAGCGGTCGCTTGAAAACAGGATGATCGCCGCGCTCGCTGCGGCCTTCGTTGGTCACTTCCTCGTTGGCGAGGACCGTCCCGAGGGCAGGGCACCAGTTCACTGGCACTTCGGCCATGTAGGCGAGCCGCTGCGAATCGACATACTCGCGGACGGCCCGATCTCCCTTGGCGCGGATGTCGGCCGGGATCGGCAGTTCGCTGATCGGCCGCGCCTTGTCCGCGGCCGCGTCGTACCAGCTATTGAAGATCTGCAGGAAGATCCACTGCGTCCACTTGAAGTACCCCGGATCGGTCGTCGAGATCTCCCGCCGCCAGTCGTACGAGAACCCGAGCATCTTGAGCTGGCGGCGAAACGTCGAGACGTTCTTCTCCGTCGTTGCCGCGGGATGCTGACCGGTCTCGATGGCGTGCTGTTCGGCGGGCAGACCAAAGGCGTCCCAGCCCATCGTGTGCAGGACGTTGAAACCGCGCATGCGGCGATAGCGCGAGAGGATGTCGGTCGCCGTGTAGCCTTCTGGATGACCGACGTGGAGACCGGCCCCGCTGGGGTAGGGGAAGAAGTCGAGGATGTAGTTCTTGGGCCTAGACGGATCGAATCCGGGCTCGCCGGGATTGGGTGTGCGGAAGGTCTGGTTGGCGTCCCAGTAGGCTTGCCACTTCTCGCGGAGGTCTTTGGGAGAGTATGGATATGTCATGTCGCCGCCGTCGCCTTCATTCCAGATGCAAGCCGCACAGTTTATCGGGGTTTGGATGCAGTTTCCTGCTCGTGGTGCGTTTATCGCCGGCAACGCGCGCGGCGCGGCTTCTCGTTTTGCGTAACTCGATCCGCCGTCGTGGTTAACAAGCCGCGCCCACCGCGCGCCGCCCCGGCAACGTTTCAAAAAGGCAACATGCCCGCACGGACGCACGGATACGTCGGATTATCGGAACCTGACGGGTGTCGCGCAAGCCGTGTGCTGGTAGTTGTTTGTGCGTATTCGCGAGTACAATTAACAGGGACGTTCGAGCGGCACGGTGATTGCCTTGTCATCCCTTCGACGACGCAATCATACGAGCGAGGGGCGTTGATCGGCGGCGAACAATAGCCGCCGAGGGAGAGAGGCAGCCATGGACGAGACGACGTTTCAAGCGAAGCTTTCCGAGCTGGTGCGAGAGATCGGCTCGCTGCCCGCGGGGGAGCGGTCGAAGCTCGAGGCCCTGGCCGAGCAGACCAAGCAGCGGCATGAAAAACTGAAGGCGACGGTCACGAGCCTTCATGATTCGATTGATTATCTGCGTCTCTCGATCAAATATTTGCTATTTGATCTGGAAGCGACGCGGCGCGAGAACGACTATCTACGCAAGATGTTGGAGGAGGAGCCTGAGGCATAAGACGCCTGGCCCGGAATGACGCGGCGGATGATCCTGGGGAGGATTGGCCGCCGCATCGGAATCATACGCGGGGACACGACACATCTGTTCGACTCGTGGGCCGCGGACGCAAAGTCGATTCCGCACGTGTTCAACACCTTCGAGCCCGACTTGGGGAGCCGGGTTCGAAGCCGCCGACCGGGGGGAAGGCGGGGCACCGAGGAATCGGCCGAATTTTTGAGGGGAGGGGAAGACGCAGGCTTTTCGGCCTGCGTTTTTCTTTTTTGGGGGAAAAGGGACTCCACCACAGAGGCGCAGAGAACGAACGGGATGATTTGGAAATCTCGATCCCAATCATCGATCTGAATCCTATCAACCGGCGTTTCGTCTCGGTGTCTCTGTGCCTCAGTGGTGCATCCAATTGACCTTGCTTGATGGGCGCGGGGCGGGGACGATGGCGTTCATGCGGCCGGGAATTGCTCGTCTTTTTGTCGCGGTCGTCGTGCTGGGGTGCGGCGGGGCGACGTGTCTGTATTCGGGGGCGGGGCCGATCGAAGCGGGCGGGCCGGCGATGCGGGGGACGTGGAACCCCTTGCTGGCGTTCATCGCGGATTTGCTGACCGCGCCCATCCCGACGGCGGGGATTGCGGATGTGCGCGACGTGGTCCTCGTCTTCACTGCGGGCATCGTTTTGATTCTTGCGGGCACGACGCGGTCGACGCCTGCGGCGCGGAGCCGCGCGACGCGCTGGATGGGCTGGTGCGCGGCGGCTGTCATAGTTCTTGCAACAATTTCCGCGCTGGCATGGCGATCGTTCGATTTGTCCTGGGGCTGGATCGTCCGCTTTGCGGCCGGAGCGGCGCTGGCGATTGTCATCGCGCACCGGTTCACGCCGGCAATGGTGCGGCAGACCCTCGTTGGACTGCTCACGGTCGCGGTGTTGTCGCTCGCGCTCACCATCTGGCATCGCGCGGACCGCGGTTACGCGCATTTTTCGTGGCCGATAGGACCCATCACGATCGTCGGCGGCCTCGCGGCGGTCTGGGCGGCGCTGGCAGGAATTTGGGGCGTCGGGCTGGCCATGCAGGGGCGCTGGACCGGTGCAGTGCTCACATTGGGCGCATGCGCGCTTTGCCTCTACGCACTTCAGCAGACCGAGCGCCGCTCGCCGACGCTTGGCCTAGTTGCGGGAATCGTCATTGTCGCGGCAATTGTGACTTGGCGGCGTTATCCAAGCTTGCCGGTTCAATTCACCGTCTGCGCCGTGATCGCAGCTATCGTCATTGGCGGTATCGCGTATGTTTGGACGCAGACCTTCAGTCCGATGCGGGAGATTTCGGGGCCGATTGAGGTGCGACGGACTTATTGGAAAAACTCGCGCTTCTTTATTTGGAATCATCCAATCTTCGGCGTCGGGCCGGATCGCTTTGTCATCGAGATGACAAGGCTGATGGCGGATTTTCGCGCCCATATGCCACATCGTTATCACGGGAATCTCGATACGGCGACGCATAATGAGTGGTTGCAGGCGGCGGTGGAGTTGGGACTGCCAGCGGGGTTGGCCTTTGCGGCGCTGCCGATCGCGGTTTTGGTAATTGGTTTGCGCTCGGCGGTCCGTAGGGATTCATCGAAAACGGGGACTCCCGTTGAGGACAAATCGCACCGGCTATTAGCCGGTGCCACACGCGGCCTCGCCTGGCCTCTAGCGGCTGCAATCATCACGTTATTTGTCTGCGAGGCGGCGAGCATCAATCTTCGTGGGTCAATTATGCCTATCTGGTATTGGGCATTGCTGGGCCTGTTGGGGGCAACGATTAGCGTTGTACCGAGCGATGTGAATCAACAATCCGTACAATTGGCACGAAGGCGTTTGCGGCCGTTCCTCGTGATGGCGGGAGGATTCGTTTTCCTAGTTGCGTCATTTTCGGAATCGCTTGCCGCAGTCGAAGAGGCTCGCGGAATATTTCCGGCGGAGCATCCAGCGCCGTCGCGATTCTTCGTCGAGCGAACTCTTCGTGCCCAGTACGCAAGCGCCGCCCAGGCGTCAGCTCTCGCACAGGAATCATCGACACCGGAGAACGACGCGAAGGCCCTCGAACGCTGGCGCGAGATGTTTCAGGTACTGCCGGTCTATCGTGAAACTGCGACGAACTATGCACAGTGCCTGATTCGCGCGGGCCGGCTAGAAGAAGCCAAGGCCTCGCTGAAGTCGGTAATTGGTGAGCGCAAGGTCTCGGTACTGATGCTATATGCGAAGCTTCGGAAAGACAATCCGGAGTTGCAGTTTGCATGCGTTCAATGGGCCTTGCGGAGCTGTGCACTGACTGATTGGCCGAATGATCTCTTGAAGGCGTATGTTACCTCCCCGGCCGCCCGAGCCAGATTGGATCAATGGCTTCCGTATGCGCGAACGGCCGCGTTAAGCCCAAAGGAAAACGACTCGCCAATATTGGAACTCTTGCGTGTCAATGCCTGGGTTCGGTATAGCGAGGGGAATCTTACTCAAGCCATTGCGGATCAAGAGTTGGCGGCTATGTGCTATCGCAGACTAGAGCGCGAGAACAGTCCCTACCGCCGGCACCACGATGCCGAATGGGACGCGTTCTACACATTGGCGCGGATGCACTTCGAATCACGCCCAGCGAATTACGGTAAGGCTTACGACGCCATCGTCGAAGCCGAACGTTACGCCGTGCTGGGCATCAAACACGAGAAACTCCTGAGTCCCAATCCCGCGCTTGGGTTTGTTGGCGGCGAGGTCGTGCCGACAGAGTTCCCAGAACGCCTGCGACCCCTCTGGCAATTGTCAGCGATTCTTCACCTTGCTGTCGGCGACTTCCGCAATATTGATTTGCGCGTTTTGGCATCCTTGCCGCCGCAGCAGTGGTCGCCGCACGATTTGCAAACTGAAAAAACCGCGCTTGCCAAGATCGCTTTTCAATCACTTGGCGTAATCCCGAAGAACATGAGACCCCAGCACTATTACCAGCTTGTTCATATGGCGGGCATTCCAACATCCCAAATGCAAATCGAGGACCCGGAATCCGAACCATGATGAAACTCACCTTCCACGGCGCGGCGCGGGAAGTGACCGGCTCGATGCACCTGGTCGAAGCCGATGGCGCGCTCGTCGCGCTGGATTGCGGGCTGTTTCAGGGGCGGCGGTTGGAGGCGGAGTCGAAGAACCGGACGTTTCCCGTCGACCCCGCCCGGATTCACGCCGTCGTCCTCTCGCATGCCCATGTCGATCATTGCGGCCGTCTGCCGCTGCTCGTTAAGCGCGGATTTACCGGGCCGATCTACTCGACGCCGGCAACGCGCGACTTGGCGGCGCTCATGCTGGAGGACTCGGCGCACATCCAGCAGGAAGACCTGCGCTATGTAAACAAGAAGCGGGCCCGAAACGGCATGCTCCCGGTCACCGCGCTCTACGACGAGCAGGACGCGGCGGGGGCGATGCGACTCTTTCACTGCGTCCCTTACGGCGAGGTCTTTTCACCGGCCCCGCGGCTGACGGCGCTTTTTCGCGATGCCGGGCACATGCTCGGCTCGGCGTCGGTCGAGCTGACGTGCCAAACCGACGGCGGCGCGGCGACGTCGGTCGTGTTCACCGGCGACGTGGGGCGGCCGGACACGCCGATGCTGCGCGACCCCGCGGCGCTGCCGCCATGCGATTATCTCATCAGCGAATCGACCTACGGCGGTCGGCGCCACCCGCCGACGGAGGACCTGGCGGCGCGACTGGCCCAGGTGGTGAACGAGACCTTTTCGCGCGGCGGCAAAGTCATCGTCCCCGCGTTCAGCGTCGGTCGGACCCAGGTGATCCTGCACATGCTGCACCGGCTTCGCTCCGAGGGACGAATCCCCGACGTCCCGGTCTTCGTCGACAGCCCGCTGGCCGTGAACGCCACGGAGGTCTTTCGACTGCACCCGGAGCTGTTCGACGAGGAATCGCGCGAACTGACGCGCCGCTCGGGCGATGCATGGGGCACGGACTCCTGCACCTATGTCCGCGAGGCGGACGAGAGCAAGAAGCTCAACACGATCAAGCTGCCGTGCGTCATCATCTCGGCCAGCGGGATGTGCGAGAACGGCCGCGTCGTCCACCATCTCAAGCACTCGATCGAAAGCCCGAAGAACACGGTGCTGATCGTCGGGTTTCAGGCGGCCCACACGCTCGGCCGGCGGATCGTGGAGAAGCAGCCGCACGTGACGATCTTCGGGGAGAAGCTGAAGCTGCGGGCGCAGGTCATCGCGCTGAACGGGTTTTCGGCGCATGCGGATCGGGATGAACTGCAGCGGATGCTGCGACCACTGGCGGCGCGGTGCAAGAAGGCGTTTCTCGTCCATGGCGAGCCGGACCAGATGGAGGTCATGCAGGGAACCATGCACGGGGACGGATTTCGCGAGGTGCTGATGCCGATGGCGGGGGAAAGTTTCGAGTTAGACAGCTAACTCCGCTTAGGCGCACCACGGCCTCGCTGCTGCGAGACCGTGCCACCCTGCTACGTAAACTTCACCTTCGGCGCTTCGCGGGCCGCGGGGTCTTCCACTTCAAAGAACTCCGCCGGTCGAAAGCCGAGCGAGCCTGCGAACATGACGTTCGGGAAGATCTGAATCGAACTGTTGTAGCGACCGACGGCGTCGTTGTAGTACTGCCGGGCGGCGCTCACCTGGTTCTCCGTGGAGGCGAGTTCGGCGGAGAGCTGCATGAAATTCTCGTTGGCCTTGAGGTTGGGATAGGCCTCGGAGAGGGCGAATAGCTGGCGCAGCGCGCCGTTCAGCATCCCCTCGGCGATGCCGGCCTGCGCGGGAGTTGTCGCGCCGACGGCGCGGTTGCGGGCCTCAATCACGCGATTGAGCGTCTCCTTCTCGTGCCCCGCATAGCCCTTGACGGTCTCGACGAGGTTGGGAATGAGTTCGTGCCGCCGCTTGAGCTGCACCTCAATCTGGGCCCAGGCCTCCCGGACGGTCATGCGTCCGCGAACGAGACCGTTGTAGATGGCGATCATCCAAATGAAGGCGATCAGCCCGACGGCAATAGCGATCACGACCCAGCTGTTGGACGAGACGCCGGCAGCGACAGTGTTCATGGACAGACCTCCCGCGTATTCACCCAAGCATAACAATTCGCCGCGCACCGGGCCATGAGAAAACGGCGGGTCGTTTATAAGCGGCGCGGCCGCCGGTATACTCCCCGCCATGCGGAAGCACTACATCCTCGACACCAACATCCTCCTGCACGACCCCAACTCGATCTTCCAGTTCGCGGACAACGTCGTCGTCATCCCCATCGAGGTGATCATCGAGATTGACCGGTTCAAGCACGAGATTTCCAGCCGGGGGCAAAACGCGCGGGAGGTGTCGCGGCTGCTCGACCAGGTGCGGCAGTCGCAGAGCCTGGCGCAGGGGGCGAAGCTGCCCGGCGGGGGGATGCTGCGGGTGTATTGCGGTCAGGAGCACGCGCTGGCGGCGAAAAATGTCTACGCCGACGCGGAGATCCTGCGGATCGCGCGGGAGATACAGGCGGCCGAGCCGGGCGGCAAGGTCATCATCGTCACGAAGGACATCAACCTGCGGATTCGGGCGGATGCGCTGGGATTGCCGGCGGAAGATTACACGACGGATCGCGTCGGTCTGTCGGACCTTTACACGGGGCGAATCGAACTCGCGGAGACGCCCGAGGTAATCAACCGGTTTATGGCCGAGGGGATGATGCCGCTTCCGGCGGGGACGAGCATTTATCCGAACGAGTATGTGCTGTTGCGGAGTAACAACGGGACGGCGGCGTCGGCGCTGGCCCGCGTCGATGCGAAGTGCGAACGGCTGGTGCGGGTCAACGAGTCGAAGAAGCCGGTCTGCGGGATTCGCCCCAAGAACAAGGAGCAGTATTTCGCCTTCGACGCCCTGTTCTGCGAAGCCATCAAGCTCGTGACGATCATGGGCAAGGCGGGGACCGGCAAGACGCTTCTCGCCATGGCGGCGGGGCTGCAGCAGGTCCTGCACGACAAGCTCTATCGCGGGCTCGTGGTCACGCGGCCGACCACGCCCGTCGGCAAGTCGATGGGGGCGCTGCCGGGCGGGATCGAGGAGAAGCTGGCGCCGTGGCTCAAGCCGATCAGCGACACGCTGGAGACGCTGCTCGACGCGGGCGGAGCCATCGGCGGGCGGAAGCATGTGCGCGACCTGTGGGAAAGCGGCACGGTCGATGTCCAGCCGCTCTCGTACATCCGCGGTCGGAGCATCCCCAAGCAGTTCCTCATTGTCGACGAGGCCCAGAACCTAACCCCCCTGGAAGTCAAGACGATCATCACCCGCGTCGGTCACGGGACCAAGGTCGTGCTGACCGGCGATTCGTACCAGATCGACAACCCGTATGTCGATTCAAGCAGCAACGGGTTCAACTACCTCGTGAACCGCTTCCGCGGCGAGCCGCTGGCGGCGCATATCGAGTTGACCAAGGGCGAGCGCAGCCCGCTGGCGGAGTTGGGGGCGAATTTGCTGTAGCAGATCAGAGCCCCACCAGCCCGACGCGCAAGCACCGGGAATCTTGCGTTCGCTCAGAGCCCCGAGGCGCGAGCCCGGGAGCGTATCGGGTATTGGCGGGGGCCAGTTTCGGGGGCGGCGATTGGGGTCCGACACGGCGAAACTTCGCTGGGTTATACTTCTCTTTTTTTGCGTTACGCTAACCAGAAGGCATGTTGGAAGCGGAGCTTTCGGACCCGATCGTCATGGAACTAATTCATCAAAACGAATCCCAAGAAAACGCATGGCTTTTCCATCGGACTCCCTGGGAGCCGGAGTTTTTGTCCAGGTTTCCTCGGGTAACACAGACACTTCGAATCGCATGCCCGTTCATTAAAATCCGAAGCATCCGACTAATCCTCGCAAGCTTGCCATCTCGCCCACAAGCACCTATCCACGTAAAGTTGCTTACACGCCTTAATGCGCCTGATTGTCGCGCCAGGGTCCACGATATTGCTGCGATCGAGTTGCTCCGGAGCAATCCTCTTGACGACCGCTGCCGTATCGACGTGCGCATTAACAACGCTTTGCACGCGAAGTGCTTTATCTTCGACACCAACGAAGTCATCATCACATCGTCTAATCTAACGTTCGCCGCCTTTTACAAGAACCTTGAAGTTGCGATTGCCCTTTCTAATCCTGAAGTAATTACCACATCGACGCAGTATTTCGACGAGATATTTGATGCGGCGTCGCCTGTGTCGGACGCGATGCTGGAATCGGTGAAGAGTCGTTTGCCTTTCCTGCCACCTGCGGAAGTCTGCATTAGCCCCGAGCCCGCGGTCATCGAGGCCCCTCCAATTGCTCCGGTTGATGATGCGTCTGCTGACTTCCCCGAGCTCGATCCTTCGGCCGTCCAAAAGCTCGATGAAGCTTTGTCGCAACAACTCGAGCGCGACCTAGACAAGAGCTGCATATTTCTTTCATCACCGGACGGACAATCGGCCGCAGCCGAGAGCGAAAACTCGTTCTTTCAAGACATGGCCTCTCGTTTTTCGCGGGTCTTTAGTGGTGTTCAGCCCACAAACGACGAACTGGCTGTAATATTCGTACATGCGTCCGCCCGGCAATCACTCAAATCAGTAAACGTTGATCTAGAGCGCGCGGCGCACTTGGAGTGTATCGGTCGCCACGCCCTTACGATTATCATAATAGAGTCGCTGTTGCAAGCCAGCAGCAGGTCAATTGATGCGGGAACCCTCACGTCGAAGATGAACTATATTGCTGCCTCCGATCATTGTGTGCGCAAATTCCACGAGGCAGGCCTTGCCCAAGTCTTACTTGACGTCTCTATGACATCAAGTTCCGAGGCATTCAGTCGCGGCCGTGCGTTGATTCTCAAGAAGACCATATATCGAATGGTTGGCTATCTCGCTCTATCACGGCCTTGGGAGGAAATTGCGAATGTAATTATTGCAACGTTGGAGATTGCGGAGTCCTTTCCTTTTGAGTCCTATCGAGACCACAATTATAAGAGGGAATTACAGAACGCTACTCAACAAGCGGGCGCCGGTAGACCAATATACAAACTTTCCGGTCGCGAGGGTCGCGACGATGATCCAAGTTTCATCGTCGATGTGATCGTCCGCAACAAGATTGTGGGCCAAGGGCGAGGCACGCCAATGAAGATCGCCGAAATGCGGGCAGCATTCGACGCACTAAAGGCGTTTCGGCTCGATCGCTCATCCTCGCGTGCGACTGGAGGAGAACCCGTTAAAAGCGCGACCCTTGCAGCGTGCTCGCGACTTGGACTCAGTGCCCTCCGCACAGTCACATCACGTGATATTGGGATTGCCCAAGCGCTCTATGTACTACTCCCGACGGGGAGCCCTCGAACAGAGTTTGCTGACAAACGGGAAGGACTGTCCGTCTTAGGAGGCGTCGTGCGAGAACTACTGGCCTACTTCCAATGCTACTCAGACGGATGTGGCCCGACAGCAGCGACTAGTCGCGCCAATTATCTAAACAAGAAAGAGCGCGTCGTAAAGTGTATCCGCCAGTCTCCGTTATTGGGATGGATTAAAGAACTGGTCAAAGACAATCAATTTCGTACTGCTGGCGATCCGAGCGTTGTAAACGAAACTGTCAATGTTTGCTTCGCCGTTCTTTTTGCTGCTGGCGGAATAGAAACTTGTCGTGGTCTTGCTTCGTATCTATTTCGGGATACATCCGTTGATGTATCACAGGAGATTATTCCTGCAAAGGTGAGATTGCTGCAAGCGCTTCAAGCCGCGTTCCGAGAACGAGTAAAAGAACTCTTGAAGTTTGAATTAAAACCCTTGCATAAGCTTAACCAAAGCCACGATCCGTTATTCCAAGTGCGAGTCGTCTTCGACGGAAAAGAATTAGGGCGAGGTACTGGAAAATCGCGTCGGATCGCTGAAGAAGTTGCCGCGGAGTGCGCGCTAATTAATCCATTATTGCAACAACTGTTAAGCTCAGCAGTTGCCTCTTCCTCGGATTCATCGTCAGCGGCGGGAGGCGCAGAAGTCGTTGCGCACGGCGGTATTTGAAATGGCTAACCGAATGAACATTGGAGTTATTGCTGTCTTGGACGCTCTGGGGTTCAAAGGAATATGGCGAAGGCAGGATTTAAGCACGCTTATTAATCATCTAAGAGAATCCGTGAAGTTCGGGCGCGCAATCGCAAAGGCATCACAATACCAATTTACGGTCGACCCCGTAATGAGTAGGATCGGAGTTACAAGTACAGTCAGAATGTTTAGCGATACGGTGTTGATCGCTGTGCATTTCGATCCGAGCGAGCTCCGCGAGAAGCTTGTAGGGCTAGGAAAAGACGAAGCGTGGCTAAAAAACAGGGTTGTCTTGACTGTGCTATTCGATGTATGCATGTTTTTGTCTATTGCAATTGCCAAGAAACCCGTCTTGGTTTATCGCGGCTGTGTTTGTGCAGGTGAAATGCTGATCGATAGTGACATATTTCTCGGTCCTGCCGTCGATGAGGCAGCAGAAAAATCGCCGCTTGCTGATGGTGGGTTCGTATGGCTTGCGAGATCGGCTCAGTCCTGGATTTCCGACGACATGATTCCTACGCGGCCTGTTATCACGCTCGACGAGTTAGCGATCCCATACGCAGTCAGCCTAAAGGGAGGATCAACTTATCAAACTCGCGTCGTCAACCCGCTACTTATGACAGACGAAAAGCAACGCAAACAAATTATTGTTGATACGCTTCGGTCATTCGATACGGACTCGGTTCTTGTGGAGGTCAAACAACAGAACACGGAGGCAATGCTCGAACGTGCGAGAGCTGTCCTAAGCAAGAGCGGATGAGATATGGGCATATCGGGCCCACGTTCCATGAGTGGCAGTTGGTGAAGCCCCCGGTGATTCATCCGCCCCGGCCGATCTTCGACTGGCGAAATCTGATCTCACGATTCACCCCCCAGCCCTAACTCCTTGTCCCGCCTCTAGTTTCAAGCCTCCCGTTTCTCGGCCCAAGATTAGAGGGAGCGCTGAGCAAGGGTCCTGTGCAGTGGACAACAAAAGCGGCGGCGAACCCGCCGCCTCCCTTGGCTTACGGCTTAAGGCTAATGGCTGATGGCCCGTGAGATCGGAGTCTCTGCGCCATGAACGCTAAACAACCGGTGAATCTTGTGAATCCTGTAAATCATGTCCATTTCCTCCCCCCGTTTCCGCGTTGTTCCACCACACAAAAACGATCTCGGTGTCCTCTGTGCCTCTCTGGTGATCGGCTGCTCGTTCAGCCTCATTCAGCCTCGTTCAGCCTCATTCACCCCCCCGGGGGGCCTGCCTGAAAGGAGTTTGACCAATGAATGACCCAAACCAACTGCCCGAACTGCCCATCGAACTCGGCCCGCGCTCGTCCGTCTTCGAAAAAACCACCCCCGAACTCCGTCGCAAGCTCGACCGCGCCATCCTCAACTACGATCCGCCCGGATACCGCGCCCTCTACAAAAAGTACGGGCTCCCCGAACTCGGCGTCAGCTTCACCGCCTTCTACTACTACGCCCGCCGACTCCGCCGCCGCGCCGCCGCCACCGACATGGCCCTCACCGCCCTGCCCGACGAACGCGACTCCGTCCGCCTCCTCCCTGGCCTCGTCGGTCAGTGCCTCATCGACCAGCTCATGACCGGCGACGACGCCTCCCCGCAGGCCGTCTACCGCCTCATGCTCGCCTACACCGCCGCCATCAACAACGCCATCACCGTCCACGAAGCCCGCCACGTCTTCCCCCGCAATGCTCCCTCCCCTTGCGAAGGGGAGGGCCGGGGTGGGGTTTCCTCTTCCGTCACTTCCGTCCCTTTGGTCCCTTTGGTCCCTTTGGTCCCTTCTGTCCCTTCCCCATCTCCCACTCCGCCTTCTCCAAATCTGTGTTCATCTGCGTCATCTGCGGAAAAAACCTCCGACCTCCTCGCCCGTGTCGACCGCGAGCTGGCCGAAAGCGAGGCCGCCCTTGCCGCGGAAAAAGAGGCCCTCGCGGCCGAACAAGCAGCGCTCGCCGAGGAAAAAGCCGCCCTCGCCAGCGACGAGGCCCGGGCGCTCGCTTACTTCGAACAAGTCAAGAAGGACCTCGCCGCCATGGGCTACCCCGTCGCCGAGTGCCGGACCCTCGACGAACTCGAAGAGATCCTCCGCAACACCAACCCTTCTGTGGAGCAGCCGCCCTCGGCTGCTGACGTTGCCCCTGTCCCTTCCGTCCCTTCGGTCACTTCTGTCCCTTCACCCCGGGGCGATTCTGCCTCTCAAATCTCAAATCCCGCCGCTCCTTCTCCTTCCATTCCGAATTCCGCGTTCCCACTTCCGCATTCTCCGTCAATTCCGCATTCCGAAATCCGCATTCCGCATTCTGCAGACGCCATCACCTCCACCGCCGACGACCAATTCCGTATCACCCCCGAAGAGCGCCGGCTCCGCGAATTCCACCGCGTCGCCATCGCCTACGGCCTGATCAAGCCCGACGCGCCCATTCCTAATTGCGCGGATTCGATGGTGAAGACAGATGGCCCAGCCAAATAACGGCTCAGCGATCCGTCGGCGAACAGATACAATAAGAGGAATGAGCGATCCGCGTACACGAACGGTGGCGAACCCCGTGCAGGGCGTCCTGGGCATCCTCCGCGACGGCGAGCGCGTCCTGATGATCCAGCGGTCGAAGACCGTGCGCGTGCCGCTGGCGTGGTGTTTTCCGGGCGGGGCGATTGAAGTGGGGGAATCCCAGATCGAGGCGCTGGTGCGCGAGATGCAGGAGGAATTGGAACTCGTCGTTCAACCCGGTGAACTGCTTATGACGCAGACCAAGCACGAGGGGCGGCTCGTGCTTTATTGCTGGTCGGCCGAAATCGTGGGCGGCGCGCTTGCCGCCAACCCGAAGGAGGTTGCCGAGGCGCGGTGGATGACGCCGGCCGAGGTGCGGGTCATGGAGGGCGTTCTGCCGGGTACGTGCGAAATCCTGGAGACGATCGGGCTGTGACGAATGCGGAAGTCGGAATGCAGAATGCGGAATGAAGAGTCTACACTCGCCGACCGGCCGGAATGATGCCCTTTACCCGTTTCGGATTAGACCGAGAGTACGGGTGATAGCGGTGCTTCCCGTCTAGCGAATTCGCGGACCGGATGCGAGGCGGGGACCACATCGAGCGGCGAGGCTGCATCCATCGCCAGCATCGTCGCGGGGCCGAGCAAATCGGCGACGCTGATCGGCGCGGTGAAATAGCGGGCGAACAGGCTCTCGATATCGCGATATTCATCCGCCGCCTGTTCAATCAGGGCGGCAACGCGACCGGCGTGGATGTTGAATGCGGAATGGAGAAGTCGCAGGAGCAGGGATGGATTGGTCGGCGGCGCGGCCGAGGGGCCGATGGGCAGCGCGCCTGCGACGTAGGCGATCTGCCAGAGGCGCATCGCGGGGGAATTCGCCGGTGAAAGCGGCGGGTTCGTATGATGACGACCGACGGCATCGACGATGATCGCGGGAAGCTGCCATTGGCGCAGCAGTTCAAGGCCGACGTGGATGTGATTGAGACCGAACGACTGCCATTCGAGCGCGGCGAGTTGGACCGGGCAGCCTTCGCTGTTTTGGCGGAGGCGATCAATTTCCCGCGGCTGGGCGGCGGCAATGGTCGCCGAGCCGACGTCCTGCAACAGGCCCACGAGAAACGCCTCGCTCGCCAGGCGGCGGTCGGTATTCATCGCCAGCGCGCGGGCCACGCAGCCGCGGATGAGGCCCTGCCTCCAGTATGCGCCGAAGTCGATCGCGTCACCCACGGCGACGCAAAGCGCCTGAGCGCATTCGAACGCCACGGCCAAGGCGCGCGTGCGATCGGTGCCGAGCCGGACCGTGGCGGCTTCGATGTTCAGCGCGGGAATCCCCGCTCCGTGACGGACGGCATTGGCAATGCGAATCAAGCCGGCGCTGAGCGCGGGGCTTAAGGCGAGGACCGAGGCTGTTTCCACGGGCCCGGGCGGCGGGGAGGCGTAGAGCCGGTTGGACAGGCAGGCAATTCGCGAGCGGCCGAGGAGCGCGGCGACGCCGCAGAGGGATTCGATGGAGTCGATTTCGCCGCGCGTCGGATTACCAATCATGGAATCATCTCCGGGTATGGCCCGATCGGCGGACGGCATCACATCTCCAGGGAGAGCGTCTCTTCAATGGTTCGAACGGCCTGCGAGATTTCGAACGGTTTGGGCAGAACGGCGTCGAAGCCCTGCTGCCGGAGCGTCTCAGCATCTCCCTCCCGCAATGCCCCGGTCATCGCGACCAGGCGCGTCACGGCGAGATCGGGCAGCCCGCGGATCGCGCGGAGCGTTTCGCGGCCGGACAAACCGGGCATTTCGATGTCCATGCACATTACATGGGGCTTGAAGGCATCGGCGATGGAGCCGGCCTCAAATGCCGATCGAGCCACTTGCACCTCGTAGCCGGCTTCGTCGGCCAGTGCGCGAGAGAGCAGGTCAGCGAGGGCCGAATCGTTTTCCGCGATGAGCACCTTCGCCGCGCCGGTCTCCAGCCCGTTCAGCGGAATGCCGTGCGACTTCATGAAGCGGACGAGTTGTTGCAGTGGTATGCGGCGGTCTTTACTGCCGGGGATGCGATACCCGCGGAGTTTGCCGGTGTCGAACCATTTAGAGACGGTTCGGGGCGCGACATTGCAGATTCGTGCGACGTCGCCGGTGGTCAGAACATCTTTTACACGAGCCATGAGCGCCAATCCCTGGGGTTGTCGTGATCGGTCCGGCGGACCCTGGCGCCCGCCGGATCGATCGGTGCGCTTCCGTTCCCCTGATCGGCTCGCCCTGCTCCTGAATGAGCAAAAAGTTGTTGCAGACGCTATAGAGCGCGCAGATTCTACGATCGACGTTCGGCTTCAATAGCGGACGTGGGAGAGATGAAAAACCGCCCGCAGAACAGCGCCGAATAGCGCGCCTGATTGCCCAAGCTTAGGCCGCCCGATTCTGGAAGGCAAGGGGGCAATGTCTTCGTTGTACGGGCAAGCTCACGGGTGGCACGGTCTGACCGCGAAGCGGGCAGGCCGTGTTGGACATGCACGCCACGGCCTCGCTGCTGCGAGACCGTGCCACCCGAAATGTCCTTTGAGACCAATCACTCGTTCTCTTCCAAGGCCTCCTCGCCGGGAGCCAAGACGTTGGTCACGGGGGTCGTCGACCGTAGGGATTCCAGGCCCAACCAGAGGCCGGCGGTGAGGAGCGCCGCCGCGGCAAGGGTTCGCAACGGCCAGGCGATTCCGCGATGGGAGGAATGGATAGTGTCATTCACGCCGTCGACTGTGAGTTTCAGTTCTCCAGAACGGACGGTCCACAGTGCATAGCCGACCACGCCGCCGGGCGGGTACTGAGAACGCAAGGCGGATTTGAACTCCTGTCCAGCCTGGGCGCGCACCTCTTTGGCGGAGCGGCCGGCGCGGACCGCGGCGTTGCGGGCATCGGGAAAGTGCGGCGCGTCGCCGACCGTTGCGGCGAAGTGCTGGTATTCCCAAAAAAGTGTCACGGCGATGGTCAACAGGGAGACGATCAAGGCGCCGCGGAGGATGGTCCCGCGCGAGAGCGGCCGGGCCGGGCGGGCGATGCGAAAAGCGACGGCACTGACCAGAAGCCCCGCGACGAGGAAGAAGAACAGGCCGAAGTACATCGGCAGCCAGACCAGGCGCGCGAGCAGCCAGGCAAGGATGGCGAGCAGCACGAAGGCGACGGCGAGAGCGAGCCACCAGGCCGCGTGCTGCGGTGGGTCCGGAAGGGGGGCGATCGGGCTTGCATCCGCGGTCGGCTTGGAAGGATTCATCATCATTGCTGTTTTCGACGCTATTTGCCTTACCCGGTAAACGAGGCTACATTATGCGGCCCTCGATCAACGTCAAGGCGGCCGGTGCGCCCGCGGAGAAACGGAATCATGTTTGTGCGTATGGCGAAAATCACGATGGCGGGTGTCCTGCTGCTGGCGGGCGCGGCAACCTCCGGTTGCTCCAGTGGGAAGGACAAGACCCCGAAGATGCGCCGCCTGGAAGGCGTCGCCAAGCAGATCGACCTGCGCGCCGGCGTCGTGTCCATGTTATGGAAGAACGACAAGGGCAAGGAAATCGAGTTGAAGGGCACGGTCAAGGAGGATGCGGAAATAACCATCAACGGCCGCGCCCACAAGCTGGAAGACCTCCGCGAGGGGGACGCCGTCGTGGTCTTTGGATTTCGCGAGAAGATCGGCGACATGGAAAAACTGATTGCCACGCGGATTGAAGTATCCCGACCCCAGGACCTGGATTGGAAGACGGTGGGGAGCCCGACGACTCAGCCGGCGGAAGGTACGAAACCCGCTTCGCCGACGGCAGGGGCAGCACCATAGGGGCGTCAAAAAAATCGCCACGTGAACAACTGGAGCAATTGGAGAAACAGGTGATGGATTCGATGACAAGTTGGTTGCGAGGTTTTTCGGTGTGCGCGTTGGCCCTCATGCTGGTCGGCTGCCAACAAGACGGGCCATCGGGGACGAAGTCACAGAGCGAGGCCCCGGCGTCGGCCGCTGCGGAGAAGCCCGCGAATACCATGGATACTAAGAATCCGGCCCCGACGACCACCGCGGAGCCGCCGATGCAATCCGTATCCCATACTCCCGCACCGACGCCGCCGAGTGCGGCCGCCTCGACGGAGGATGATTTTGAGTCGGAGGCCTCGCGGCGCAAGCAGACCGAGAGCATGATCTACGCGACGATTCGGATCAAAATGGAAGAGGCGATTGAGAAGCGGGCCTCGCTTTTGTCGTCCGGCAAGGCTCCCTCCGACGAAGAGGTACGCTCCCTCGAGGGGACGATCATGAGGGCACGGGAGTTGTTGGAAGAAAACGGCGAAGTCGTTGAGCCCGTTGATCCGCCGATTGTGCAGAGCGTTCCCAACCCGTAATTATTTCCGCCGGGAGGCGGAAAACCACGTCAGCGCAACGATTTGAAAAGCGATGCCCGCCAGCAGGCGGATCGTCGCGTTCGTCGCCGCGCCGGGGTTATTCGGCCCGATATCGACTGCCGCGTACAGCCCCCAGAGGATGGCGATCGCGGCGAAGGCCTGCACAATCGCGCCGGCCAGTCGACCGACAGAGAAGTCGTCGAATTGCCGGTCGCGGCGCATCAGGCGCAGCTCTTCCAGCACGGCATTCAGCGCGGCTGAATCTCCGGCCGGGGGGGCCGCGGGCGGCGGCGTTTTCTCCGGACGGTCAGCCTTCGGGGCGGGCGCCGGCTGAGGACTCGTGTTCGCCAGAATGTGCCGCGCGGCCGCGGCGAGATCGGGAGCGACCGCATCGGCCCGCGCGGCTTGCCCACCGGGTCCGACGAAGATGGTGCGGCAACCGGCGGCGCGGCCGGCCTCGATGTCGCGCGAAGAATCGCCGACCATCCAGGAGCGCGGCAAGTCGAGGCCCATTTCCCGTGCCGCAAGTTCCAACATGCCGGGCCGGGGTTTTCGCAGTTCGCTGTCACGGCGGTACTCCTCACGAATCGCATCGAGCCCGTCGAGATAGGGACAGAAGTACACGGCGTCCAGGCCACCGCCCCCGGCGACGAGGAGTTCTTTCATTCGGCCGTTGACGGCCTCGACGTCGCTCTCGGCCATCAGCCCTCGCGCGACGCCGGATTGGTTCGTCACGACGACGACCGCGTAGCCGGCGCGGCGAAGGCGGGCGGTGGCCTCGGCGGCGCCGTCGAGCAGACGCACGTGCGCGGGATCCTTGAGGTAGCCCGGATCGTGGATCAGCGTGTTGTCGCGATCGAGGAAGACGGCGCGGCGTCCATTCTGATTCGGCTGGTTCACGGACGTGGTCATTGCCTACATCATCTCGATGATCGCCTGCCGCAAGAGCGGCAGCAGAATTTCATGATGCCCGGTGATATGGTGCCCGCGGCCCTTCTTGACCGGGCGGCCGACAACGTTTTCGCTCGGACGATAGTGGCGGATCATGTCGAGATTGGCCGTGCTGATGTCGTCGAGGTTCGCGCCGAGGTTGCGGGCGACGGCCACCGCTTTGAGGAAGACCTCGGGGAGCACGACCGCCGAGCCGATGTTGCACCACACGCCCGCGGGCGAGCCGCTCTTGCCCGGCGCCATATCGGCGACGACTGTACAGGTCAGGCGAAAGTCGGATTCGCTGCGCTGCAGCAGGTCGCTTTTTGCGATCGCCGGGTGCATGTGAATCGTATCGGTGCCGATGGCGACGATGACGGCGGCGGGGATCGCGGCCCTGTGCGCGGCGGCAAGAATACTGAGCTGGCCATGGGGCGGCGCGGTCTTTACCAAATGCGCCCCCAGGGCCGCGCCGAGACCGGCGTCGGTGGATGCTTTAGGCGACAGCGCTTCGGCGAAGAAGGCGGGGGTTTCCTGAACCATGCCGAACGTGCCGTCATTGATCGTGTCGGATACTTCTTCGCTGGTCTCGCCGAAAAGGGCGGTCTCGATGTCATGGATGGCCGTGGCCCCGTTCATTGCTACGGCCGTGATCATCCCGCGCTCGATCAGGTCACAAACGATCGGCGAGCAACCGACCTTTACAACATGCGCGCCGAGCGCGGCGACGACGGGGCGATCGGCACGGCGGGCTTCCACGATGGCGGTCGCCAGCGCCTTGAGCGCTTTCGCGCCGAGATAGGGCGGAAGCGAATCCCACCAGTCCGCGAATTTCGCCCCCCGGGGGGGCAGGCCGGCGGCCTGCTGCGCGTCGAACTTGTGCGCGCGGCGGGAGACCGAATACGTCTTGATCTTCGAGAGGTCGGCGGGCTGGTATTTCATAATTCGCCCAGTGTGGAACCGTCGCGCCTCACGCATCCCGGAGGATACGATCGATTGCGTCGGCGAGTATTTTATCGCCATCGCCTGGAAACTCGACCGCCAAATTCAGCGCGAGCAACCGCGGCGCCTTTTCGTCCCAGCGGCCCTCGATTTTGACGGCGTCCTTTTCCGTGGTGAGCAGGATGTTGGCCTCCATCTCCCCGGCGACGTCCGCCAGGCCGGTCAGCTCCTCGGCGCTATAGGGATGGTGGTCCGGGTATTGATAGGCCGCCAGCACCCGGACGCCAAGCCGCTCGACGCTTCTCCGAAAGCTCTCGAAATTGGCAATTCCGGCAAAGAGGACCGCCTGCATATCGGTGGGGTCCGTCTCCTGGACCGGTCGGCCTGAAAGATCGAGAAAACCATGGGTCGAGTGCGTCGCTTCGATGATCGGGCGGTCTTTCGCGAGGCGTCGAAGCGTGCGCTGGATCAGCGACCTTGTCGTTCCGTCGACTTCGTTACTGCGCGTAAGGACAACGAGATCGGCGCGGCGGAGCGCCGTCGGCGGCTCGCGCAGCAAGCCGCGAGGCAGAAAGTGGCCGTGGCCAAAGGGGGCGGTGGCGTCGATGAGCACGATGTCCAGATCGCGGGCCAGACGGCGATGCTGAAAGCCGTCATCCAGAACGAGCACATCGGCGCCCTGGTGTATCGCACGCCGGCCGGACGCCACACGATCCGGATCCACGAGCACCGCGGCGCCGGGACAGCGGCGCGCGAGGACCATCGCCTCGTCGCTTTTTTCGCGCCAGCGGGCGGTGACCGCGTCGGATTCATTGGCGTTGCGCGTCGAGGCCTTCGACTTGTACCCGCGCAAAAGAATGGCGGGCTTTCGCCCGCGGTCAGCGAGCCTCTGGCAGATCGCGGCGGCGATGGGCGTCTTTCCGGTCCCGCCAACGGTGAGGTTGCCGATGGAGATCACGGGGGCATCGACCCGCTTCGCAGCGCCGGGAAAAAGATCGTAGTAGGTGTTGCGGATAATTACGACAGCGGCATAAGGAACAGCGACGACGGCCAGGAGGGCGCGGAGGATGTCCGCGAAAAGGCCGCGGCGACGATGGGCGACGAGTTCCAGGTAAGCGCCGGTAAGAAAGGCCATGTGTCGGGTGCAGTCTAGCCGAAGCAGGGGGTTTCGGCGCGGTTGACGCGGGCGGGTCGAGGGGAGTAACGTGGGCCATCGCGGGGGAACGCAGGAGTCGTGTGATGCGAACATGGCCGCGGCGATTGGGGTTCAGCGTCTGGACGTTGGCGGCGCTGGCAGGCTGCTCGGAGATGGGCGGCTCGGATATTGGCGGCGAGCGGACGGAAGGCTGGTCGCAGGCCGCGCTGCCCAACGTCCCGCGCGACGAGGCCTTTGACGCGGGCGTCCACGCCCTACGGCAGTGGTTTCGGCTAGAAGACATCTCCCCGCAGGACGGCGTCGTCCGCAGCGCGGTGACGGAGTACGACCAAAAGGGGGGAACGGGGCGGATCCGCGACACGGCGATCGGGTATCGCAACCGCATGCGCCATCAGGCGACATTGTTGGTCGCCACCCAGGGGACCGGCAGCGTGGCGAAGTGCATGGTGAGCGTCGAGCGGCTGGACACAGCCGACCATCGCGTCTTCCGCGATCAGGAGCGGTTTCAGGATTATCCCTCGGAGACGCCGATCGATCGCGACGCGGGGATTAGTGCCAGCCAGGACCAGGTCTGGACACCGATGCCGCGCGATCGAAAACTCGAACAGGATATCCTCGAAGTCCTCCGCAATCGCGCGGCACCCCCGCCGCAGACCGCCCCGGCGCAGGGATAAAAGGACCGGCCTGGTCGCCCGGGGGAAACTACTATTGTGCAAGCAGGTGGTCGACAAAGATCTGTGTGTCGGCGCCATTCGCCATTCCATCGCCGTTCAGGTCCGAACGGGCGCGGTGCATCGGATCGGGATCAGAACCCAAAATCACGGCGACGAACACGTCGGCATCCACGAGGTTGACGAAGCCATCGCCGTTGATATCTCCAAAGATAGCGGCAGGAACGATCGAGAAGGACCCCTCGGTCTCGTCCGAGGAATTCTGGAAGCGCTGGTCACGAGCGATGACCCGCAACCGCACGTCGGCAATTCCTCCACTGGCAGGGAGTTGCCAGGCGTAGTCTCTCGCCGCCGCCGGCAGGTCGAGTACGATCGGATGCCACGTTCGTCCCTGATCGTAGGACGCCTGAATGTCGAAGGAGCGTATGCCCTCGGGCGCGCTGGCGCTCCATGTGATGGGAACGGTGCCGCCGCCCGGGAAGCTCCCGCCGGCCTGGGGTGTCTGCATCGTCACGATCGGCGGTTCGAAGCCCAGGCGCGGATCGTGGCGGATAGAGAAATATCCGTCGGCGAAGAACCAGGCCACGGCATTGGAATTGTTCGTCACTTGGAGAGCCAGACGCGCCCGGTCAGTGCTGACGAACGGGAAGTCCTGGAAGAAAAAGCCCTGTCCATTGCCTGAACTCAGGCCCTTGATTGCCGCCCCGTCGCTTTCCAGCACGATCAGCGGCGTGACGAGCCCGAAGTTCACCGAACCCGTCCACTGCACGTCTGGAGGGATCGCAAAGCCTCCAAAGAATGTCTGACCGCTCAGGTCAGTGGTGATGGTTAGCGATCCAACGACGTCCCCAGAGGGAACCAGCACCGCTGCCTGATCCCAGGCCTCCTGTCCGGCCGCATCGACCGCGACCACGCGAAGGAACTGCGGCTGGTTAGTGACAGCGTAGCCCGGATTGGGGATGGTGAGTTCCCAGGAGCGCGCGTCGCCAGGAATACCGTCGACCAGGACGGTGAAACGATCCTGATAGTGGCCATCGGGCGAGAACTCGATCCGTTGGTTGGCGATCGCGTCATCGCTCTGCACGTCCCAGCACACGATGTACTTGGTACCCTGGTCGAGCAGGTAGTCGGGGTGGATGTAATCGGGAGAGGCATAGCGCTGTGTCATCCCCGGCTCGATCATTCGCACGACCGGCGGCGTGTTGGTGAAATCCGGCGGCGCCGTGAGGAACGGCTGATACTGCACGCCCGTGGCGCCGTCACCGCTGATCGAGTCACCCTGACCCCCGGGGTTGCCCGGCACCTGCGGCCCCGACGGGTGGTTCCACCAGCAATTGCGGGCATCAGCGCTGGACCCGAACTCAAAGGCGTCGATCCCAAAGTTATTGCCTTCGAACGAGTTGGGGTTATTGGGGCTGTTTAGCGTCGGACTTCCCTGATCCGTGAAATCGAGGCCGACATAGTTGGTCACGAATCGCGCCTTGCGGAAGCGAATACTGCCGGACGTGTTCATGTTGGCTCCGATCACGTTGCCGGTAAACATGCAGTTGTCGACGTATAGCGCGTTATCGGTGCTGGTCACGCCGAAGTGGGCGTCTTCGACAACGCAATATTCCATGCGGCAGCCGGTAGTGCTGTTCGTATAGAAAGTCAGCCCGGACCAAAGTTGGCCGTTCAGTCCGCGGAAGGTAATCGGGGCGCCGGGCAGTCCGTCGAGCACGCCCTGTCGCGTCGAGCGGAACAACAGGCCGGCATTCGGATCAGACGCCTCGACCACCACGCCTGGACTGATGGTCAGGTGGCCGCCCGGAAATTCCGTGCTCGGCTCGGTGAGCCGGTAGGGCAAACCCAGGTCCGACCATTGCCCAGTCCCGGCAAAGCCGCCGTCCCCGACGTTGATCGCGTTGTTCGTGTTGCCGGTCATCGGTACGACGCTGTCGGGCGTGAGGCCGCCGTGCAACTCCAGCGGATAGGCGTTGCCTTGAAGCACGACGTTGGGGCCGAGGCGATACATGCCGCCGTCAAGCGCCAGCCCGGCCATTGTGCTGCCGGCGCCCGATATGCCGTCGATGGCAAGCGGCTGGATGCTCTCTTGGCGGTTGATGCGGAGCGGCTGGCCGTTGAAAGTGTTGGGGGCGGTGACGTCGGCGAATGTGCGTAGAAGTTGAGCATAGGTATTGGTGAATGTGTTATCGCGGAGCACCGCCAGGCATCCCGAGAGAGACATGTACGAGTCGGTGAAGGTGCAGCGTTCGAGCCTGACGTAGGGCAAGGAATTGGGGATGTCATCGGAACTAAGAAGGCCGTCGAAGGCGAACGTGCAGTCCGACAGTAGTACGTTGGCGGCGCTGCCGATACGGAGCTGTTGGTGGAACTCCGTGAAATGTGCTTCCAGGGTACCGCCGCTGACCACCAGGAATGGCGGAAAGGAGTTCGGCGCGGTGAAGACCGCCGGGGCCGCGGCGCTGGCATTGATATTCAACGTGCCCGCGACGATCAGTTGCCGGCCGCTGTCGAAATTGATCTGCACGCCCGGCTGAACATTGACAGTCCCGCCGGCGGGGATCGACAGGCTCTGGCAGGCGCGGTAAGGGCTGTTCGAAGTGCTCCACGTAATGGTCTGGCCCGATTGAGGGACAGGGGGAAGGTTACAAGACGGTGTTTGTGGAGGCCCGACGCTAAGCGTGTCCAATTCCAGCCAGGTGTTGCCGGCAATGAAAACAGGCTCAATATTGGGCGCGTAGAAGCGCAACGCCAGGCGGCCATTTCCTGGAGCGGTCGCGCTGTATTGCGTCCAACCCGTGGAGGAGACTGGATTCACGTCCAGCAGCAGTTGCGTGAAGTTTCCAACGTCGGTGACGCCCGAGCCGGTGTTCGTTCCGCCGGTTGGAGAATAGCGGATTTGCAGTTGGGCCGGGACGTTCCCAGTCATCAATGCGCGGGCGTAGACGGTGACGGTGTCGCCGGCGATCTGATTGGGAATAGCGGGGAAGAGGGCCCAGTTGCTGACCGTGCCGGCCGACCCGGTTTCGATGCTGTTGAAGTCCGAACTGAGCGTGCGAGTCCCTGAGTGGGCCGTGCCACAGTAGTAGCATGGGCCGGCATAAAAGGTCTGGGAACCAATCGGATTCGATTGGTTGCGGAAGATCCAGCCGCCGCTGACCAGTTCCGGTGGACCGGGCTGGCCGAAGCTGGTGTCACCAAGCGTGTCCATGTTCTCCGAGAAGTTCGCTTGTGCCAGAGCGGGCGAAACCCCCATCAGGACCAGCGCCACAGTGGCCAGCGCATAAACGACACATCCATTGAATTTCGTAGTCATGGTGAACCCTCGCGTACCTGGCTCGGGATTTCCCGAACCGCAAATAGTGCCTAAACTCGATCATGCCCCGCTCCCGCCGGCCACGAAGTTTCTACGGCGCGAGCAGGAGATCGACGAATAACTGCGTGTCCGCGCCGTTCGCTTCTCCATCGCCGTTCAGATCCGAGCGGTTGATTTGCGGCGCGAGCGTATTGGTTCCCAGGAGGGCGCCGACGAACAGATTGGCGTCGATCAGATTGACAAAACCGTCGCCGTCGATATCGCCCGGCTTGAGGCCGATCAATATCTGCACGACGCCTTCACTCATCGCGCTGGCCCAGAGGTGGCCTCCGGCGTCAAAGTGCGGCGCGCTGACCTGCCAATGCGTTAACGGCGAATTGGCCGTGGTGTAGTGCGTCCACGTTCCATTGTCGTTACGGACGCTGATGCCACCGGTGTAGGGCCATACGCTCGGCTGTTGAGTAGTGACGGCGAGCTTACCATCCGATGACCGAAATGCGATCCCGTTCACATTGGTTCCCGGCCAACCCGCCTGGGCCTGTGTGATCGTGGTCCAGTTCGTTCCGTCAAAGTGGAGAAGCCGGCCCTGTATTCCCACCCACACGCCGTTGGTCGGATCCGGCTCCAGGTTGAAGAGGGTGCCGTCGAGCGGCAAGGGAGAATTGGAAACGTCCCATGTTGACCACGTCCCATTGGCGTTGCGGCGATGAAGCTGAATATACGTGAGCACCCAGAGCGCGCCCTCCGTGTCCGTGGCGACGTCGATCACGTCATTGGCCGTCCAGCCGGACGGCGCCCAGGTGTGCAGCACCCAGTCGTTGATCTCCGTATCCAATTCCCACACGCCGACATAGCGATCGCCGGCCCATATCGTGCCGTCGCCGTCCTGGGTGATGCCCGTGCAGATCATCGGACTCAAATTGGAGTTCTGCGTATTCCAAAAACCGGTAAAGGTCCCCGTCTCCGGGTCCCATCGCCCCACGCCGTTGCCCGCCATCCAGATTTTCCCATCGCTGGCCTCAAGCATTTCGTACATGGGCTCGCTGCCGGCCCAGGGATAGGGCTCGGAGAGATCGTTGTGATTGCCCCAATTCCGCCAGCGGGCCGGTGCATACGCGTCGTTGCCGGTCATCCGCGACAGACCGCCTTCGCCGGAGGCGAACCAGACATTGCCCGATGAATCGCTTTGAATCCTGTCGATGAAGTAATCCGGAAGCCCGCTGTTGAAAGTGTTGAACCGCTCCAGCAATTCGCCGCCCTCTTTGTAGTGCCGCACGGTGCCGAGCGTCCCGTTTCCACCATAGTTGTTAATCCAGATGTCGCCATTTGGCCGCACATGAATCGAGCCCGGGATGTTGTCGGCGTTCACGAAGAACTGCGGCGAATTGCCGTTCACCATTTGGTAGATGTCGCCGTACCACGCCCCCGCATAGACCAGTCCAGTGTCCGAATTCATACCCAAACACATGACCGTGCCCTGCGAACCCAGATCAAAGACCTGGTAGCCCGTGCCATTCCACTTCCACAACCCGAATTCGCCGGTCGTGATCCAGATGTTCCCTTGGAGGTCCTCCAGCATGTCGCCCATCGGATAAGGACAAGCGTGCAATACCCAGCTTGTCCCGTTGAATTCCGCCATCCCGCCCAGCGTCGAATGTGTCAGCCAGACCCGATCGTCCGCCCCGACCAGGACCGAGTTCACGTCCCTCCACGGCGTGTACCATGGCAACTGTTGCCCAACTTCAAACTTCGTCCATTGATTCGCCGCCGGATTGAACTTGAAAAGCGCCCCATTGGAGTTCGAGACGGTCACGTTGGTCAGCCAGAGATTCCCCTGGCTGTCTGTGTCGATCGACCGGACGCCATTCAGGACGAGCGGCGAATTGGAGGTGTTGTAGGTAAACCACATCTGCTGCGGCGTGGCGCCGTTCGGGTCAAAGCGCGTCAACCCGGCATCGCTCGTCAGCCAGATGACTCCCCCGGCCCCGAATTCGAGGTCATGGATGAACACCGAGGGAATCGGATGCTCGACACTGGACCAGACGGTCCAAGCGCCGGTGTCGAAGCCGCCGCCGGACAGCGGCGTGTAGGGAAGCTCGGAAGCCGGGAGCATCGCCACCGCTACTTCCCACCAGTCGATCATGCGGCTCACGATCCACAGATTCCCCTCGGCATCGAATTTCATCACCCGCACTTCGTCGCCGGGCACGCCCGTCATGCTGGGTTTGACGATTTTCCAGCTTGGGGCCTGGGCTTCGAGACGAGCGCCGCTCTGGCCAACCAGGATGGACGCCAGAACTAAGACTGATGCCGTGTTTTGTAAGAAACGCTTCATAACGATCTCCATTCCTGGCGAACGGCCGCTTCAACAAGACCGCTTGGTTGCCGGCAGCCCGATCGAAACTTCCCATAGCAATTTGCGTACCAACCCGCTCATTTTGTTGCCTGCATCGCCAACACTGGCGACATTCAATGTCGAGAGGGCGACACACCCCCTCCTTTCGTCATGCTCCGTTTGGTGGCAAGATGTGTCAGGCGGGAAAGGCAAAAACCATGCCGGAATCGCAACCCCTAACTGGAGGCGACGTTACGACGCTCCTGGTGAGAGCCCAAAAAGGCGATCGCCTGGCGACGGAAGAACTCTTCCCTCTGGTTTATGAAGAGCTTCGTACCCTCGCCGCCCGGCACCTTTCGCGGGATTCCGGGGCCCAAACCCTTCAGCCCACTGCACTTGTTCACGAGGCCTTCATCCGCCTGGTCGGCCCGGGCGACAGTTCCTGGGAGAATCGGCGACATTTCTTCGGAGCCGCAGCAAAGGCGATCCGGCGAATCCTGATTGACCATGCCCGGGCCAGACGACGCATGAAAAGAGGGGAGGGCGTGCGGCCCTCGCCGCTGAACGAGGCTGACGTCTGCGTGGACGGGATGAATCTGGACATTCTCGCGCTGAATGAAGCACTCGAGCGACTGGGAACCCTGGACTCGAATATGGCGAATCTCGTGGAACTGCGGTTTTTTGGCGGGCTAAGCATGGAGGAGATCGGTCTCGCAACGGGTGTTTCTCCCAGCACGCTGGCCCGTACCTGGCGCTTCGCGCGCAGCTGGCTTTACCGAGAATTAACGGGCGATCAACCCAAATGACGCCTCAGCGATTGCAACAAATCGAGGAAATCTTTTCTCGCGTCCTCGAACTACCCCGCGTGCAACGGGACGATGCATTGCAAGTCACTTGTGGCAGCGACGGCATGCTGCGCGCAGAGGTAGAGTCCTTGCTGAAGCACGCTGATCCGCCCGACGCGTTTCTCTCGGATTCCGCCTTGGGCGCCAGTCTGGCGCTGCCGGCATTTTCACCACCCGAGGACGATTTGGACGGAGCGAGGATCGGTCCCTATCGGGTCGTGCATCGGCGGGCCTCCGGGGGCATGGGAACCGTCTATCGAGCCGTCCGAGCAGACGGGCAATTCGACCAACAGGTGGCGATCAAGGTCGTCAAGCGTGGCATGGATACCGAGGAAATCCTCCACCGCTTCGCCCTCGAGCGGAATACGCTCGCCACACTTCAGCATCCCAATATCGCCCGGCTTCTCGATGCGGGCGCTATGCCCAATGGCCGGCCGTATCTGGTCATGGAGTACGTCGAGGGGGTTCCGATCGACCAATACTGCGACGACCATCGACTGCCGATTTCGCAGCGCCTTCGTCTTTTCTCCGTCGTCTGCGAAGCCGTGCGCCTCGCTCACCAAAAGCTGGTGATCCACCGTGATCTCAAACCTGGCAACATTCTTGTGAACGACAGTGGCGATCCCAAGCTTCTCGATTTCGGCGTCTCCAAGGTGCTCGTGGGCACGGGGTCCGTCGACGTCACGGCCGTCGAAGAAAGGCGGTTCACTCCGGAATACGCCAGCCCTGAACAGGTTTCCGGCCTGCCGCTGAGCACCGCGAGCGATGTCTATTCTCTCGGCATCATCCTCTTTGAGTTGCTGACCGGCAGGCGCCCGTACCGTTTTTCGACGCGTTCGGTTGCAGAGGTAAGCCGGGTGGTCTGCGAGGAAGAGATTGCTCCGCCCAGTGTTGCGGTTCGACGTGGCGATGGCCCGGCGGCCTCGGCCTCGTCTTCGACCACCGCCTCGGAAGCGGCGAATCGGCGGCGGGAGGCCACGACGGAGCGTCTTGGCCGTCGGCTCGCAGGGGATCTTGACACGATTGTCCTGAAGGCGACATACAAGGACCCAGCGCGCCGCTATGCGTCCGTCGAACAGCTCGTCGCCGACATCGAGCGGCATCTTGCGGGACTGCCGGTCTTAGCGCGACCGGATACGATCGCCTATCGCGTCCAGAAATTCGTGCGGCGGCATGCGCTCGCGGCGGCCCTGGGAGTGGCCGCCGTCCTGTTGCTGGCGGTCGGCTTCGGCGTCGCGGTCTGGGAGGGCCGTGCGGCGCGGCGCGAACGGGATGCCGCCTATCTGGCGAGGGATCAGGCGGAAGCCACCGCCGACTTTATGCAGCGCATGATGTCCGCCGCCGATCCGGTGAACGAAGGTCCGGATGCAACGGTACGATCAGTACTGGATGTGGCGGCGCTGCGCGTGGATTCCGACCTGAAGAGCCAACCGCTGGTGCAGGCCGCGGTCCGAAGCACGATCGGTCGCACGTACCTGGGGCTCGGTCTGCTGGAGCCGGCGGAATCGAATATCAACGCGGCAAAGGCTATTCGCGCCGCCCAACTGGAGCCGGGCCATCACGATCTCGCCGAGAGTGAGTTCGATCAGGCGCAGTTGTATTACGCACAAGGCAAATTCACGGAAGCTGAGGCGCTCCTGGCCCATTGCCTTGAGACGCACCGGCGGCTGCGAGGCGCGGAGAACCTCGACACGGCCCGCGTGCTGAACGACCTGGGGGCAGTGCAGCGGGCCGCGGGAAAGATCGCCGAGGCGGAATCCACCCATCGCGAGGCGCTGGTAATTCGCGAAAAACTGGCGGGCCGCGAAAGCCTGGAAGTCGCGGAGAGTTTGAACAATCTCGCCGGCGCGCTGCGCGCCAAGGGCGATATTAAAGGGGCCCTGGAGTTGATCACCGAGGTCTTGGAGACTCGGCGCAAGCTCCTTCGCGAGGAACACCCCCTCGTCCTGCAAAGCATGGCCAACCTGGGTGTCTTGGCGTCGGCACTTGGAGACCATCGGCTAAGCGAGAAGTTGCTCCGGGAGGTCGTAAGGTTGGATCGCAAGGTGTTCGGCGACCAACATCCCACATTGGCCGTCGATCTCTCGGGATTGGGTCGAATGCTGCTCCAGCAAGGACGATATTCGGAAGCGGAGCCTCTACTCAGAGAATCGCTGGAGATTCGCCGCGGCCGGTTGACGCCGGAGGATGAACGTTTGCTCAAGACGCAGGCGAGTCTGGGCGAGTGTCTGGCCGCCCTGGGGCGGGATCACGAAGCCGAACTGCTGCTTGAAGATGCTCTTCAAAAGACGAGGGTTGAGTCACGCACCAACGACAGTTTCTGGATCGGCATTGCCGATGCGCTCGACAAACTTCGACATCGCAGGAAAAATCCGTAGCCGGCTACTGGGTGTTGTACTTACTCATTATTCAGCCACGAGCGCAGGCGGGCGGCCTCTTCGGCGTCGTAGCCGGCGCAGGCCGCGGCCACGATTTTTTCGCGTTCCTCTTTGCTCAGTGGCGCCGCCTCGCGGGGCTCGTTGGCGACCAGAGGGCGCGCCGACGGGCGCATGGGTGGCAGCGGGGTGGACCGGGGTTCCGGGATCTCCACGTTGAGCGATGGGATAACGAGCGGCGGCACTGCGAGCGGCGAGTTGTCGCGCGAATGCGGCGACTTCAGGGTCTTTTGCCCGCAGGTCGGGCAGAGGTATTTGCGTTGTGCCATCAGGACGAAGATGAGGCCGAAGGGCCCCCACAACAGACCCTGCATCGCGCCGCGGCCGAGTTCGCCCTTGCGCAGCCCGATCAGGCCGCACAAGACCGGCCAGATCAGCCAGGTCGCGAGGATCGCTCCTAACGGACCAGAGGTGCTTTGGAGCGATTCACGGGGAATCCAGTCAGACATCGCGCGGCCCCTTGGACGGTTGAACGCGGCGGATATATCGGTCTTGCGCGATTGGGGCTTAATGACAAAGGCGGGAGCGGTGGGTTTAAGATCGTGAGGGCACTCCTGCATTCCGATATCAGCGCCGGAGATTCGTTGGAAACCGCATTTGGAAAACGGCATGGCCACTTCCTTTAACGATGTCGAGCGCGAAAGCCACCCGCTGGTGCTGATCATCGACAGCGACGCGGAGACGGTTCGCCGGGTCGCGCACGTGCTGCAGCCGGCGGGCTTTCGAACGATGTACGCCGAGGACAGCGGGATGGGGCTGGCCATCGCGGAGAAATACGAACCCCACCTCATCCTGCTCGACCTCAAGCCTCCGCGTCCCGATGGCTTCGAGATCTGCCGGCAGATGAAGGATCGGATTCGCCTGGCGGATACGCCGGTCATTTTCGTCACGGCGATGGAAAAGACGGATGAGCTGATCCGGCAGAGCTTTGACGCGGGCGGTCACGATCTGATCTTCAAGCCGCTCAGCGATGTGGAGCTGATCTCGCGGATTCGCGTGGCCCTGCGGGAGCAGAACCTTCGCGAGGCGTATCGCCGCCTGGCCGTCGAAGACCCGTACACCGGGCTGGCCAATCGACGGCATTTCATCCTGAGTATCACCGAGGCGATCCTTACGGCGCAGCGGACGGGAGAGGAAAGCATCCTGGTCATCGCCGACATCGATAACCTCATGTCGTACAACGATCGGTACGGTCACGACCTGGGCGATGAAGCGATCCTGACGCTTGCCCGCCTGTTCAAGCGGTTCCAGAGCCCGACCTGCCGCGTCGGCCGATTGGGCGGAGAGGAACTCGCCATGGTCTTGTCGCGCTCGTCGCGGCAGGCGGCGTGGAGTCTGTGTGACCGGCTGCGGCAGACGTTCGCGGCGATCGCCTTTGACGCAATGACCAGCCCGAAACACTTCACGGCCTGCTTTGGGATGTCGAGCTACGCGGGCCATCCCGCCGAATTCGATGTGGATCATTTTCTCCTGCAGGCGGACATCGCCCTGTGCGCCGCGAAGGAGCGGGGGCGCAACCGCATGGCGTCTTTCTGGCAGCTCGATCCGGAGAGCCTGCCGATCCTTTCCCCGAAGAAGCGCCACGCCCGCTCCAAGGCGCGGAAGCGCTGCCAGCGGGCGTATGTCGCGGCATTGACCGCGCCAGCGACCGATGCCGCGCCGGCCCCGTCGCCGAAGGAATGAGCCTCGCATAGGATGGTTCCGCGATGATGCGGAACCTGATGTTGACGCTGGCTTACGACGGGGCGGACTTCCATGGTTGGCAGCACCAGCCGAACCTACGGACGGTGCAGGACATCCTGGAACAGGCGCTGCGACGGACGGTGCGGCACCAGATCGTGCTCGTCGGGTGCAGCCGGACGGACGCGGGAGTCCACGCCGCCGGGTACGTCGCCAATTTTTTCACGACCAGCCCGGCGCCGAACATCAACATCTCCCGCAGCGTTGGGGCGCGTTTGCCCAAGGACATGACGCTTCTGCACCTCGACGAAGTGCCGCTGACCTTTCACGCGACGCGGTCGGCGGTGACCAAGCTCTATCGCTATCGAATTCACAACACGCCGAGCCGACCGTGCGAACATCTGGCCCAGCGGTTCGTCTACCACTTCTGGCAGCCGCTCGATCTGGAGGCGATGCGGCAGGCGGCGGAGGCGTGGGTCGGCGAGCATGACTTTTCGTCCTTTGCCTCGGCGGGGAATGACCGGCAGTCGAACGTTCGGACGATCCGGCGGATTGAGCTGTATCGCGACGACCAGGAGATCCGCATGGACATTGAGGGCGAAGGGTTTCTGTACAAACAGGTCCGCAACATGATGGGGACGCTGGTGGAGATCGGGCGGGGTCATTGGAAGGCCGAGAAGGCGAAGCAAATCCTCGCGGGCAAGAACCGGAACCTGGCGGGGCCGACGGCGCCAGCGCGGGGACTCTGTTTGCAATGGGTGCGGTATGACCTTCCGGGATTGCCCGCGCCGACGGCGGAGCAACTGGAGCGGGCGGAGCGGGCTGCGCCGCCGGCGGGCGCGGAGCGGGCACTGGTGGACAAAAAACCGCGGAGCACGGCGCCGATGCCGGCGGGGTTTGAGGCGGAGGAGGATCCGCCGGCGTAACAAATTGGTGGGCACGGCCCACCCTACGCGCCGCCACGGCCTGTCCGCTTCGCGGTCAGACCGTGCCACCCCCGATAAAGGACGTAGGTCTTTGTGCGCATTGTTCACGTCATTACGCGGTTGATTGTCGGGGGGGCGCAGGAGAATACCATTCTGACGTGCGAGGGATTGGCGCAGCGCGGTCATGAGGTGTATCTCCTGAGTGGACCGACGACAGGGCCGGAGGGGTCGCTTGTCGATCGGGCGCGGTCGGGGCGGTACACGTTTGAAGAGATTCCATCGCTGGTGCGGCAGGTCAGTCCGTCGCGCGACTGGGCGGCGCGGTCGGCGCTGACGCGGCGGTTTCGGGAGCTGCGACCGGACGTGGTGCATACGCATTCGAGCAAGGCGGGGGTGCTGGGGCGGGTGGCGGCGCATCGGGCGGGCGTGCCGGCGATCGTCCACACGATTCATGGGATGAGCTTCAATCGGACGCAGCCGTGGATGGTGCGGGCGGCGTATGCGGCGGCGGAGCGCTATTGCGCGCGGCGGTGCCATGCGATCGTCAGCGTGGCGGACGCGATGACGCGGCAGGCGCTGGCGGCGGGAGTGGGGCGGGCGGAGCAGTATGAGACGATTCGCAGCGGCATGGAGGTCGAAGAATTTGATCCGCAGATGCACGCAGATAAACGCAGATGGGGGTTTGCGGAGGACGACATCGTCGTCGGGACGGTTGCGCGGTTGTTTCCCAATAAGGGGTATGAGCAGTTGCTGGAGATCATGTCAATTGCGGCGGGGCGCGAGCCGCGGCTGCGCTTCTTGTGGGTCGGTGGTGGTTCGCACCGGGCGGCGTATGAGGCGGAGCTGGCGCGGCGGGGCTTGGCGGGGCGGACGCGATTGACGGGATTGCTGCCACCGGGCGAGATGCCGCGGGTGATGGCGTCGATCGATGTCCTGGCGCACACGTCGCAGTGGGAGGGATTGCCGCGGGCGGCGGTGCAGGCGCTCCTGATGCAAAGGCCGGTGGTGAGCTTTGATATCGACGGCGCGCCGGAGGTGGTGATACCCGGTCGGACGGGGGAACTGGCGGCGCTGGGGGATTTCGGAGCCTTCGCGGAGAAGCTGGTCGCGCTGGCCCGGGACGTCGAGCGTCGGCGGGGGTATGGGGCGGCGGGGCGGGAACTTTGTCTGCGGGAGTTTGACCATCGGGCAATGGTGGAGCGGATTGAGGGGCTGTATCGGAGAATCGTGGGGAGCGAGTAGTGGTTGGTGGCGAGTGGGCGGAATGCGGAATGAAAAACCGGATCCACAGATGACGCCGATCGGCGCAGATATTTTTTGGGGCCGAGAAAAGCCGAAAATAGATGAAAACGCATGGCTCGCGTGCTTGAAAACGGTTGAATCGCTTGAAATTCGTACATATGGCGCGGAGTCTCCGACCTTACGAGCCGTAAGCTGAACGAAGGCGGTGACTTCGCCGCTTCTTTCTTGTCCCTATCTTCAGTACTTGCTCAGCGCTCCCTCTAATCCGCACTCTTTCGAAGAAAAAAGCGTTAATCGCGTTGACGCCCAGACTTGGAGGGGAACCCCAGCGGACGACGTCATGCCCGCGAGCCCCAATTGAATGAATAGAATGAGCGAAGGGGCCCTGAAGCGCAAAGTGCGGACGGGGTGCAAATCGGGTAGAATGGATTGCTCCCCGGATGGCCAATCGACAGAGGAGGGCTCGCCGTGAGATCGGCCGTTTTACTTGCCGTTTTAGAAACCGTGCTCCTGGTTTACTCTGCCGGCGCATGGGCTCAAGCCCGCGCTGCCGAACCCGTGCCCGCCGGGCTCTCGGCCTCGGAGTGGACGTCCATCCGCGCGGCCTATGAGGCGAATCGCCATGCGGCCTTCGCGATCGAAGGCGGCTATCAGGCGCGCAACCCCGGCCAGCAATGGCGAACCCGGTTTGACGGTCGCGGCTTCGTTACAACGCCGGATGCGGGAGATTGGTCATGGGGGCTTGAACTGGTCAGCTATGGCGTCGAGGGTGCGGTGCATGAATTCGTCGCACCGACCTGCGCCGACGCCACAGGCCAGCGCGTTATCTACGAGTGGGGCGAGCACCTGACCGAGTGGTACGTCAACGACGCGCGCGGGCTGGGGCATGGTTACACGGTGTATCGGCGGCCCGATTCGTCCGCCCTCCGGGCGGGGAAATTAGAAGATCCTCTTCCAGAGGCTGAAGCCTCTGGCAACCATCGTGCGCCCTCCGGGCGGTTTGGGCCGCTGCATTTCACGTTGGCGGTACGCGGCGATCTGCGCCCGCAAGTGGGCGCGGACGGGCGCGGATTAACGTTCGTCGATTCAAACGGCGCGGCGGTCGTGAACTACACCGGCCTGACCGTCTTCGATGCCACGGGCGCGTTAGTGCCTGCCTGGTTTGAGTCGGTTGCGGTCAGCGATGAGTCCGTCACTTCGCTATTCGCAATTCATCATTCGCAATTCATCCGCATCATCATTGATGATGCGGATGCCACGTATCCCCTCACCATCGACCCCGTCGCCCAGCAGGCCTACCTCAAGGCCTCCAACACTGGGGCGGATGACGAGTTTGGCTATTCGGTGGCCGTCAGCGGCGACACGATGGTGGTCGGAGCGCCGCAGGAGGCCAGCAACGCCACGGGCGTCAACGGCAACCAGGGCGACAACAGCGCCCCCGATGCCGGCGCGGCCTACATCTTCGTCCGCAACGGCGGGATCTGGAGCCAACAGGCCTACCTCAAAGCCTCGAACACGCAAGAGGGAGACGTGTTCGGCTTTTCGGTGGCCGCCAGTGGCGACACGGTAGTGGTCGGGGCGGACAACGAGGACAGCAGCGCCACGGGCGTGAACGGCAACCAGGCCGACAATAGTGCTCTCAATTCCGGCGCGGCGTACGTTTTCGTCCGCAACGCAGGCGTCTGGAGCCAGCAGGCCTACCTCAAGGCGTCGAACACCGGCGCGGGCGACCAGTTCTTCTCGGTGGCCGTGTCGGGTGACACGGTAGTGGTCGGGGCGTGGCTTGAGGACAGCAGCGCCACGGGCGTGAACGGCAACCAGGCCGACAACAGCGCCTCTGCTTCCGGCGCGGCCTACGTCTTCGTCCGCGGCGGCGGCGTGTGGAGCCAACAGGCCTACCTCAAGGCGTCGAACACCGGGGCGGATGACCAGTTTGGCTATTCCGTTGCCGCAAGCGGCGATACGCTCGTCGTCGGAGCGATCTGGGAGGACAGCGGCGCCACCGGAATGAACGGCAACCAGGCCGACAACAGCGCCGCGGATGCTGGTGCGGCCTATGTTTTCGTCCGCAGCGGCGGCATCTGGAACCAGCAGGCCTACCTCAAGGCATCGAACACGGGGGCGGGCGACGTATTCGGCGCTTCGGCAGCCGCGAGCGGCGACATGGTGGTGGTCGGGGCGGCATTCGAGGCCAGCAACGCCACGGGGGTGAACGGCAACCAGGCCGACAACAGCGCTCTGAATGCCGGCGCGGCCTACGTCTTCGTCCGCAGCGGCGGCGTCTGGAGCCAGCAGGTCTACCTGAAGGCCTCGAACACCGGGGTGGATGACTGGTTCGGCATCTCGGTGGCCGCGAGCGGCGACACGGTGGTGGCCGCGGCGTATTTCGAGGACAGCAGCGCCACAGGAGTGGGAGGCAATCAGGCCGACAACAGCGCCGTCGATTCCGGCGCGGCGTACGTCTTTGATTTGGACGAGGACGACGACGGAGTGATCGACCCCGTTGACAATTGTCCGCTGGTTGTCAATCCCGGTCAGGAGAATGGCGACAATGATGCGCATGGGGATGTCTGCGACAACTGCCCCTCCGTGGCCAATGACGATCAAGCCGATCTCGACGGCGACGGGATCGGGAATGTATGCGATGCTGACATGGACGGCGACGAAGTCGATAACGACGTGGATGCATGCGCGGCGGCTTCGCCGTGCGTGTTGTCCGATGCAAGCGGCCGGCCGCAGAGCGATCTGAACCTCGACTGCGTGGTGAACGGGATGGACGTGCAACTACTGGTCAATTGTATCCTCAATGGCGGTGGAGCTTGTGTCGGCATCGACCCCGACGGCGACGATCAGACCGCCAATCTCGATGCAGCGGACGATATCTCCGCGTTTTCGAACGATGCCGTCGCGCCCGCGACAGCACCCTGTCTATGAAGACTGCGGGGCAAAAACGCTGAATGCGTCCCCCTCATTTCCCATCTGCGTTCATCTGCGCCACCTGCGGATTCGTTTTGGTTTTTCCCCCCGGCAGTTACGCTGGCTCGGCGGGAGCCTCGCCAGGGTGACGCTACGGGGCGAGTTGAGAGAGAAGTGATTGGGCGGTGCGGCGCTGGTCGCGGTCGCCGGAGGTGAGTACGCCTTGCAAGAGGCGGTGGGCGTCGGCGGGGCGGTTGGACATCAGGTAGATGTAACCGAGGCGGATCGCGGCTTCGGGGTTGGCGGGCTGGTCGGTGAGGAGCTGTTCGTATTCGCGGGCGGCGCCGGGGATGTCGCCCTGGGCGAGGAGGATCGCGCCGAGGTTGGCGCGGGCCTCGGCGTAGGACGGCTGATGTTTTAGCACGGCGCGGTAATCGGCGGCGGCTTCGGCGTAGCGATTGAGTTGCGTAAGCGCATACGCGCGATTGTGGAGATAGACCGGCTCGGCGGGGTGATCGCGGAGGGCGGCGGTGTACTGGTCGATGGCGGCCGGGTAGGACTGCGGCTCTTTGCAGAGGTCCGCGAGTGCCCTGCGCGGCTCCGGGGCGTGGGGGGAGGCGGCGACCGCGCGGATGAGGGAGGCGCGGGCGGCGTCGATCTGGTTCATGCGGATCTGGAAGAGACCGAGGGCGAGGTGGGCCGTTGGGGAAACGGCGTCGTATTGGGCGGCCCAGCGCAGTGTCGCGTCGGCGGCGTCGGTTTCGCCGCAGTGCGCCTGGAAGAGGCCCCACTCGGCGAGGAGGTCGGCGGCGCCCGGCATGGGGACAGCCTCGCCGAGCTTGGTGGTCCAGTCGGCGCGGCGGGCGCTTTCGAGGGAGAGGGCTTTTTGATAGGCGCCTCGCGCCGCCGCCAGATCGCCACGTAGCGTTTCGATTTTAGCAAGGTGCGCCCAGGCGATCATGTCTTTGGGCTCGGAATGTAAAGCCCGGCGGATCGCCGCGGCGGCGCGATCCGGTAGTTTCATTTGCAGATAGAGCCAGGCGAGTTCGCGATCGTTTTCGGGGACGAGGGCAAGGGCGCTGCGCCGCGCCTTTTCCAAGTGATGAATGCCGGCGGCGACGGCGGATTGTTGTTCGTCGCTTGCGGCGCCGAGCCGATCGGGTTGGTATTGCCAGCCGAAGAGTTCCGGGGGGGATTTTTCAAAAGCGAGGTTGCCAAGGTAGTCGTGGTATCGCCAGTAGCCGCTGTGGGCCATCAGGCCGACGATTGCGGCGGTGAGAAACAGGTACGCGATGCCGAAGGGGCGAATGCGACCGGTGGATTTGAGGCGGGTTCGCTGGATGAGGACATCGCGGGCGTAGATGAGGCGCGCGGCTTTCATGACGAGATAAGCGATGATGCCGGCGATGCCGAGCGAGAGGAGGAAGGGGAGCTTGCCGTACAGGCCGCGGAAGGAGAAGAAGGCGGCGACGAAGATCAGGGCGGCGGCAAGTTCTTCGGCGAGGGTGAGGTCGTAGCGGCGGGGTACGTTGGAAGCGCTGGCCGCTGCGGCGAGCGGCTTCGCGCCAAGCGAGGGGAATCCGAAGCCGTAGTAGAGGGCGTCGTTGGGGCAGACGCTGACGCAGTCGAGGCATTTCATGCAGCCGGGGTCGACGACCATCTTGTAGAGGTTCACTTCCTCGGAAACTTTCACGTTCGACGTGCAGACGGCGGTGCAGTGACCGCACTGGCGGCAGGCGTCGGTGACGCGGATGCGGAAGAGGGCGAGCTTGTCGGCGAGGCCGAAGAAGGCGCCGTAGGGGCAGGCGTAGGTGCAGAAGCCTTTGGGGCCGAGGAGGTAGATGATGGCGACGCCGCAGATGAGGACGGTGAGGGCGGCGATGCCATACTGCGGGAAGGTGTCCCAGAAGCCGGTCGTGGTGAGATGCGCGGTGAGTCTGGGCTGCGGCGCGCCGACGGCGAGGCGATAGGCGGCGGGCCAGACGAACATGTAGAGGGCGGCGAGGAGCGGGGCGAGGATGAGCACGCGCGAGCGGAAGGCCTTGGGGCGGAGGCGGAGTTTCTTGAGCAGCCAGTTCGTGAGGTCCTGGTAGGCGACGAGGTGGCAGCCCCAGCCGCAGAGCCAGCGTCCGAGGACGATGGTGAGCAGGATGGCGACGGCGAAGAAGATGAAGCCGGCGTTGATGCGGCCGGTGATAAGCGTTTCCATGGACTCGGAGGGTTCGATGGGGGTGACGGTGCGACCGTCGCGGAGCCATTGCAGGGCGTGGGCAAGCATGAAGATGTGGACCAGCAGAAGCGAGACCGCCCGCCAACGGCCGGAGCGCGAGGGGCGCGGACCGTGGTGGTCTGTGGCTGAGGCCGGGATGACCGGGAGGCAGACATCCTTTTTGGGGGTTCGCATTCGGTGGTCCGATGGTCTACGGTTGGAGAGACGGGTATATGATAGGCTGCGGCTTGGGCGAATGGCGAATGGCGAATTACGAATGGCGAATTACGAATGGCGAATAGCGAAAGACGAGTGAGAGGGACCTTTGTCGGGATCTCTTCACGATCTGCAATTCAGGGGTGGTTTTTGGGCGCCTGCTTCGCTTGTTTGATCGCCATCGCCGGGTGCTCGCTGCGCAAGAAGGAGGCGGTTTTTCCGCAGGTTTGGGCGACGGGGCCTTCGGAACGAATCGATTCAGGGGAACCGCTGCGCGAGGAGTCGCCTTATTTCCGGTCGACGGAAAATATGATTCGCCTCGTGGGGGCGGTGAATGAGACGGTGGGGGTGGAGTGCGTTTTGTCGGCGATCGGCCGGCCTCCGGCGAGCGTGGGGATTGGGGTGGAGGATTTTGTCGGCGCGACGGCGACGATCGAGCGATCTGCGGTACGGATGTACCGGCACTATCCGGTCACGATTGAGCGCTTCCCGCGGTGGTATGTGCGGACACTGGGGCCGAGCGAGGGGCGGGAATTTCCAGACGCACTGGTGCCACTGGGAAATATGGAGAGCGGGGCGGCGGATACGCTGGTCGTCGCGGCGGGGACCAACCTGCCCGTTTACATCGAGGTGCGCATTCCCAAGGACGCGCGACCGGAGACGTATCATTCGGCCATTGTGCTGCGGACCGGAGAGAATGAAACGTGTCGAGCGCCGATTGAGCTGGTGGTGAGGGACGTTTTTTTGTCACCGGAGGACGCGTTGCCTGTTGTGGCGGGTGTGCAGCTCGGGCCGATCCTCGAGGCGCAGACGGGGCTCGATCCGCGCAACATCGGGGCGGCACTGGACAACGACGGGGCGCGGGGGGTGATGCGGGAAGCGTTCGAGCTTCTGCACGAGCACGGGCTGTCGCCCTACACGAACGACGTTCGGCCGAGGGCGCTGCCGACCGGCGAGGGCGGCGCGATGGACTGGGAATCGTACGATCGTTTCTGCGGGCCGCTGATCGACGGGACGGCGTATGGCGACGGGCGGGCGGCGCATGCGTGGCCGCTTCCGGTTGACGTACATCAGCCGGATCCGGCGCAGTACGAGGGCCTCGCTTCGCCGAGCTATCGGGCGGCGCTGCGGGCGCAACTCGCGGAGGTGCATCGCCATTTCAAATCCGCGGGGTGGCTGGAAAAGAGCTATCTCGATTTTGATTATCCGCCGTCGGTCAACCCGTCGGCGGAAGAATACGAGCGATTTCGCGGGCTCGCCTCGCCGGCTAAAGGGCTCGATCCTCGACCGGTGATCCTCTCGCGACTGATTCCTCAGCCCATGGGGGCCTTCGGGTGGTTCGACTATCGCCACGAGGAACTCGATGAAGTGGTGGGGATCTGGGCGACGCCGGCGCGTTATGAACATGCGGCGACTTTGGCGTCGCTGCGATCAAACGGAAAGCGAACGTGGATGCTGCCGGATCGACCGCCCTACTCGGGGTCGCTGGGGGTCGAAGCGCCGCCCGTCCACGCGAGAAGTCTTGCGTGGCAGGCGTTCTTGCGGGGGCATGAAGCGATCCTGCTTCCGAAGACGACAGATTGGCCGGCGACGATTCTTGGAGAGCCGATTGCCGATTCTGAAACGGCGACCGATACATGGTTGATTTATCCGGGGAAGCATTTCGGGGTGGATGGATTCGTGCCATCCGTGCGGCTTAAACAATTGCAGATCGGCCTGCAGGAGTATCAATACCTGCGGCTGCTGGAGGAAAACGGGCGGGCGGAGACGGCGCGGCTCCTGGCGGCATCATTGATACAGGCGAGCGGGACGGACGCATACGGCGATCACTATCAGGACGGCGTGACGGGGCGGAGAGTGGACGATCCGGAGGTGTGGGAGCAGGCGCGCGCGCTATTGACCCAGGAGACGGCCCTGGCGCTGGCGGAGGAACGGGAGGACGCTGTAGATTCCTCGCTGAACCTGATGGGATGGGCGCGGTTTCTGGGGGCGACGCGGCGTCTGGAGGCGCGGGTGGAGTCGGCGCGGGTGAGCGTCGATCCGCGTACGCGGCAGCCGAAATATCTTGTGACGTTTGACGTGGCGATTCGCAGCAGCCTGCGGACGAGCATCGAAGGAGAGCTGAGTTTTGGGGGATTGCCCGCGGGGGCGCGGGCGATCAAGGTTCCCGCGCGCGTCGGACCGGTGCAGGAATGGGGAATGGTCAAGCGCGCGATCGCGTACGAGACGACCGAACTGCCGCCGCGCGATCTGGACGGGCATTTCCGCCAGACGATCGTGTTCGATGCCGGGGCATCGGGGCGGGTGCAGGTCGAGGGGGTCGTCTCCGTCGTCGCGCCGGTGAAGGCGGCGCGTCCGATTCTGATGGATGGCCGGCTCGATGATTGGGGGCCGGGGGAGTCGAACGTAGCGGGAGATTTTCGCCTGGTCGACGATCAAGCGCCGCGACCGCGCGCAGAGCGGCAAACGGTCGCGTATTTCTGCTATGCCGGCGATTATCTATACGTCGGCGTTCGCGCTGCCGTGCCTCCCGGGGCGACGGCGAGTGCGGGGATGATGCGGCGGAACATCGTGGAGTACGAGGATTTGACGCCGGTCGGCGAGGATCTGGTGGAGATCCTGTTGGATCCGACGGGCGCGGGAACGCTCAGCGACGATCTGTATCACATCGTCATCAAGTCGACGGGGGACCTTGTTGTCGAGCGCGGCGTCGGGGTGACGCCGCCGATCGGTCGAACGGAGCCGTGGGCGGGCAAGCGACCGGACTATGCGGTGTCGATCAGCGACGACGGCTGGACGGCGGAGATTGCGATCCCGATTTCGTCGTTGGGGCCGCAGGCGGCGCGGAGCCGGGTGTGGGGGATCAACCTGGCGCGGATGGAGCCGCAGCGCGGAGAGTATTCGGATTGGGCGCGTGCGCCGCGGCATTGCTATGACGCGCGGTCGTTGGGGAATCTCATTTGGCCGGAGTAGAAGATCTCGCGCCCAGCCGGGGGCGGAAATCTTGGACAATGGCGGATTGCGGCAACCACAATACGGGTACGGTACAGGCTGCCGGGCGGTCTGCGGATATTTCCGCTTTCATGTGGAGTCATCCGCGGGGACGATTGCAAGTGGCCAGATAGTGGCCCAGAAGCGCCGAGGACAACTTTTTCATAACATTTGCCGGCGGACGGGGTTCGAGGCTCTTTCAGGGGCAACGGGCGACTTGGGAGTGCGGCTTGGCACGCTTCTTGCTAGTGGTCTCTTCGACGTCGCCGGGGCGAGCGAAAGCTGTGGCGGTTCGTGGTTTTTTAGTGGAGGGAATATGGGCTCCTGTCGACTCGCGCACATATCCGCGTTCATAAGCGTCTTTGCAATCCCGTGCCTTGCTGTTGCTCGGCCCGCCACCTTCATGGGACTTGGCGATTTGCCTGGTGATCCCCATTGGAGCCAAGCGTTGGGTATCTCCCCCGACGGCGGAACTGTGGTGGGGGTTGGGGACTATTCAGCCAGTGGATTCTCTGAGTTCGGACACGCTTTTCGCTGGACGGCCGATACTGGGGTCAGCGGACTTGGAGTACTTGCGGGCGTTCCCAACACTTTTGCATACGGTGTTTCGCTCGGTGGAACTGTCGTAATCGGAACTGGGTTGACCCCCGAACAAACCGAAGTGGCCTTTCGTTGGACCGAAGCGAGCGGAATGCTCCCCTTAGCGAACTTGGGGGGTACGGAAAGTGCTGCACGAGGAGTCTCGTGGGACGGCAGTGTAATCGTGGGACTATCAACCAGTTCGAGCGGCAGAGAGGCCTGTCGTTGGGTTGGCGCAGATCCTCCGATGACCTTGGGTATTTTACCGGGGGGAATATTGAGCGATGCTTCAGCGGTGTCGGCTGACGGTACTGTCGTTGTCGGCTACAGCCATACAAGAGTGGGCAATCGCGTCGGAATTGAGGCATTTCGCTGGACAGAAGCGACAGGGATGGTCGGCCTCGGTGGGCTGCCTGGAGGCAGACTGAGCGATCGTGCGAATGCAGTTTCTGCGGATGGAGCCCTTGTTGTTGGATATGCTGCGGCAGCCACAGATTCGCACGCATTTCGATGGTCTCAGTCAACTGGAATGATCGATCTCGGCACGTTGCCGGTTGATCCGTTCCGTAGCCGATACAGTACAGCGCTCGGAGTATCAGATAATTCTGTGATCGTCGGTCAAAGTGCATCGGGTTCCAGTTGGGAAGCGTTCATTTGGGACGAAACTCATGGAATGCGATCTCTCCGTGACGTTCTAACCCAACAATATGGAATCGATCTCGACGGATGGTTCCTCGCAGCGGCTACCGCGATAACTTCTGATGGCCAAATCATTGCGGGCTATGGTGCAAACCCGGAAGGACGGGGCGAAGCGTGGATTGTACAGTTGCCGGAGCCGGGCGCTTTGGCTCTGTTTGCACTTGGCTGCATTGGGTTAATTTGTTACCGGCCGATGTGGCGGCCATGCTCACGGTGAAAAAGCAGAAAAGCGGGACGACAATCTCCACTATTTATCTTTCGGTCCCAAAAGAGGTTCGTGTCGCCTGCCTTCAGCCCATCCCTGTAAATCTTGTAAATCCCTATACCTTTCTAAGGCCCTGTCGGCACCGCCCACGGTTGCGGTGCGCCGTACGCGTCGATCCAGATGAAGCGATAGGAATCGGAGTCGAGGGGCTGATCGAATTTAAGCTCGATCGACTTCACGCCGCGCTCGTCGACGTCCGTGATCCGGCAGGTAAAGGGGCCAGCATCGGACTCATCGCCGATCTGGCGTGGGCGGTTGCGCTGAGATCCCATGCGGCCGAGGAAATTTTGCAGGAAGCGCGTACCGGCGACATCCAGGCGGAGGGTGCGGGCATCGACGCGCGTGGCGACGGGGTCGGCGGCGTCAGTAAGGAGACGGACGCCGACGGGCGGGTCGGGGTGAACGCGGCGGAAGCGGTCCTGCAAGAAGAGCCCGTCATACGAGAAGCGGCTGTTGACGACGAAGAGTTCATCGCCGGGCTGGGGCGGGCGTTGGAACGTGGCAAGCATGGCGCGGAGGTTATTCTGCGCGCAGTGCTCCATGTAGTTCATGATGTGTACGGTTGCGGCGGAGGTCACGAGTTGGATGACAATAAAGAGCGCGAGGGGGAGGGCGCGAAGGCGATAGGAGCCGTTGTCGCGCGGGCGCGTCAGCCAGGCGGCGGCGAGGAAGGCCAGGCCGACACTGGGCAGGACCATGACGCGGTCGTCGGGCGGGGTGCAGGCGAGGATGGGGAGGAAGAGGAGGGGCCAGAGGGCCATGGCGGCGAGACCGCGCTGCCGGCGATGGTGGAGGAGGAACATGATGGCGAGGGCGGTGAGGGCGAGGGCGCCGACGAGGGCGAAGTACGGCAGCAAGTCTCCGCGGCCGACCTGGAATTCGAGCAGGAAGGGATTGACGGGAATGATCCAGGCCGTGAGCAGAAGTACGGCGCGGATGGGCGCGGTGCGGAGGTAATCGAGCGGGGCGGCGAGGGGGTCGAGCATCGGCGAACCGTTCGCGCCGCTTTCCGAGCGGAGGTAGAGCGCGAACCAGGCGACGCCGAGCATGAGCCAGCAACTGGTAATGATGCGTGCGCGGCGGGCGGCGTCGTGTTCGCGGCGGAAGATCAGCCAGGCGCAGATGGGCCAGAGGATGAGGGGGAGGACGGCTTCTTTGGAGAAGAGACCGGCGACGAGGAGGAGGAGTGAGCCGATGAGGGCGGCGAGCGATCCGTCGTAGAGGTAACGCGAGGCGAGGAGGGCGGCGGCGACGGAGAGGATGAGGGCGACGATGTCGCAGTGGGCGGAGATGAAGACGATGGGGATGGCGTGGCAACTGGCGACGGTGAAGATGAGCGCGCCCCAGCGGGCGAGGCGCTCGTCGCGACCAAGGAGGCGGAAGAGCTGCAGGACGAGGAGGACGCCGACGACGTAGAGGGCGATGCCGACGAGGCGGAAACCCAGCGGCCGGTCGCCGAAGAGGAGGTACTCGGCATAGAGGAAGCGCTCGGAGAGGGGGCGGAAGTGCTTGTATTTGAACGAGTCTTGCAGCCACCAGGGGTACCAGCCGGCGGTGCGCTCAATCTTGTTCTGCTCGCCGCCGGGGAGGAACTGGTAGGCGCCGGGCGAGTCGCGGAGGCCTTCGTGATATTCACGGAAGACGCGGAGCATGCGGTGGTCGTCGACCATGAAGTCGCCGGCGAGCGAGGGGGCGAAGAGGGCGGCGATGAGGGCGATGAGGAAATATTGCGGGCGCGGCGTGGATTCGTACCAGAGGGCGAAGCGGGCGCGCTTGCGGGGGGCGGGGGGCATCGGCGGAGTTTAATGGCGAATGGCGAATAGCGAATAGCGATGTGGTTTCCACAGATGAACGCAGATGGCGCAGATGAGATTCGTAGCGAGCCACCCGGGGGGAGGGGGGAGGGCAGGGGGGGGAAATCCAGCGAAAACGACCGGAAAAATGGACGGGACTTGCACTTCGTTGGCGACATGGTTTGGTACCTCGGGGCAGGCGCGGAAACTTTCGCCGCGGCGACTCTTCGGCGCTCCACGCCGGGTCCCGCCCAGGCGGATCTGCGACTTCGACCGGGGCGGCGAGCTTTCAGCCAGAAGCCGTGAGCCATAACTTTGACGACAACGACGGCTTCGCCGCTTTTCTTGTCCTTTTCCTCAATCCTTGCTTAGCACTGCCTAGAATATGAGCGTTAGCCATGAGCCTTTTCCATTTGCGGAAAGCTGAAGGGGCGGAGACGCCCTCGCAGTTAGGCGGTGCAAGCCTTGATGGGGGCGAGACTTCCGTTTGAATTGCCGGTGTTTCGGAAGTGGATGGCACGGAAAATGCAAGACGGTGCTAACGGACGTCGCGATGACCGGCTTTGCGGGCCGATGCGTGGCACCGCCCGCATTTTCGTAAGATGATTCGTGAGGGCGTGCTACCAAGGAGGAGGCTTTGTGTCTCTCGTTGCTGACACGCGAAGAAACTGTGCTCATCGCGTTCTGTTGTTCCTGATCGCGGCTTTTCCCGTGTTGACTCTCGCCGATCGGGCCGGCGCCCAAGCCGTCTCGAACCGACCACGGCCGGACTTGTGGGTCACCGACGGACTTGTCTATGCCATGGCGCAGGAATCGGGCATCCTCTACATTGGCGGCGACTTTACCTACGTCGGTCCTAACACAGGCGGCGGGGCCTTCGTCGACGCCGCGACCGGCGAAATTTCAACGGGTCGCCCGGCGATAACCGGGCATGTCTATTCGACAATCAGCGATGGCGCGGGCGGCTGGTACATTGGGGGCAACTTCACCTCGATCGGCACGACGCCGCGAAATCACATTGCCCACATCCTTGGCGACGGCAGCGTCGATGCCAACTGGAACCCCGATGCGAACGATTGGGTGTACGCTCTAGCCATTTCCGGCGGGAGAGTTTACGCCGGAGGCCTTTTCACCAGCATCGGCGGGCAGGCACGAAACCACGTCGCCGCCCTCGATAGCTCCGGAAACGCTCTTACCGAGTGGGACCCCGACGCGAATGACTTTGTATTCGCTCTGACCGTCTCCGGCGGGACCGTTTATGCCGGAGGCTGGTTCACCACAATCGGCGGTCAGGCGCGCAACCGCATCGCCGCCCTGGATAGCACCGGCGTTGCCCTGTCTGACTGGAACCCCGATGCAAACGATTCAGTGTACGCGCTAACTGTTTCCGGCGGGACGGTCTATACCGGGGGCAATTTCACCATCATCGGCGGTCAGGCGCGCAACCGAATCGCCGCCCTCGATGGCTCCGGCAACGCACTGCCCAACTGGAACCCGAATGCGAACAACAATGTGCGGGCTCTGGCTGTCACCGGCGAAACCGTCTATGCCGGCGGCTGGTTCACCAGCATCGGCGGCCAGACGCGCAGGCGCATCGCCGCGCTGGATGGCTCCGGTAATGTCCTGCCTAACTGGAATCCCGATGCGAACAGCTATGTGTCGGCTCTGAACGTCTGCGGCGGAACGGTCTATGCCGGAGGCTTATTCACAAGCATCGGTGGGCAGCCGCGCAACTATATCGCCGCTCTGGACAGTTCCGGAAATGCCTTGGCCGACTGGAACCCGAATGCGAATGACTCTGTGCTTGCCTTGGCCGTGTCCGGCGAGACGGTCTATGCAGGTGGCGTGTTCACCAGTATCGGCGGGCAGGGGTGCAACTACATTGCCGCGCTGGAGAGCTCCGGCAAAGCCTTGCCCAACTGGAACGCCTATGCGAATAACTCTGTACGCGCCCTGGCTGCCTCGGGCGGGACAGTCTATGCAGGGGGATCTTTTACCAGCATCGGCGGACAAGCACGCAACCGCATCGCTGCTCTGGACAGCTCCGGCAACGCCCTGCCCAATTGGGTCCCCAATGCGAATCTCCCTGTATCCGTCTTGACCGTTTCCGGCGGGACGGTCTATGCCGGCGGCTATTTCACGAGCATCGGCGGGCAATCGCGCAACTTCATCGCCGCACTGGACGGTTTCGGCAACGCACTTCCCAACTGGAACCCCAATGCGAATCGCGATGTATACGCGCTGGCCGTCTCCGGCGAGACGGTCTATGCCGGTGGCTTTTTCACCAGCATCGGCGGGCAGTCGCGCAACTATGTCGCCGCCCTGGATAGCGACGGCGACGTCCTGCCCGACTGGAACCCCAATGCGAGCTGGATTGTACGTGCCATCGCTGTCTCCAGCGCGACGGTCTATGTCGGCGGCAATTTCACCAGCGTCGGCGGGCAGCCGCGCAGCTTTATCGCCGCACTGGACGGGTCCGGCAACGCTCTTCCCAGCTGGAACCCCAATGCGAATGGCAGCCTAAACGCCCTGGCCGTTCATGGCGGGACGCTTTTTGCCGTGGGTGGTTTTACAAACATCGGCGGACAGGCGCGCAACTGCATCGCCGCCCTAGACGACTCCGGCGATGCGCTAGCCAACTGGAGCCCCAATTCGAATTACGCTGTGCATGGCCTGGCCATATCCGGTGGGACGGTCTACGTCGGCGGCAATTTCACCAGCATCGGCGGGCGGACGCAGCCCTATCTCGCCGCTTTCAACGTGCTGGGCGACCTGAATTGTGACGATCGCGTGGACGGAAACGACATCGCGCCGTTCGTGTTGGCCGTGATCGACCCGGCCGGCTTCGCGGCGAGCAGCGGCGGATGCGACATTTTTCATGCGGATGCCAATGACAACGGGTCGATTGAGTTCGCCGACGTAAGTGCGTTTGCCGACCTGATTCTGACGAGCGGAACGTAATGGGCGGTCCCTTGTGGATGGCAAGCGGGATTGTCGATGGCGTCGGCGGGTGGAACCCGCCCTACCGCGGCGTCGTCCGGCACAGAGGCCGGACACTACAGTGGTACCACAAAATCAGATATCCAGGTCTTTGACGTGGATGGCGTTCGTCTCGATGAAGCCGCGGCGGATTTCTACGTCGTCGCCCATGAGGATGGAGAAGATGCGGTCGGCGGCGCGCCAGTCGACTTCCAGTTGCTCGCGGTCTTCGACTTCTTCGGTGATGACGACCTTCAGGAGCTGGCGCTTGGTGGGGTCGAGGGTGGTTTCCCAGAGTTCCTCGGGATTCATTTCGCCGAGGCCTTTGAAGCGCTTGATGGTGGCGCCCTGCTGGCCGAGCTTACGGACGCCTTCGGCGACGGAGGCGAGGTTGCTGAGTTCGGCGGGGTCGTGACCCTCGGGCATGAGGACATACTTGGCGGGGGAGAGTTCGCCGGTGACGAGTTCCTCGCGTTTGGCGAAGTAGTCGGCGAGGACGAGCTGGTGGTCCTCCAGCCAGCGGAGGCACTTGTCGAGGCGGCGGCATTCGGGCAGTTCGTAGCGGACGAGCTGGGTAACCTGACCTTCGGCGGAGGGGGTCGTGGGGATGCTCATGCCGCCTTCGAGGACCTCCAATGCGCCGAGGCGCTCCTGCGTTTCGCGGCGGAAGCGGTTGAACGCGTCGTCGTCCGCGAAATAGTGCTCCTCGGCGCCGAGGACTGCACGGATTTGCGGCAATGGCGGGCCACTGGATTTGTGGTGAGTCTTGATGAAGGCTTCGAAATCGATGCCGCGGCGGCGCAGGACGCGATCGATGTATTGCATGTCGTCGAGGACGCGGACGAGTTCGCGGAGGTCGTCGCCGGTGAGGGAGCGTTCCTTTCCGTTGTGGCGACCGTCCGGGCCGGATTCGCGGATGGCCAGGCGGGTGTTATCGAGGCCCCAATCGGTCAGCTTGCCGTCGAGGATGGTGTCGTTGAGGACGAATTCGGCCTTCTTGCCGCGCTTGAGTAAATAAAGCGGGGGCTGGGCAATGTACATATAGCCCTGCTTGATCAGCTCGGACATGTTGCGGAAGAAAAAGGTGAGCAAGAGCGTGCGGATGTGGCTGCCGTCCACATCGGCGTCGGTCATGATGATGATCTTGCCGTAGCGGCACTTCGTCGGGTCGAAATCCTCCGTGCCGGGTACGCCGCAGCCGAGGGCGCCGATGATGGTTTTGATTTCTTCGTGCGCCAGGATCTTGTCGGCGCGGGCCTTTTCGACGTTAAGGATTTTACCCTTGAGGGGCAGGATCGCCTGGGCGAGGGAGTCGCGGCCCTGCTTGGCGGAGCCGCCGGCGGAATCGCCCTCGACGAGGAAGAGTTCGGATTCGTCGGGATTCTTGCTGCGGCAGTCCCAGAGTTTGCCGGGGAGGTTGCCGCTGGAGAGCGCGCTCTTTCGTGTGGCTTCGCGGGCCTTGCGGGCGGCCTCGCGGGCGGCGGCGGCCTGGATGCCTTTGTTGATGACGCGCTTGGCGTCGCCGGGGCTTTCCTCCAACCAGTTGCCGAGTTGTTCGTTGACGACCTGCTGGACGAAGGACTCGACGTCCAGGTTCATGAGCCGGTCTTTGGTCTGGCCCTGGAAGTCAGGCTCGCGGACCTGGACGGAGACGACGGCGGTGAGGCCCTCGCGCCAGTCTTCGCCCTTGAGCGTGAGGTCGCCCTTCACCAGGTTGTTTTTCTTGGCGTAGGCGTTGAGGGTGCGCGTGAGGCCGGTCTGGAAGCCGGAGAGATGCGTTCCGCCGTCGCGGTTTTTGATGTTGTTGGCGAAGGCGAGGATGTTTTCGTTGTAGCTGTTGTTGAACTGGAAGGCGATCTTGCAGCCCAGACCGGCGGCTTCGTCGCGGCTGCTGAGTACCTTGACCTTGTGCAGGCCCTCCTTGCCTTCGTTCATGTGGTCGACGAAGGCGCGGAGACCGTCGGTGTAGCAGAACTCTTCCTGCTTGCCGATCCGCTCGTCGACGAACTGGACCTTGAGGCCCTCGTTGAGATAGGCGAGTTCGCGAAGGCGCGTCAGCAGAGTCTCGGTGCGGAAATTGGTGTCGGCGAAGATCTCCGGGTCGGGCTTGAATTCGACGCGCGTTCCGGTGCGCGTGGTTTCACCGATAACCTCGATCTCCTTGACGGCCTTGCCGCGCTCGAAGCGCATGGTGTAGACCTTGCCGCCGCGCTGGACCTCGACGACGAGGTACTCGGAGAGGGCGTTGACGACGCTGACGCCGACGCCGTGGAGGCCGCCGCTGACGGCGTAGGAGTCGCGATCGAACTTTCCGCCGGCGTGAAGGACGGTGAGGACGATTTCGAGGGAACTCTTGCCGTCGAGTTGGGGGTTTTCGGGAAGACTCTTGGGCTCGACGGGGATGCCGCGGCCATCGTCGGTGACGGTGCAACTGCCGTCGGCGTTAATCTTGATGAGGATGTTGCGGCAGTAGCCGGCGAGGGATTCATCGACGGAGTTATCGACGACCTCCCATACCAGGTGGTGCAGGCCGTGGAGACCGGTGTCCCCGATGTACATGGAAGGGCGTTTGCGGACGGCTTCCATGCCTTCGAGGACGCGAATGCTGTCGGCATCGTAGGCCTGGGGCGAGGGCGGGGCCGGGCGCGGGGGTTCCAGCGTCGCGGCGGCGTCGGGGTTGACGGTGGTTTGACTCATGGGCGTTTATTTCTTGTTCCGCGTCCGCCGCGGCCGATCTTCGACCGGGGCGGTTGAGTGCTTGCGCTTTCCTTCGCCTGCTGTCCCAAGCGAAAGTCGATTCGCTTGATGACTTCGGAGCCGACTGCCGTATTCAAGGCGTCGATCAGGGCCTGTCCCCACTGGCGACCGAGGACGTAACGAGTCGCCGCGCTATCGGCCACGACGCGGAGACGACCCGAGGAGAGCCCCTCGACGCTAGCGGACTCCCGGAACTCCGAGGGCACCAGCCGTTGCCAAGCGACCCGGATTTCGTCGAGCGGGCCGGCCGGCTGCAACCGGGAATCTTTCGCGACCGTGTCGAGCAGATCCTGCAAGCTCGCCGGCGGGCGGGTTCGCCAGGAGGTTTGATTATAGCGCCGCCAGAACAATTCTTGTAGCGCCCGCGGGGCCGTATCCAGGCGATGGGAACGCAGGATTGCGCGGCGGTCGGCGCCGGTTCTCATGGTGGAATCCTTCGAGAAGCGGCCTGCCGCTTCCTCCTTGAATTACGACAGGTTTACGGGCATTACAACATATTGAAAGCTGGGCCCGCTTTTAATGACGCCGGGCTTGGCGCCGTCTTTCAGCTCAAGGGTGATATTTTCGCCGCAGATGCGGAGGGCGTCGATGAGGAATTCGGGGTTGAAACCGATGACCAGATCGGGGCCGGCGTACTCGGCCTTGAGCCGGACCGTCGCTTCGCCCTGTTCAGGGGCACGGCTAGAAAGGACCATGCCCTCGGAACTGAGGGCGATGCGGATGCCCTTGGATTCGACGCTGGCCAGGAGAGCGGCCCGTTTTACGGCGCTGAGGAATTCACCGGTATCGAGGGGGATTTTCTTGTCCTGGTCGCGGGGGATGACATCCTGGTACTTGGGAAAGTGGCCCTCGACGAGGACGCTGCTGATGGTGGCGCGTTCTGAACGGAGGACGATCTGGTTGGAGGAGAGCCGGATGTCGAGGGATTCGTCGGCGGAAAAGTGGAGCTTGCTGAGGAGGTTCAGGGCCTTGGTCGGCACGATGGCATGGGCGTCGTCACCGACGGATTTTTCGAGGGAGGCACTGGACATGGCCAGGCGCCGGCCGTCGGTCGCGACCAAGTTGAGCTTCTTGTCCTGTTTTTCCCACAAGACGCCATTGATGGCATAGCGGGTATTTTCGCGGGCGGCGGCGAAGAGCGTTTGATCGACGGCGGCCCGGAGGGGTCCGATCTTGATTGTGAAATTGGGGTCGCCTTCCATGTCGGGTATCGGGGGGAACTCGCGGACGTTCTGGCCGACGATCTGGAAGTGGCTGTCCGAGCCGCGGATATTGAGTACGTCCTGGGCCGTGTCGAACGAGAGGGTTTCGTCGGCTGATTCGCGGACAATGTTAAAAAGCCGGTCGCCGCCGACGAGGGTGTCGCCGGGCTTGGTGACGTCCACCTGACGCACGCGGTAACGAAGGCCGACCTCCTGGTCGTAGGCGGAGAGGGTCAACTGGTCCTTTTCCGCGGTGAGGCGGACGCACTGGAGTATCGGCTTGGGTGTTCGCGCGGACGTGATGGCCGAGGTGGCCGAGAGGGCGTCCAAAAGGGCGAGTCGATCACAGACGAATTTCACGGCAGTTCCCTCCTTGAAGAGAAACTCAACGATTCGGTTGGCAGGTTATGTCTTGATGAATGTATATATAAGTTCTTCGTCATGCTAATAACGACTGTAAAAATGGACGATTGAGAGGGCGTCGAGCGCCAACCTTCGTACCACGGGAATCCTACAAGAAATCGGGTCATTCGTCCACGCTGGATAAGCTGTCAGGAGTCCTGTTGGCAAGGCCACGCCAACCGTACTTGCACACAGGAGACCGCGCCCCGGACGCCGCGCCCTGTGTGTAACTGCGAGGCCGATTCACGTTATCCACAACAAATCCCACGCCCGGTGATTGCTTTTCGACGACCATTTTGGCCGGGGATGTCACGTTCCCTGCAGGGCCATTTCGATTTCTTCCAATCTGGTGCGGAAGGCCGAATCTTTTTGGCGGCGACGGGCGACGAGTCGATTGGCATGGATGACGGTGGTATGGTCGCGTCCGCCGAAGAACCCGCCGATCTCGCCCAAGCTGTGCGGCGTGAGTTGGCGGGCGAAGTACATGCACACCTGCCGCGGCAGGACGATCGATCGGCTTCGTTTTCGACTCTGCAGGTCCGTTAGTTTGACTGCAAACCGATCGGTGACGACGTTCATGATGTCCTGAATGCGGATTGCACGCTGCTGGAGCGGGCGATCCCCCCCCAGCACGCGCTGGGCAAAGGCCAGATCGACGGGCCGATTTTCGACCATGGCATGGCTGTGGAGGCGGTTCAGCGCTCCTTCCAACTCGCGGGCATTGGATTTGATGGTCGTGGCGAGGTGGTTGATAACATCGTCGGGAAGCTGCCAACCGCGGAGGCCGAGCTTTTTGCGGAGGATGGCCAAGCGGGTTTCGAAACAAGGGGAGTCGATTCGGGCGACGAGTCCCCATTTGAAGCGACTGATGAGGCGCTCTTCGAGTTGTGGAATGTCCGCCGGGGAGCAGTCGGCCGAGAGGACGATCTGCTTGTGAAGTTGGTAGAGGGTGTTGAAGGTATGAAAGAATTCCTCCTGCGTACGATCCTTGCCGGTCAGGAATTGCAGATCGTCGATGAGCAGGAGGTCGGCGTGGCGGTAGCGGTAGCGGAAGCTGCCCATGGCGCCTTTCTCCACCGCCTCGACAAAATGGTTGACGAACATCTCACACGAGAGGTAGACGATTCGTACTGCCGGCGAGTGGTCGAGGATTCGGTGGCAGACGGCCTGTAAGAGGTGCGTCTTGCCCAGGCCCGCGCTGCCGTGGATGAAGAGAGGGTTATAGACGGTGCCGGGGGACTGGCTGACGGCGGAGCAGGTGGCATGAGCCAGTTGGTTGCAGGGGCCGACGACGAAATTCTCGAAGACGTAGTCGCCGTTCAGGCGGACGGGCGGCACGCCCGGCTCCATACCATAGGAGGGACCCTGGGCGTGATCGGGCGGGGCCACCGGCGAGTCGCCAGATCCTTCAAATCGGACGGAGACCAGTCGGCCCGTCGCGGCCTGGGCGGCCTCGACAAACGGGTGGAGGCAATGTTCCTCCAGGTAGCACAATTGAGCGCTGTTTTCGGCAAGAACCTGAAGTTCGCCGCCGACGAGATGACCGGGACGAAGTTGACTGAACCAGCCGCGCGAGATGGCGGGATGATGGGCGCGGACAAACCCGAGGATGTCGGCCCAGACAGTCTCGCTGATGCGGTCCATTGGGATTTCTTAATCAAGCGGGAGCCCAAGCGGCGAAGCCCGCGAACAGCAGCGTTAATTACTTACAAGTCAAGCAGTTATGCAACGAACCAACCGCGAATGATCGATGTACGCGCATGATATCAAACCCGATGTTGAACCACAACACCCTGAAAGTCGGAAAAGCGATGGCTGTTCGCGAGCGAGGCGGATTTTTCCTAAGGTTCTATCTTCCCGAAGGCTAGGGTGATTTTCCCCGCAGGCCAGGATGCCGAGGAAGGCGGGTGTGTTATTGCAGGTTGAAGCTTTACCGGGATTTGTTACAATGCATGGTTCGGCATCCAGTGATATTCTTGGCCTTGGCGCGGCCGGAAATCGCTCTGCCGGATGTTCTTGATTGTCGAACACGCCCATCATCCGAGGAGCCCCGCAGACTCATGGAGACGATTCTCGATTTCAGCAGTTTGTTGTCCCATCCGACCTTTGACGAAGAACAATATCGCGCGCTGAAGGAGGCGGCGTTTTCCGACGACGAGTCCGTTGAGCGGTTTGCCAGCGCGGTCCGCCAGCTTGCCGAGCGGGCGTCGGGCGAAGGTGACGCGCTCAAGCTGGGGATGTGTTACCTGCTCCTGGGGAACACGACGGCGGCGCACGAATGGCTGGAGAAGGCGCGACCCGGGGCGCAGCGCGATTATTACCTCGGCCAGGTGCTGCGCGACTCCAAGCGCCTGGAGCCGGCGATGGCGGCGTTCCAGTCGGCGGCCCAGGCCGGGTGGGATCGCCTGGAGTGCGAATGTCAGCGGGCCGAATGTCTGATCGCCATGGGCGACCTTTCGGCGGCGGCCGAGTCTCTGCAACGGCAGGCAGGAGCGGGCGAGCGCTCGGCGCAATGGCACTACACGAAAGGCCGGTTGCAAGCGGAACAGGGAGACATCGACGCGGCGATTGCCTCCTATGAAAAAGCGATCAGCCTCAACCCCGATCATGTGTATAGCCTGTTTCATCTGGCGTACCTGCTGGATTTGCACGGGAGCGACGATCGGGCGATGGAGCTTTACCAGCGGTGCACGGAATTGCCCTACATCCACAGCCACGCCCTCATCAATCTCGCGGTGATTCATGAAGACCGGTGCGAATACGACAAGGCGGCGGAGTGCCTGCAGGGCGTGCTGGACGTGAATCCGAATCACGCCCGGGCGCAGCTCTATATGAAGGATGTCATGGCGGCCGAGGACATGTACATCGACGAGCAGCAGATGAAGCTGCAGGAGAAGCACGACGCGGTCCTCGACATTCCGGTGACGGATTTTGAGCTTTCGGTGCGCAGCCGTAACTGCCTGAAGAAAATGAACATCAACACGCTGGGTGATTTGTTGCGCACGACGGAGGCGGAGCTGCTGGCGTATAAGAACTTCGGCGATACTTCTCTTCGCGAGATCAAGGCGATGTTGCTGCAAAAGGGCCTGTCGCTGGGGCAAAACGCCCCCGAGAAGGCCGAGCCGGTCGAGGTTGCGCCGGAGGCGGCGGCGCCCGAGGGCGGCGATCCCGAGGTATATTCCAAGTCGGTGGCGACAATGGAGCTTTCGGTTCGGTCGCGAAAGTGCCTGCAGCGGTTGGGCATCAACACGATCGGCGAGCTGGTGTCGCGATCGGAGCAGGAGCTGCTGGCGTCCCGGAACTTTGGCGCGACTTCGCTGAAGGAAATCAAGGACCGCCTGGTGGAGATGGGGGTCTCGCTCAAGAATTCATAGGCGCCGCCGAACGTCCGACGGCGTAGGGAGACGTCCGTAGCACAGGAAACGGCGGAGTGCTGTCAAACATCGGAAAGAGCAAATCCGTTCTGGCGCTCGCCCGATGGCTGCGGCGGCGGGGGCCGGTGGTCAGCCTCGCCCTGGCCCTGGCGACGATCACACTTTTTTTTGTCGGCTGCCTGAGCTTTACCGAATCCATGGGCTGGCGACCGCTGCGCCCGGAAGAGGCGCCGCCGGAGACGGTCGTCGAGCGGCAGATTCGCGTTCGGCTGTTGGACCGCAAGGCGCGATCGACGGCGCAGTTGGCCATCACCTCTCCGTACAAGATCACGGAAACAAAAAGCGGGCGGGAACTGGCCGGTCCGCAGGAGCGGTTGAGCCGGGCGGAGGTTCGCACGGTTCCCGGAACCGGGATTCAGATCGGCGCGCTGACCCTGGCCAGCGGCGACATCCTGATCCATCCGGCGCGCGACGCGAGCATCATCCTGGAAGACAAGACCTATCGCGGGCTGCTGCGGATTCAACGGACCGGCGAGGGACTCGTCTTTACCAATCATGTGGATATTGAGGCGTATCTCCGGGGCGTATTGCGCGGGGAGCTTCCGCGATCTTTTCATCCCGAGGCATTCCGGGCGCAGGCGGTGGCGGCACGCACGTATGCGCTGTACATGCGGGGGCAGACGCCGGCCGGCCGGTCGTTTGATGTGACCGACGACGAAAGCAGCCAGGTGTACGACGGCGTTCAGGCGGAGGAAGCGGGGGCGGTGGCGGCGGTGTCGGCGACCAGCGGGGAGGTTTGTGTCTGGGGCGGCGGCGGAACGGACGCGATGTTCTGCACGTATTACTCTTCGTGCTGTGGGGGACTTTCGCAGCACGTCAACAACGTTAAGCCGCGCGATCCCGATGTGCCGCCATTGGCCGGGGGAGTGGCGTGCGATGACTGCCAATCGGCGCGGCATTATCGCTGGGGGCCCGTGACGATTTCCAAGGCGGAGGCGACGAAGCGGCTGCTGGCCCGCTATCCGACCCTCAGCAAATTGGGCCTTATCACGAATGTTCGCCCGAAGGAACTGACGAAAGATGGCCGAATCATTCGGATCGAGCTGATCGGCTCCGGCGGGCAAAAAGAGACGCTGATGGGCGAGGATTTTCGGCTTTCCATGGGCGGGCGGATCGTGAAGTCGACGAAGTGCACGATTGTGGCACAGGGCGGAAACTTCATTTTCAAGGATGGCCGCGGGTTCGGGCACGGAATGGGCCTGTGCCAGTACGGGATGGAGACGAAGGCGCGGCGGGGGATGGACCACCGGCAGATCCTGGCGACCTACTATCCCGGGGCCACGATCAAGAAGATATACTGACGCCGGCCGCTACACGTGCGAGGCACATCTCCTTGACCCTGAAACGTCGGCAACAACTCAGTGGGACGCTGACCGGCATGGCGGTGACGACGCTGTGCGTCATGTATTTTTTTGCCCTGGATACCCGGCAGAAGCCCGAACTCTGGACCCTGGATTGGAGGGTGAAAGAGTACAACCGGCTGATGCCGACCACGCCGATTGTGCATGTGGATATTGATGATAACTCGCTGGAGCGCGTCGGGCGGTGGCCGTGGCGCCGGCGGCAGACGGGGGAGTTACTTGCGGCACTGCAGGAATTGAAGCCGGCGTGTGTCATGGTGGACTTGCTGCTCAGCGAGCCGGAGCGGCCGTACGACGACGATCCGCGATTGGACGAAGCGGTGCCCATGGACGGGGGCGTTACCGTCGTCGGCCGGATTTCAGAGGAGAACCGCGTCTATGGCGACCTGGAGCTGGCGGAGGCCATACGGTCGGGCGGGAACGTCATCATGGCGTCGCAGTTCGAGGTTCGCGATCCGCGCGAGCCGGAACTCGCGGCCGAGCGATTGAAGCGGTGGTGGTCGCGAAAAAAAGACGCGACGATCGACGAGGTGTTGCAGTTTTTGTCGCTGCCGGACACGCGCGAGGAGCGGGCGAGGGTTGGGCGCGAGTTATTGCGGCTGAGGATGCGAGACGTCCTCTTGCAGCGGTTTACGCTGAGCGATCGTGAACTGGCCGAGCGGCTGCAATGCACGCCGGCGGAGGCGGCGGCGGTGGTCGCGGGCGTGAAGACGGAGGTCGCCGTGGAGCTGGTCGGGCGGCACTTTGCGGACGGCGCCACGCCGGACACAGTCCTGGAGCTTATCCTCGGCGCGGACAAAGACCGGCAGACCGCGGATCGGGCCGATGTGCTGAGCGCGATTCGTACCCAACTGGGGCTCGCGGCCCTGCGGCGCTCGACCGCGCCGCTGGACTCAAGCGCGCGGGGGAGGCTGCATCGGGCGTATGATCCGGTGCCGTTGTTAAATACGCTGGGGCGGGCCGCGAAGGACATTGCGGCAGTCAACTTTCGCGCGGATGCGGACGGCGCGGTGCGGCGCGTGCCGATCCTGATGAATTACGAGGGCCGTGCGCTGGCGCACCTGGGGCTGGCGGCGGCGCGGCAGATCATGGGGCTGGACATCGGCGGGGCGACGATGTCGGAAGCGGGCGTATTGTCGATCCCCCGGGCGGAGGGAGCGCCCGTGCGAATGCCGCTCGACGACGGGGGCAATCTCATTATTCCGTGGACGGCGACGGGCAAATTCTGGCGGCTGGGACGGGACTTTCCGCATATCTCGGCGGCGAAGGTCTGGGTGCTGGCCGATGCGCGGCGGCAGATCCGCAGCAACGAGACGGCGATCAATTATGCACTAGCGGAAGTGATTGCCGCCAGCAAAGGCCAGTATCAAGTGGTGACCGCGAGCGGACCGGCGGAGTCTGCGCGGGTGGTGGCGGCGGACAATCCCTATCGCGAGCGGGTGAACGAGCAGTTGGCGCTGGCCCGGCGGGCGCGGTTTGCGCGACTGCTGGAGAATCGCCCCGCCGCGGAGGTCGCGGAAATGGAGCGGCAATCCGAGGCGATGCTGACGCAGATTCGCGCGGAGCAGGAGCTGGCGGTCTCGGCGGTCGAAATGATGTGCCAGGACATCGATGGGTTGACGGCGGAGGACCTGGCGGATCCGGCCACGGCGGCCGAGGCGAAGCGATTCAAGGGCGCACAACGGATCATTCAGGAGGATGTGGCGCGGTTACGGGCGGCCAATGAGGCGCTGGAGCGCGACATGGCGGCGGTGCGGGACGAACTGGGGCCCCTGATCAAAGACAAGTACGTGTTCCTGGGGTTCGCCGCGACGGCGCAGGGGGATATCGTGAGCACGCCGATCGACTCGCAGACGAACGGCGTGATGTGCCACGCGCATGTGCTGAACGGGATTTTGCAGGGGCAGTTCATCACGCCGCCGAGCAGGAATCTGGGGATCTGGATCTCGCTGCTGGGCGGGGCCGTCGTCAGTTGGTTTACCAGCGCGCGCGGGCCGCGCATCGCCTTGACGCTGACGCTGGGGTTGATCGCGGCCTACACACTGGTCAACGCGTACGTGTTCTTCATGCTGATGAACTGGTGGGTGCTGCTCGTCGCGCCGGTGGCGACCCTGTTTGTCACCTGGGCGTTCGTGACGCTGTTTCGTCAATTGACGGCAGAGCGCGACCGGCGGCTGTTTGCCCGCGAGCTGGGGCAATACACGTCGCCGCTCATCGCCGCGAGGATCGCGGAGAGCCCGGAGGCGGCGCTGGCGTTCAAGACGGTGCAGACGCGGGAGGTGACGTGCTTTTTCTCCGACCTGCGGGGCTTCACGACGATGACGGAGGAGCAGGACCCGGAAGTGACGCAGCACGTGCTGAACACGTACCTGCACCGGATGAGTCAGGTCATCTGGGCGCGGCGGGGGCTGATCAACAAGTTCATGGGCGACGGGATCATGGCGTTTTACAACCCGTCGGTCGATCCGCTGCCGGAGCATGTGCAGGCGGCGTGCGAGACGGCGCTAGAGGCGATGGAAGAGCTGGAGAAGCTCAAGGTGGATCGGCGGAGCGACCCGGCGACGAAGATTTTCGACGCGCTGTACATGCGCATCGGGCTGGCCAGCGGGCCGTGCAAGAACGGCGACATGGGCTCGGTGCTCAAGACGGACTACACGGTGATCGGCGATGTGGTGAATCTGGCGGCGCGGCTGGAGCCGGCCAACAAGGTGTTCGGGACGCAGATTCTCGTTTCGGGGCCGACGCGGGAGGCGGTGCGCGATCGGTACGAGTTTCGGTATCTGGCGGAGTTGCAGGTAAAGGGAAAGGGACGGACGGTGCCGGTCTATGAGATCGTCGGGCGAAAGGGCTCGCTTTCGGCGGAGCAGCGGGAGTACATCGAGCGGTTCGAGGCGGGTGTCGAGCTTTACAAGCAGCGGAAGTGGGATGAGTGCATCGTTCACTTTACGCGAATCCTCGCGCGGCGGTTCGACGACGCGGGGGCGAGCCGGTACATCGACGCGTGCCAGGAGTTCAAGGCGTTTCCGCCGGAGGATGGGTGGGCGGGGGCGCTGGAGTTGAAGGAGAAATAAGGTGTTACGAAATGACGGGACTTGGACCCGGCCCCCCGTTCGCCCAAATAGTTGACAAAGTCAACTATTTGGACAACAATGAGTCAATGGCCGCCAGCGCCCTCGAACAGCGTGTTGCCGCCGTTCGCCGGTTCAACCGGCTATATGTCCGGCAGATCGGGCTTCTACGCGACGATTATCTTGACAGCGGTTTTTCCCTGGCCAAGGTTCGCGTGTTGTACGAGCTGGCTCAGCGGAAAGAAACGACCGCGAGCAATCTGGTGCGAGAGTTGGATATGGATGCCGGCTATGCGAGTCGGATTCTTGCTGGATTTCGCCGGCGGCGGTGGATCGAACGGCGGCGATCACTGGAAGACGGCCGCAGCCTAATTCTTTCACTGACACCGTCGGGGCGCAAAGCGTTTTCGCCACTTGACCGGCGATCGCACGACGCTGTGGCCGCCCTCCTGAAGCGGGTGTCCGCGACGAACCAGAGTCGACTGGTAGCGGCGATGCAGGTGATTGAGACGCTTCTTGGGGAACCCCGAAGAAGTGAGCCCACCGCGATTCGTATTCGCCAACCGCGACCGGGCGACATGGGCTGGGTGGTTCAGCGGCATGGCGAGTTGTATTTCCAGGAGGAAGGCTACAACGAAGAGTTCGAGGCGCTGGTGGCGGGCATTGTCGCGGAATTCATCCAGAAATTCGACGCCAAGCGCGACCGCTGTTGGATCGCCGAACGCGACGGCGTCAACGCCGGGTGCATCTTTCTGGTGAAGGGGGCGACGGCGACGGCCAAGCTGCGGTTGTTTCTGGTGGAGCCGACGGCGCGGGGGTTGGGCATCGGCGGGCGACTGGTCGACGAATGTGTGCGGTTCGCGCGGGCGGCTGGCTATCGGAAGATTGCCCTCTGGACGCAGAGCGATTTGTACGCCGCGCGGCGGATTTATGAGCGGGCGGGCTTTCACTGCGTCGGCTCGGAGCGGCATCACAGCTTCGGGCGGTCACTCGCGGCGGAGACATGGGAACTCAAGCTATAGGTTATCCTGTTTTTTTGCGGCCGACCGGGCACATCCGGTACTGGTACAGTTTGAAATCCTAGCCGCTCCGGGGCGTGTGGTATAATGGGGGCATGGCGAAGAAAAAGACCCGTCGCGATACGGCCCAGATCGCCCGCGAGAACCTCGAACACATCATCGGCGAGAAGCTGACGGGCGAGCCGTTAGACAAGCCGGAGCCGGACAAGCCTGATACGCGGAATCAGGCTGCGGTGGCGCTTAGCAAGCTGGGCGCGAGCAAGGGCGGCAAGGCGAGGGCGGAGAAGCTCACCGCGAAGAAACGCAAGGAAATTGCGAAAAAGGCCGCTGCCGCTAGGTGGAAACAGTAACCCCCATTCCATCATCGTCATCATCGGCGTCGTCGTATTCGTCCTCCTCATCGCCAGGATAAACCGTCGGATGTTCCATTTCGGCCAGGTCTTCGTCGAAATTGAAACTCATGTCGATATGTGCGCCGTACTTGTTATTATCGTTGAACGACGAGATGTCGGTGTTAAGTTGCGATACGTCGCCGAGCGCCATCCGCCTTCGCGCTTGTGCAGACTTGTGCATCTGTTGCTCGTCCGCGTTGATGATATCAAACCAAAGCCATCGATACTGGCCGCCTTGATCTATGAACGTGAAACAGTGCTTCTTGCGGACATCGCGCCCTTGGGGGTCAACGTAAAATTCTTGTCGAGCCGCGCGGGAGAGTTCGCGCGCGCAAAGTGTGGTCGGACTAATACGGGGCGGCTTCCATCTTCCATTCTTAATCCGCCAATCTGCGACTTTCATCATGTCAACAACTTCTTCGCCGGTTTCGGCCATGTAGTCGTTGATGTCCCGCTGGGCCTGCTCCAACTTGGCTGATGTCCTACGTTTCGCTGCCATACTAAAACCTCGCTATCCGATTGTATTTCCCCAGCCATCTACTACGGAAGTAGAAATAACGCGCTGGCGGATTTTTGCCAACATTTCACGGTTCGCGCTCCAGCGAATCTTTCGGCGATGCTGCAACTGGCCGACGACGATTCCAGGATGAACCTTGTTTCGGTGTGCAAATTGGATAATGCGCTCCTTGGAGTAAAAAGGGGCGATGCGCCGTATGAACGAGTCAATCGAGTCCGGGGGTATGAGCGAGGCGGCTGATTCGGAATCGGCCCGTTGCTCAAACGACGGCTTAGATTCTGTCGGTATGGCGTCCTCGCCGGTTAGGCGAGAATCAATCGAAAGACCGTCCTTGTGCCGAATGTGGGACCACTCGTGAAACAGGGTAAACCATAATGAATCGATGCGATCGCGCCGCAGGGAGAGAGCAATCACAGGCTTCTTGTCGTCCAACCAGAGTGCGGCTCCGTCGATTTTCGATTCACTTAGCGGCTCGATCACTACAAACCTTACCCCGAATGTAGCCAACAGCCGTGATATCTGAGCGGCTTCAGGTGCGTGGGCCAGTAATCCCTTTAGTTTTTCTTCGCACTCGTCAACACGACGATCATCAAAAGGGGGGGCAAGTAAATCAGCCGCCAGGTTCCGCGCTCGAAAACACCATGCACGTTGCTGCGACGACAGCGGCGATTCTTCGGCCGCCTGTCTTCGTGTTGCCACCGACAGGATTGGATCGTGTTCCAAAGACACGACGCGGAAAAACGCTTTCAATTCGGCCTCGACGCCAGCTAAATCCGCCGCTGGCTTTATCCATCCCCGGCGCACCATTTCTCTAACCGGCGCGATGTGATACAGGCGAGCGCGCCGCCTCGCTTCCTCCAATTCTTCTTCTGTTACTCGCGTCCCCGCATCTAGAACCAGCCAGTACCCGGCGCTGGTGTTGAACGCTGCCGAGAAGAGCGCGGCCATCTCAGGACTTACAGATCGTTTGCCTTGGATGATCTCATTCACTGCCGCCGTGGTCTTTCCGATCACTTGGGCAAGGTCGGCCTGTGTCCAGCCGCGACGGCCCAAGCAGTCTCTCAGGGCATCCCCTACGGTTCGATGTTCCGACTGGTTTTCGCTCATGGGGCTATTCTGGGCTTGCCAACCACGTTTTGTCAAGTTATCGTTTTACGAAATTCGATAATTTCACTTGACAATGCCTTGTCGAGCAAGTATATTTGTACAGTATGAACAAGCTACCTACAGCCAAGCGTGTCGCGGTCGTTTCGGCCCTGGTTGAGGGCATGAGCATCAATTCGATAGTCCGCATGACGGGCGTATCGAAGGTGACGATCCTCAAGCTCCTGAAAGACTTGGGCTGCGCGTGCGCCCGATACCACGATGACCACGTTCGCGGCCTCAAGCCCGCCCGTGTCCAGTGCGATGAGGTTTGGAGCTTCAATTTCTGCAAGGCTAAGAACGTCGCCAAAACGAAGCTACGCGATATCAGCTACGGCGACGTGTGGACGTGGACCGCTCTCGACAGCGATTCCAAGATGATCGTCACGTACTACGTCGGGCAGCGCAGCGCGGCCGATGCGGATATCTTCATGCTGGACCTTGCCAGCCGCGTGAACAGCCACACCCAGCTAACGACCGATGGCTTTCCGGCCTACCCCGAGGCGGTCAAAAACGCTTTCGGGTCGATGGTCGATTACGCGCAGCTAATCAAGGTGTACAAAGAGGATCGCTCGCGCGAAGCCCACTACAGCCCGGCCACGTGCATCGGATGCAAGCATGAAACCCTGATCGGCTACCCCGACCCGGCCCATATCTCGACCAGCCACGTTGAACGGTCGAACCTCACGATACGGATGTCGATGCGCCGGTTCACGCGGCTGACGAACGGTCACTCCAAGAAAATCGAAAACCACGGCCACTCTTTCAGCCTTTTCGTCATGCACTACAATTGGTGTCGCAAGCACATGACCCTCAAGGGTAAGACGCCCGCTCAGGCTTGCGGGCTGGCCGATAAGCCGTGGACGCTCGAACAATTGGTAGGGCTGATCTAGGAGGCGAAAATCAATGCAATCCCCTAATTGGAAAGTCGGAGATATGGCATGGTGCGATGATGATGATGGCCGCGACGAAGTAGTAATCGAAGGTGAGACGCCAGGCGGCTTTGAGTCAAACAAAGACGGCTGGGGCTCTAATCCATCGCCGTGTACATATTTGGTGAGGGTTGTCTATGGACCCCGAAAGAACGAGATTAAGACCGTTCAAAAAACACAGCTTTCACCTATTATTTGAAACTGTACCAGTACCGCACATCCCGCCAATTGATTTTTGGGCGCCTTTTCGGGCATACTAGGGGCGTCAAGTCCACCAGAAGGAGGCCTATCATGAGCGGGAGAACCCTCACCGGCATCGCCGTCGGGCTATTGGTCTTTGGTTTCGTCTTTTGGAATCGCATGCGCCAGCGGTCCGATGATTCGGCGAAGATTCGCGCCGAGGCCATGCAGATTCTGTCGACGATGGAAGGTTTCGACGACCACAAGGTGGCTTTGCTGCCGATGGCCGATCTGGCGCATACAGTGGCGTTCGACAAGGCCTACACCGGGGGCGGACGGCGCCGGGCCGCCGAATTTGACGAAGACCAATATCTTCAGGCCTTTTTTCGCTCGATGGTCAGCCAGGCGAACCAATACAATCGTCAGGACCTAAAGAAATCCCTGCTGGCTTTGCGCGCGGACATTGAGGAGGCGGGGGATGATTCGAAAGGAGGTGGTGATGGTGGGGGCGCGGTCGTCCGCGCATCCGGCACATTTGGGAAGCCGGAGCCGGTCACGGTCGAAATAATCGCGTCCATCCCGGATGAGAAACTGGAGGAGAGACTGCACACGCAGTGCCTCGCGCGGATCTTCGGCCCTGAGGGCGGCGAAAGCAAAGGGGCGTTTAAGAAGCTGCCCAAGGGGATGAAGATGATCTATTCCACTTTTACCGTGGAGGGCGAGGTCAACAATGGCGGTTACGACCAGTTCTTTTCCAACAACAACGGTTGGCTCGTACGAGACGCCGTTCGCGGATTCACGCTCATCAAGGCCAAGAAGCACGCGACCCTCACAAAGCGGGCCATTGCCGCGTTCGTGCGTGCCGAACCCGGACAGAAACAATTCAAGGCGGACAAGTCCGTCAAGAAGTACATGGAGACCTACCCCGACGTCGACCTGGGAAAGATCGACGACGAGTTCTTCAAGCTCAAAGAGAACGTGAGTGAACTTCGGATTAAGTACATCCGCGCCCATCCCGAGGAGTTCGCGATTCAATAAAGGAGGACAATCGCGAGATCGGCCCCGCGCATCTACCAGTTGATTTGGAAACTCGAAAGGGAGTTGATTCTCAGCGGCGACGTCGCCGCCGGATCGCAATCAGTCCGCCGAAGGCCAGCAGCATCGCGGTCGCAGGCTCGGGGACGATCTGGCCGCGGATCTCGCCGCCGGGGCGGAAGGTGGTATGCAGGTTTACGTACGTGTTGCCGTCGAGGACGTGCTGGGCGTTGACGGCCGAGAGAGTTCCGGCGCCCGTGATGTTGCCCGCGGTAACGCCGAAATCGAAAGTAAGGCCGACGATGACGCTGGCGGGCGAACCGATCGGGGCGGGGCCGTGGATGTGGGCGTTGTTGGTGGTTCCGATCAAACCCGAGAACGTGCAATTTACCGTGTAATCAAAACTCAAATCGTCCAGCGTCACATGGCAATTGCCTGTGCCGGGAGTGGCGACCGGGGGCGTCTCCTGGAATCCATCCATGACGAAGTCGTAGACGTGGATCGTGGCCATCGCCGGGCTGACTGACACCATCGCCGTCAATGCTGAAACCAAGAGTGCCGCTCTGAACATGGGAACACCTCTTTCCGCCTCGATCCCGAATTTCTTGCCGATGAGGGCAAGCTCGAACTCAAGGGCAATGGTAACCAAATCGGAGTGACCGGATCAAGGCCTGAGCGGCCGACGTGGTAAAAATACCAACCCGCTCAGCTGGTTTTGTTGCGATTGCGAGGCGCAATCACCCGGCGGGATGCCCGTTCTGTGCATTTTGGTACAATTCCGGATCGATGCTTGATTAGTGAAGCTTGAATTTGGATCACCACCGTCAGGAAAGAATCGGAGTGCATCATGACTGCCACCGCCAGCCGATCCGTCGAGACGCCCAGCGCGTTTGACTACTTCAACGTCCGCTCGCTCTTGTCCGAGGACGAGATCGCCATTCAGGAGGCGGTCGCGCGGTTGGTGGATGAGAAAGTCCTGCCGATCATCCCGAAGGCGTTTGAGGACCATCGCTTTCCGAAGGAGCTGGTTCCGGAGATCGCGGGGATGGGACTGCTCGGCTGCAACATTGAGGGATACGACTGCGCTGGGCTGAACAATGTCTGCTACGGGCTGGTGTGTCAGGAACTTGAACGCGGGGACAGCGGCGTGCGGAGCTTTGTGTCCGTGCAGGGCAGCCTGTGCATGTACCCAATCCTGACCTACGGGACGGAAGAGCAGCGGACGAAGTACCTGCCGCGGATGGCGAAGGGTGAGTGCATCGGTTGCTTCGGGCTGACCGAGCCAGACGGGGGGAGCGATCCCGGGACGATGAAGACGCACGCGGTCAAGAAGGGCGGGGATTGGGTGATCAATGGGGCGAAGATGTGGATCACGAACGGGACGATCGCGGACCTCGCCATCGTGTGGGCGAAGACCGAGCAGGGGATCATGGGCTTCATCGTGGAGAAGGGGACGCCGGGTTACACGGCGCGGGATATCCTGCGGAAGTTTTCGCTGCGGGCGAGTGTGACGAGCGAGTTGTTCCTGGACAACGTCCGCGTGCCGGAGAGCCAGCGGCTGCCGAACGTCGTGGGGCTCAAGGGGCCGCTGGGGTGTTTGACGCAGGCGCGGTACGGGATTGCGTGGGGGGCGATTGGCTCGGCCATTGCGTGCTTCAAGGAGGCGCTGGAGTTCGCGAAGATCCGCGTGGTCTTCGGCAAGCCGATCGCACATACGCAGACGATCCAGCGGCGGCTGGCGGATATGGCCCGGCGGATCACGACCGGGCAGTTGCTCGCGCTGCAGCTCGGGCGACTAAAAGACCAGGGGATGCTGCACCACAGCCACGTGAGCATGGCGAAGTGGAACAACGTGCGGATGGGGCTGGACATCGCCCGCGATGCGAGGGACATCCTCGGTGCGGGGGGGATTTCGATCGAGTGCTGCCCGATCCGGCACATGCTGAACCTCGAAAGCGTGATCACCTATGAGGGGACGGAGACGATCCACGAGTTGATCGTGGGGCGGGAGTTGACGGGGACGGCGGCATTTTGAGACGCGTGACCATGCATTTCATCACAGCGCACGGCCTTTTCTTCCTTTCGATGTTCATTGCCCATTCAGAGCCCCCGAGATCGGCTCAGTCTCAACCCACAGGGGCAGAAAATCCCGAGTTTAGGATAATGACAACGGGCTCTGCTGTGGTCGGCGTTCCGAAGAACTGGCGCAAGCTCGATATGAACATGCCACATATGCGCCTTTATTTCAATGGCGATGGGTGCTCCACGCCGATCGTTGACGAAACAGGATCGCCACTGCAGATCGGGATGACTGTTGAGGAGTTTACAACTGACAAGAACCTAGACAAATGGGTCGAAAGCCACATCAAAGACGCTAAGAACAACAAGCGGCTCAAGCTTATGAAAAAGAAAACCGTCGAGGATGTTGAACTCAGCGACGGTCAGCGCGCAAAGTTGCTGACCACCGAGTTCATAAAGGAGAAATATCGCCACAGCTTGCAGTTGAAATTGTTCGTGAAGACCGAGAAGTCAACAGGGTGGGTCGTGAGCGGGTTTATCGTGGGCGGGAAGGAAAGTAAGTTCCCCGAATCGGGAGGGCCATGGGCCAAGTGGCTAAGCGCACATTTGAAGTCGCTTTGCTTTGACGATAAGAAGTTCGACAGCGAGGCCCTCTCCAAGGCATACAAAGCAACCCGGGGCTGAGCGAGCCATATGGTGGCGTCAGGGACAGCGGCGTTCTAGACGGCAAGCGTTACCGATTAGGAAATTCGCGGAAGATAATAATTGAAGGCGAGGGCCCATTCGTGAAGAATGACCAATTCTATCATGCGCCGGAGCGTGTTCCCGGCGCGTCCAAAAGGAGCGACGACGATGATTTCACTCGGATACTTTACGCGATGTTTGTTTTCGGCGGATGAGGGCGCGCGGCGGGATGCGCGCGACGCTAAGCGCGACGCGAGCGTTCTGGAGGAGCGGCTGGATCGGCTGACGCTCATGTCGGCGGCGATGTGGTCGCTGCTGAGCGAGCGGCTCGGGGTCGTGGAAGATGAGTTGGTGAAGCGAGTGCAGGAGCTCGATCTGTCGGACGGAAAGCTCGACGGGAAGATCGGCCTCAACATCGGCGAGTGCCCCAAGTGCCGGCGTCAGCTTTCGAAGCGCCACCGGCGCTGTTTGTATTGCGGGCATGAGTTGCCGGCGTCGTTTTCAGTGTAAGTGGTCGTCGGCCGGGCTTCATCAGCGAACGACCCTGCGCCCCGGTTGAAACTACTCTTCGACCACCCTCGCCCATTCCACACGCGTCGGCGTCGGCGTAACACGCCAGGCCGAGGGCGGTTCGGACTCGTTACAGAAGGGGCAGGGGATGACGGCGGGGGCGCTGCCGCAGCGGGGGCATTGACCGTAGGGGGAGAGGGCGTCGAAGGCGCCGCCACAGCGGCAGCGCCAGATGGCGCCGGCGGGGGCGAATTCCCGACAGTGCGGGCAGCGGGCGTCGTCGCGGCGCGGAATCCGATACATGGCGGCGAGGGCACGGGCACTCTTCAGGCCGCCGAGACTTCGTGAGATGCCGAAGATCGCCAGGACGATCAGCCACATATCCCCTGAAGCGATGGCGAAGACGATCACGCCGGCGGCGCCGATGATGCCGACGACCGAGGCGACGGCGAGGCTTTTGGGCAGACCGATGAAGAACCACAGGATGGATTGGAGGATCTGGCCGCCGTCGAGGGGATAGATCGGGAGGAGGTTGAAGAGCAGGAGGAAGATATTGATGGCGGCGATGCTGACGAGGTAGTCGGAGAGGTCATTGGATATTCCCGGCAGGAGTCGCGGGGCGAGGGCGAGCGCGCCAAGGGTGATCGGGATCAGGGCGACGTTGACGAGCGGCCCGGCGGCGATGCTCCAGAGGACCGCGCCGGGTCGGCGCGGGGGATCGACGTAGGCGACGCCGCCGAGGGGCCAGAGGAGGATGCGGTCGGCGCGACCGCCGACGGAGCGGCAGGCGAGGGCGTGGCCGAATTCGTGGGTGAGGACGATGGCGAAGAGGGTGAGGTATTCGGCGACGTTCCAGAATTCGGATTCATAGACGCCGAGTCGGGCCTGAAAGGCGACGACGGCGATGAGGGCCCAGGTCCAGTGGAGGAAAACGTCGATGCCGGCGAAGCGGAAGAGTCGTATGGCGCCGGGGAAGCGGTTGGGGGGTGCAGGCATCGGCGGATTATATCGCTTCGGGGATGGCCGAAATGAAAAGCCCCCGGCAGGCTTGCCGGGGGCTTTAGTCATTTGAAGGCTATTTCAAGCTTGCGATGAGGATTACCCTCGTCCGGGGCCGCCGCCCGGTCCGCCGCCTCCGCCTCCGGGGCCCCAGCGGGGGGGCTCGATGCCGCGGGCCTGCATCTGCTTGCGCATGGCGTCGCGATAGGCCATGCGGCGGGCGCGGCTGTCGGGGCTGCGGGTCTCGGAATCAGATTTTCGTTCTTCGCGCGAGCGGTTTTCCCGATTCTTGCGCCGCTCTTCACGCTCTTTTTCGCGCTCCTTCTCAATCTCCTCGTCGGATTTGCCGGAGGACCTGGCCTTTTCCTGTTCCTCGCGCTCGCGGTCTTCGCGGGCCTTGCGCCATTTCTCCATCTCGTCAATGTGCCGGTTGATGATCGCCTCGCGATCCTCCGGCTTGGCGGCGTAATACTCGTTGACAGCTTCATCCATGCGCGACTCAAAGACCTCGCGCATATTCTGGCGGAGCTTTTCACGCTGCTCCTCCGTCAGGCTCTCATCGCGCATCTTTTCTATCAGCTTGTTGGGGTCTTCCCTGGCCTCGGCGAGCAAGAGCTGTGTTTCGCTGGGCGGCGGCTCGGACAAGACCGCGGTGAGGCCCCAGGCCCCCGCGCCGAGGGCGACGACCAGCACACCACTGATGAGCAGAAACTTCGAGTTGTTATTTGTCGTCACGTTAGCACTCCGGATGTCTGAACGGCGGGTAGAACCCGCCCTACCTAATCCTCAAAATCTCCCACATGGGTGTCGTTGTACACATATCGGCGGGCGCCGGGCTTGCCGCCGTCGCCGTGGAAGTTATTGAAATCGCGGAAGACCCAGTAGGTGTTTTCGAGACTCCGCCGGCCGGAGAATTCGGCGCGGCGGTCGAGGACAGCCTTGATCGTCAGGCCGTTCAGGCGGGTGCGGTATTCGTAGCTGGACCGCTCGGTCGAATAATAAGTGCGAAAGTCGGGCATCGTTGCGCCCTCTTCCTCGCGATGGACCGCACCCACATCCGCCGGGCACGCGAAGGCCTTCTTCTCTGCTCCCATGTGCGGGGCGAGGACGTCGGCAATGTAAATCGTCGCGCCCTCAATAGGTAAGGGACTGATCGAGGGCATGTACGTTGCATGGGGATAGAGGTCGGCGTTCGCATCGAGGTAGGAACGCATGGCCAGCATGAGCTGTCGCAGATTGTTGGAACACGCGGTCATGCGCCCCCGCGAACGGGCGGCGCTGAGGACCGGGATCAGGATGCCGATCAGGACGGCGATGATGCCGATGACGACGACCAGCTCGATGAGCGTGAAGCCGCGGCGATGGCGGGAGGCTGTGAAAATCGAGGCGGTGCGGGTCACGGTTTTGCCAACTTATGAAGGGGGCGAAACTCCCCAAGGACATCTTAGAGCATATAGTATAAACGATTGGTCCGGGGGGGCTATTCGCCCAATTCGTTTGGCCTGCAACTGTTTCGGAGATAAGAGGTTGGAGCTTTCACCCGCGGGTCCAGTTTTCCGGCTACTGCACGGGACCGAGGGCTCGCGCTTTCATTTCATCGGCCGACTGTAAAAGCGCCTGTTTCTCGACCGGCTGGGCGGGCTGAAGCACGAAGGTGTCCAGGGTGTGGTCGTCGTGGACGGTAAAGGGCATCAGGCATTCGGTGAAAATGTCGATGCCGGGCAGTTCGTACCACGGCGTCTTGATGTTGTGGTTAGTCTGGAGCGTCTGGTAGCCGGGCTTGCGGATGACGATGTCGTAATCTCCGTACCAGGTGAAGGGGACGCGGATGGGGGATTTGCCGACCTCTTCGTCGTTGAGCAGGACGGTCGCGCCCTCGGGTTCTGTATTGATAGAGACGGTGCGTTCGATGCAGCCGGTGGCGGCGAGGAATGAAAGGCAGGAGATCAAGGCAAGCCGGGCCATAGCGATAGCTTAATGATGGTTCGGCAAGGCGTCGAGGTAGGCCTGAAGGATTTTTTGGGCGGCGACGCGGTCGGAGACGCCCCGGTGTTTTCGTTTCCGCGGGTCGAGACCGACCTGTTGCATCGATTCATCCGCGGCGAAAGAGCTGAGGCGCTCGTCCTGAAGGTGGACGGGTTTGGCGGCGAGGCGGGCGAGGTCGGCGGCGAACTTGCGCGTCAGTTTGGTTTGAGCGCTCTCGCTCTCGTCCATGCTGATGGGCAGGCCGACGACGATGGAGGCGGCTTCTTCCTGTGCGGCCAGTTCGGCGACGGCGGCGGCGTCGTTGGCGGTGTCGCCGCGACCGGGAAGGGTCTTGAGCGGCGTGGCGATGCGGGTTTCGGCGTCGCCGATGGCGATGCCGATGCGTTTGGTGCCGTAGTCGATGCCGAGGATGCGGGGCATAGGAGGAATTACGAATGTCGAATAGCGAAAAGCGAAAGTAGACGGACTCCCCTGCCGCAGCTTCGGCGACATTCTCGCGTCATGAGTATTTTTCTCCGTGCCGCTGCTGCAGTTGGGCGACGAGATCCTTGATTCTTTCGATCTGGTCGCGGCGGCAGACGAGGGTGGCGTCGGGGCTGTGGACGATGACGAGGTCTTCGACGCCGACGGCGGCGATCAGGTGGTCGTCCTCGCTGACGAGGATGTTGCGGTGGGCGTCGAGCGTCGCGACTTGTGGCGCCGTTTGTGTATTGCCGGCGCGATCGGCGCCGATGGCGCCCCCAACGGCAGCCCAACTTCCCAGGTCGATCCACTCGAGGTCCATTTCCAGGACGAGGACGCGAGGGGCTTTTTCCATCACGGCGAAGTCGATGCTGATTTTCTGGAGCCGCGGGTAATCCTCCCTGGCGAGGCGAGGGCCGTCGGGCGTGGACCAGACCGCGGCCAATCGCTCGACGGCGTGCTGCGTCTCGGGCAAGTGCTTGCGGATCTCGTCCAGGATCGTCGCGGTCCGCCACACGAACATGCCGCTGTTCCAATAGTATTGGCCGGACGAGATGTAGCGCTGGGCCGTCGCGAGATCGGGCTTCTCCTTGAACGAGCGGACGGCGAAGAAACCGGGATGGATCATCTTGGCGCACTCAATGTAGCCGAGTCCGGTGTGGGCGGAGGAGGGCTTGATGCCGAAGGTGATCAGCGCGTCGGCCTCGCGCTGGGCGACGTCGAAACCGCGGCGGACCGTCTCGACGAACTTGTCCGTCGGGCGGATCAGGTGATCGGCGGTGAAGACGCCCATGAGCGTGTCGGGGTCTTGCTTGTGCAGGAGCGCGGCGGCGAGGGCGATGGCATTGGCGGTGTCGCGGCCTTCGGGTTCGCCGATGAGGTTTTCCGGAGGCAGATCGGGCAGGGCCGCGGCGATGGCAGGGATGTGATCGATGAGGGCGATGACGTAGATATCCTCAGCCGGTAGCAATTCGCGGAGTCGCGAGAAAGCGGCCTCCAGAAGGCTGCGACCGTCAAGGAGTCGGAGAAGCTGCTTGGGGCGGCGGCGGCGCGAGAGGGGCCAGAGTCGCGTCCCCGATCCACCGGCCATGATGACTGCACAACGTCGCATACTTACTCCGAATTACGGATCAAAAAATATCCACAGGATAGGTTGTCATCCAAATGTCGATTTGCCCGAAGCGGTTCTTAGCCCGTTCTTTGAATTCGCGGAAGAACGCAATACTTTCCGGAACGTCCGGCACGTCGACAAAAAGTCGGACGGACTCATCGCGATAAGATTGCCCCCCGTATCGCCAGAGGCCGCGGATGGTTTGGCTCTCACAAGAGACGGCGCCGAACCGATCCTGTATTTCCTCAAGAGATAGGGCGATCAAGTCATCCGGCACGGCGCTCCCATCATTGAACCGGAGCGGCAGCAGGATCTCGAACCGACGGAACGATTTGCTCATACGTCGCGGGTCCCTCCACGACAAACAACATTCCCTCGAGCGCCAACAGGGGGAGGGCGTCTTCGGGAACGACCATCCGGCCATCCGGCCAGCTTTTGAACGAGAACCGGCCGGGCAGCCAGCCAAGGGCTTTGCGCTGTTCCTCCCGGGAATTGAAGTGAATCTGGATCATGTAAACATTATAGCACAGTTTTTCGGAAGCCCTTCAAAGCGTGTCCAGAACTTCGTCCGGTCCCAAAACCTAGTCCATAATGTAGAGCGAGACGTGGTCGGCGGCAAAGGCGCGTTCGCCGAATTCGTCGAAGCGGATACGCACATAGGTGGAACGGCCGCGGGGCTCGATCCGCAGGACCTGGCCCTCGCCGTATTCCTCATGGCGGACGCGGAGGCCGGGGTAGAGACCAGAGGCGGCGGGGAGCGAGGCGTCGTCGTTGAAGCGGCCGAGATGACCGGTGCTGCGGTCGCGTTCGGGGGAAAAGGTCTGGCGTTCGATTTCGTCCTTTGGCAGTTCTCGGAGGAACGGCGAGGGGATCGTCCGCTCGGTGATGCCGCGGAACATGCGATAGCGGGCGTGGGTGAGCGTGAGCTTTTCTTGGGCGCGGGTCATGCCGACGAAACAGAGGCGGCGCTCTTCTTCCAGTTCGCGAAGGCTGCCCCTCACGGCGCGGCTGTGCGGCAGCAGCCCCTCTTCCAGGCCGACGATGTAAACGATGGGGAATTCCAGACCCTTGGCGGTGTGCAGTGTCATCAGCGTGACCGGGCCGCCGGCGAGGTCCACCGCGTCGAGGTCGGTCACGAGGCAGATTTGCTGGAGCCATTCTTCCAGGGAGCCCTCGGGATTGTCGGCGTCGTATTGATGGGCGGCGCTGGCGAGTTCGTAGACGTTGGCGAGGGGCTCGTTGTCGATTTCGCCGGCGGCGGCGAGCGACGATTCCAGGCCCGATTTTTTAAGCACGGCGTCGATGATCGGCTGCACGGGCCGCCGCGGCAGGGCGCGGAGTTCGGCGAGCAGCGCCACAAAGGCCGCCATCTTTTTTCCTGCCCGCCCGATTTGCGCGTCACTCTCGGCGGCCGCCAGGGCTACCGCCTGATCGAAACCGACTCCTTTTTGCCGGGCATAGGTCTTTACGCGATCGATCGTCGTTTTGCCGATTCCGCGAGCGGGCGTGTTGATGGCCCGCAGGATTGCGGCCTCATCCGCGGGGTTCACGATCGCGCGGAGGTAGGCGAGGACATCCTTAATTTCTTTGCGCTCGTAGAACTCCACGCCGCGGGCGACCTGGTAGGGGATCTTCGCGTGGCGGAGTTCGTCCTCCACGACGCGGGAGAGGGCGTTGACGCGATAGAAAATCGCGATGTCGCCGCCCTGGCCACGGGCGTCCAGATGGGCGCGGATATCTTCGGCGATCTTGGCGGCCTCCTGTTGCTCGTCTTCACAGGACCAGACGCGGACGGCCACGCCGTGCTCATCTTCGGTCCAGAGGTCCTTGTGTTTGCGCTCGGTATTCTCGGCGATGAGCCTGGAGGCGGCGGAGAGGATCGCACCCGTGCTGCGGAAATTCTGTTCGAGGCGGATGACCGCGGCGTCGGGGTAGTCGTCCTCGAAGTCGAGGATGTTGCGGATGTCGGCGCCGCGCCAGGCATAGATCGATTGGTCGGGATCGCCGGTCGCGCAGATGTTGCGATGGGTCGAGGCTAGCCGCGAGGCGATCAGGTATTGGGCGCGGTTCGTGTCCTGGTATTCGTCGATGAGCAGGTACTTGAAGCGGCGGGAGAGTTCCTCGCGTACCTCGGCGTTCTCGTCGAGCATGAGGGCGACGCGCATGAGCAGGTCGTCGAAGTCACAGCCGCCCTGCTCCGTGATGCGCTCCTGGTATTTGGCGTAGATACGGGCGAGGGTGCGAGTCGTGAAATCGCCCGCCTCGGCGGCAAAGAGGGCGGGCGTGAGCAGCTTGTTCTTGGCGGCGCTGATGGCCTGTTCGGCGGCGCGGGGGGGCCAGTTTTCGACACTCAGGTTGCAATCGGCGATGACGTCGCGGAGAAGGCTGCGGCGGTCGGATTCGTCGAAGATCGTGAAGTTATGGCTAATTCCCGCGGCGGAGGCGTAGTCGCGGAGCAGCCGGGCGCCGAGCGAGTGAAACGTGTGGACCCACATGCGACCCGGGACGCCGAGGGCGAAAATCCGCTCGCGCATCTCGCCGGCGGCCTTGTTGGTGAAGGTGATGGCCAGGACCTCATCGGGCCGGGCGGCGACGGCGGCGATATGGGCGGCGCGGCGGGTGATGACGCGGGTCTTGCCGGAGCCGGCCCCGGCAAGGACAAGGAGCGGTCCGTCGATATGGGCGACGGCCTGCCGCTGCGGGCCGGTGAGCGAATCCATCAGGGCGTCGGGGGACATCACAATAAGGTATAGATGATGAACGCGGCGGCGTCCATTTTGCCGAAGGCGACGATCCGATTATTATGGCCTGACGAAGGGACTAACAACGATGGGATCAAACGACGTGATTACAATTGTCTCCGGCCTGCCGAGGTCCGGGACGTCCATGATGATGAGTATGTTGGAGGCGGGGGGCCTAAGTGCGCTGACAGACGGCATCCGCACGGCCGACGAGGACAACCCCAAAGGCTACTACGAGTTCGAGCGGGTCAAGAAGATCAAGCAGGATACGGCCTGGCTGGCGGACGCCAAGGGCAAGGTCGTCAAGATGATCTCGCAGCTCCTGCTCGATCTGCCCGCGGCCTACCAGTACCGCATCATCTTCATGCGGCGGAATATCGACGAGGTGCTCGCCTCGCAGAAGCAGATGATGGTCCGCCGCGGCACGGTCAAGGAGGGCGGGCCGAGCGACAAGGAGATGGGCGACATGCTGCTCAAGCACGTCGACCACGTGATGCACTGGATGGACAAGCAGCCGAACATCAAGTACGTGACCGTCAGCTACAACGAAATGGTCAAGGACGCGAAGGACAGCATCGCGAAGATCAATCAGCTCCTAGGAGGGGCGCTGAATACCGCGGCGATGGCTGGCGTCGTGGACCAGGCGCTCTACCGGCAGCGGAAATAGGCGGCGCAAGAAGGAGGCCCGCATTTTCCTCCGCGGGCCTCGGCGTGCTGTCGGCGTCACCTACCGGGAATCTATTGGTCTATCATCAGCGGGGTGTTTCCGGTTGAGTGTTCCGCGGCCTCCAGGCGGCGCCTCCACGTTTCCGCCTTTTCGAGGCGTGATCCGATGAGCAGGTGGGCCGACTCCGCCTCCTCAACGCGGGATTCGATGACGGGATTGAAGAGGCGGGCCATCGTGGCCGACGGATTCGCCGCAGCCTCCATCGTCGTCTGGGAGTCGGTTCCCAGATAATCGCAGCCGGTCCCGGCGGTGAGCCCCAGTGCCACGAGGCACAGTGCCGACCAAGCCCGCAACCCGTTGTTGTTGTTCTTGTGCGTGTTCATGACTAACTCCTCGTTACCAGGCTCCAGTTTTGCAGGCGTCACAGGACGCCCGACACCCAGCAATTCGAAAATGCCGCAAAAGTCTGTCACGAATTCTTTGGATGGAACTTGGGTCATGGCTCGGCGCGGGGTGTGGGCGCTTTTAGAAGGATACGAGAGTACTGAAGCTGCCCGTGCGGCGGAATATCAGGCTATGTTGGAGGCAGCGCAGGCAGTGTGACCCAAGGGGTAATCAAGTAGTCCCTTCGTGGACCGCGTAGCGAAAAACGCGTTCACAACCCGACTGAGACTGCGCGGAACCATGTCAGCGCAGAAAAATAGGCCCGCGTGCATTACACTCGCAGGCCTCGGCGCGCTGTCGACGTCGCTTGTTCGGGCTTTCATCGAAGCAGGCTAATCCCTACTTGCTCCGCGGCTTCGGGGCGGGTTCTGCCGAGCGAGTCCGCCTTGTCGAGGCGGGATTCGGTGACCGGCAATTCGCACCATCCGAAACTCGCTCCAAGGGAGGGGCTGATGAAGCGGGCCATCGCGGCCGCAGGGCCCGTCGCCGCGTCCATGACGATATGGGTTGTCGATTCCCGCTGAAATTCCGGCGAGCGATCACAGCCGGTCCCAGCGGTCAGACTCAGAGCCGCGAGGCACAGTGTCCACTTCCTTTTGCCAATATTCATGTGCGAGTTCATGAGCTAGCTCCTTGTTACCAGGCTCCAGTTTTCTGGGCGTTGTTCGACACCCATCACTTGCCATTAGCCGGGGACGCCGAAATCTGTCACGGTTTTTTGCCAAAAAAGAAGGCCCTGGGCGGGCTTTTGCCGCTCAGGGCCCTGGATCGCGGGAGGGGATTGGGGGGGGCTACATCATGAACAACATCTCGCGGTACTTGGGGATGGGCCAGTACTGGTCATCGACGACCCATTCAAGCTGGTCGGCGACGGTGCGGACGTCGTTCATGGCCGGTTTGATCTGGTCGCGATAGACGATCGCGTGCTTGAGGATGTCGCCACCGCCGTGGTCGGCGCGACTGCGGACCTCGTCGAGGGTGTCGAGGGCGGTTTGCAGGCGGGCCGTAAGGCCGGCGACGTTCTTCAGGCTCTTTTCCGGCGCGGAGGCGTCGGCGGCGGTCGAGGCCTGCTTGGTCGCGATCAGGGCAGCCGCGATGTCGGATTGAAACCGAAGCGCGGCCGGGAGGATCAGCGTGCGGGCGATGTCGGCGGTGAGCTGCGCCTCGATGTTGATCGTCTTGATGTAGGCCTCCAGCGCGATCTTGTAGTTCGCCTCGCTCTCGGTCTGCGTGTAGACCTCGTGGCGTTGGAACATTTCCTTGATTTCCGGCTCGACCATCGCACCGAGCGCATTCACGCTCGACTTGATGTTGGGCAGACCGCGCTTGGCGGCCTCGGCCTCCCAGGCGGCGGAGTAGTTGTCGCCGTTGAAAAGGACGGCCTGATGTTTGGTCAGGTTGTCCTGGACGATCTTTTGCACGGCGGCTTCCAGCTTCGTGCCGCCGGCCAGCTCCTTTTCGATCTCGTCGGCCAGTCCCGCCAGGGAGTCGGCGACGATGAGGTTGAGCACCGTGTTGGGGAAGGCGATGGACTGCGAGGATCCGACCGCGCGGAACTCGAACTTGTTGCCCGTGAAGGCGAAGGGCGAGGTGCGGTTGCGATCGGAATCGTCGCGGGGGATGGGCGGCAGGCTGGAAATGCCGAGCTTGAGTGTCCCGCTGGTGCGGCCGGCCTCCGGCTTGCCGGCGATGAGACTATTGACGACCTCCGTAAGCCGGTCGCCGAGGTAGACGCTGATAATCGCCGGGGGGGCTTCATTCGCGCCGAGGCGATGGTCGTTGCCGGCGGTGGCGACGGACGAGCGCAGGAGCTTGGAATTGCGATGCACCGCCCGGATGACGGCCGTCAGGAAAGTCAGGAACTGGGCGTTCTCGTGCGGCGTGTGACCGGGATCGAGGAGGTTGTTGCCGGCGTCGTCGCACATGGACCAGTTGTTGTGCTTGCCGGAGCCGTTGACGCCGGCGAAGGGCTTTTCATGGAGCAGGCACTTGAAGCCGTGCTTCAGGGCCGTGTCCTTCATGATCTCCATGAGAACCATGTTGTGATCGGTGGCGATATTGATGTTCTCGAAGATCGGGGCGATTTCGAACTGGCCGGGGGCGACTTCGTTGTGACGCGTCTTGATGGGGATGCCCAGTTTGTAGGCCGTCCGTTCGACGTCCATCATGAAAGCCAGGACGCGTTCCTTGATCGAGCCGAAGTAGTGGTCCTCCATCTCCTGACCCTTGGGGGGCCGGGCGCCGAAAAGGGTCCGACCGCAGTTGATGAGGTCGGGGCGGAGGAAGTAGAAGCGGCGGTCGATCAGGAAGTACTCCTGCTCGGGGCCGACGGTGCAGGTGACGCTCTTGGCCGTCGTGTTGCCGAAGAGACGGAGCATTCGCAGGGCCTGCTTATTGATCGCGGCGTCGGAGCGAAGCAGCGGGGTTTTTCGATCCAGCGCGGTGCCATCCCAACTGGAGAAGGCGGTGGGGATGCAGAGCGTCTTGCCGTTGACGCTGTCCATCAGAAAAGCGGGGCTGGTCGGGTCCCATGCCGTGTAGCCGCGGGCCTCGAAGGTGGAGCGCACGCCGCCGGAGGGAAAGCTGCTCGCATCCGGCTCGCCCTTGATCAGCATCTTGCCCGAGAACTCCACCAGCGCCTGACCGTCGCCGGTCGGCGTGAGGAAGGTGTCGTGCTTCTCGGCGGTGTTGCCGGTGAGCGGCAGGAACCAGTGGCAGTAGTGGGTCGCTCCGCGTTCGATGGCCCAGTCCTTCATCGCGTTGGCGACGAGATCGGCGATATTGGGGTCCATTGGTTGACCTTCACGGATGGTCTTCATGAGGACCTGGTAGGCGTCTTTGGTCAGCGTCGCGCGCATGACGGACAGGCTGAAAACGTTCTTGCCAAAGATTTCGCGGACGGGCTGGGCGTCAGCCTGGATGGTTTGAGCAGGCAGGCGTTGAGCGGAGATTTCCCGGATTGCGGAGTAGCGTCGGTTTTTGGTTTCCATGGTTCGTCCTCTGAGCAGTTAAGGCAAAGCGATCAGTCATTGAAATACAGGCAAAGGCCTGACTCGAAATCGCAAATAGTAACGGATCGGGGCAAAAAGCGATCTTGGCCCCGAAGGGCGGAAAACGGACATTGTAAGTGGAGAAAAGAAGTTGCGTCACCCGTGGCGGGGACGCTGGAAGCGCTGCTGCCGGAGTGCGAAGGCCGAGTTATCGAAACGCCTGTGGGACATTTGCAACACCAAATCTCATGATAGCTCGAATCCCTCCATTCGGCAATCGCGCTATTGGTTCGGGAACTCGCCCGGGCTGGCGCCGATTTCGATGATGCTGCAGGCGAGGATTGGTTCCAGGCCGAGTTTCCTGGCTTCCGCCACGAGTTCTTCGCTTTCGGCGCCGGGGTTGACGAAGAATTCCGCGGGTTTGGCTCCGGCAATGGCGGGCAAGGCCTGAATGCCGAGGTGGGGAGGAAGGTAGAGCGTAACGCGGTCAATCCTGCCAGGAACTTGATCGACGGAGGCGCACGCCGCAAGCCCTTCAATTTCGCCACCCTTTGGATTGATGGGATAGACCTCCCAGCCCTGGCGCAGGTAGGCGCGGACAGCCTTGTTGCTGTACTTGGAACGGTCAGCGGAAGCGCCGATGACGGCGACGGATTTTTTGGCCATGTCGTTTCCTCCGGTGGATAATAGTGAAGCCCCGGCCGGGCGAATGGCGCGACCGGGGCTCCAACGGATTTTACCCTTTCGATTCGCCCGGAGCGAATCAGAACGGATCGACGACCTTCACTCGAACGGCGAGGGAGTAGGCCCGGCTGCCGGCGCATCCGGCCGCGTCCGTCGCCATCACAGTGAAGTTGTATGTTCCGGCAGTCGTCGTCGTTCCCGAAAGAACGCCACCAGCCGAAAGCGTCACGCCCGGAGGCAGCGTGCCGGCCGCCAACCCAAACGTGTATGGGCTTACTCCTCCGCCGGCGATAATGGTCTTTGTGTAGGTCCGGTCCACAAACGTACTTGCCAGCGAAGTCGGCGACAGCGAAATCGTGGCGCAGACGACGGTCAGCGAGTAAGCGAGCTGGCCCGTGCAATTGTTCGCGTCGGTCGCCGTGATCGTGAAGTTCGCGGGTCCGATCGGGCCGGTCGGAGTGCCGGAGAGCAGGCCGCCGGAGGAAAGGACCAGGCCCGCCGGAAGGCTGCCGGCTGTGACGGCGAACGTGTACGGCCCGGTACCGCCAGACGCGGATATCGCCTGTCCATAAGGCTGTCCCGCCGTTGCATTGGGCAGCGAGGCAGGGTTGACGGATATCGCCGGACACTGCGGGATGCCCCAGATCTGCACGTCGTCGATGTTCCAGCCGGGATAGGTTACTGAAGCGTTGGTCGTTCCCATGCCCCAGCGGATATAGACCGTTGCTTGCCCATCGGCGACCGCTCCGATGTTGTAGGTTTGCGCCGACCAGCCGTTTTCACTGATGGCGGTGCTGGTGTGATTCCAAACGGTGGTCCAACTCGTGCCATTGTTGGAGACTTGAATGTTGGCGTGATCGAGCGTGCCGCTTTCGATTCCAAGCCGTCGGCGGAAGCGAAGCTGAGCGCTCGTGATGTTCTGGCAGTTGAACGCCGTCGTCGTCAGGTACTGGGTGGAGGCCAGATTGTTGGCATAATCACCGGCGAGGTTGTAGCCGTAGACGTTGGCCCCCGTAAAACCCGAGGAAGGATCAAAGCTGTGACTGCCGCCCCCGAGGGGTGGACCGAAGGCCCACTGCCCCTGGACCGTCCAGCCCGGGTTGGTCGTGAGCGGAACGCTGTGGATCACTTCGCGTTCGGGACAGGCGTCGCCGGCGGACACGATCTTGAGCGCCCAGCTATTCACTGAACCGACGTCCACGTTGGCCTGATCGGAGACGGTCAGCGTCCAGCCGCCATTGACTCGCGTGCCGTTGAAGTTGGCGAGCGTGCCGGGGCCGTCCGGCGGATCGACGCCGGTGTCGTCGTACGTCGTCACGATATTGTCTGCACCCGAGCCCGTTCGGTTGTGCAGCGTCACAGTGGTCCCCTCGGGTGACGTGAGGGTGATCAGGAGGTCGCCAATAAAAGTATGTGTGACGTTCAACTCGACATTAACGTCACCGATGCAGTACGTGTCCGGAACGGTGATCGTGCTGGTGATGGTGTTGTTGTCAGTGATGCTTTGGGGGAGATCGGTCGCGGCATACGTGAAGCGGCCCACTTCCAGTGAAACGGGCCGGCTCGTGTTGCCCGAGCCGCCATTCAAGTTGGTGAAGGTCACGGTCCCGTTGTAGAGCCCGGCGCCGAGCGCGTTAGCGGCGGCCGAATAGCCAATGGTGATGGCGGTATTGGCTCCGCTTCCGTTCAAGTTGACGTTTACCGGTCCGGACCCGCCATTGATGGAAATCCACGGCTGATTCGCGGAAATCTGGATGTCCACCGCCGTCGGCTGCGTGCTGGTCAGCGTGTAGGCCTGTGTGGCTGAGAACGGACCGCCGACCGGTCCGCCGGAAACGAGGCCGTTGGCAGGCGTTGTCGTGAATCCGGTCTGTCCGACCTCGACCGTGTGCAGGCGCGGAAGGGTGCGGCTGTTTGTAGTATCGGTGAAATCAATGGTTTCATTGTAGACGCCGGTGCCGAGCGAATTGATCGCCGCGCCCAGGCTGGCGGTGACGTTTGCCGTGCCCCCGTTGGCGGCCAGTGTGCCGTTGAGCGGAGCGGTACCGCCGTCGATCAGGATCCCGAAATTGGCGGTCAGCGAGACGGTGTAGTTGATCGAATTGGGCGAGGCATTGAACAGTGTGTAGACTACGCTGGGGTTGGTAAAGGGCCCGCCGATCACGCCGACATGCGTCGTCGGTCCCGCGGGACTGACGCTCATGCCTCCGCCGGCCAGCGTGTCGACAAAGAGCGCCCCCGTGTTGCCCGGATCGAGCCAATTACTCAGCCGAGTGGCGTTGGTGCCGCCGCCCGTCCAGGATCGCCAGATGCGGCCATAACAGTCCGACAGATTGTCGCCGGTCTGTCCGCAGGCCGAAGGGCCGCCGTGGAGCTGGCCGATGACGCGATGAAACTCGTCGTACAAAGGGGAACCGGAGGAGCCGGGTTCGGTCACGCCGAGAGACCAGTAGACGCTGATGTGCGTGCCGTCGCCGGGGCCGGGGAATGCCGAACAGCCCCAACTGGAGCTGTGTGACGGCCGGGTCGGTCGAACCGCAATGTCATAAAGCGAGATTCGCTTTTCGTCGGTACTCGGGTGGTGAATGCAGGCGCCGCTGGGGGGGAAACGATCCTCGCGGCTCCAGCCGTTGAACGAGACGTTAAAGTCCGGGTCGGGGTCTTCGTCGAGTTCAACAAGGGTGAAGTCCGACGTGGAGAACGTGGCCCGGAAGAACGAGCCGGTCGTGAACTCGGTGAGGGTGCCGTCGCCGACGCCGCCTCCGCCCGGGATGCCACGGCAGACGGAGTTTTCATAATTCCAAAAAACGACGAGCGAGGCGGCGTTGCCGGAGTTGATGCCGCAGTGATTGGCGGTCAGAAAGTACGGCGTCGTATCCTGGGCCGTGTTGTTGAGCATGGAGCCGGTGCAGAACGTACTCCCGCCGGTGGAGATGACGCCGACGGCATGGACTTCATTCTGCCAGGCATCGGCCGTCGAGCAGGCGACGTCTACGTTGCACGAGCCGGAACGAGGGGCCGGTTCCGCGCCGGCGACCATGTCTCCGAAGCGGCGGTAACCGATGTTGATCGAGCCCAGTTCGAGGTCAAGGAGATGAATCGAACCGGCCGGGATCGTCAGTTCGATCGTAACACTGTCGGACGCGATGGGCGGCGTCCAGAGTTCTCCGTGAGGCGCATTGTCCCGCGCCGTAAAAGGACGAATGCGCCGGGTTCCGTCGGTCGACTGGACGACCAGGGTGCCGTTGTCGGGCATGACGTAGCGAGTAAAGCCGAGGTTAATGGAGATTGCGCCGGGGGACACCACTTCGAATGTCCAGCGCTGCATGCCCGCTCCGATGTCGTGCCATTGGCCGTGAGTCAGCGGGCCGACGGTCACACGATGGGGAATGGCATAACGTGGAGGAAGATCCAGTGCCGGTCGGGCCTCGTCTTCCGCAAGAAGCGAAGCGACGTCCAGCGCAGCAATTTCGACGCGCGCGGTGGCGGGGGCCACCTCCAGGGTAAATTCGCCGGCGGACATATTGCCCGGCAACAATGTCGCATCCTTGATCGATTCCGGCGGTTGACCGGCATTCAGCGATGCGTTTCCCAGGAAAAAAGCAGCGATGAATGTCGCCGCGAGAGCGAAGAATCGTGTGCGTGCCATGCCAGTCAGCTCCTGCTAATAAACGGGCAACAACCGGTCCACGGGGGTATGCGCGCTGGAATCAGAAGCGCCTCTCCGAGGGAGGACAGAAGGGCGGCTCGCTTACAATGACGGGTCCAGATTCCCCTCTTCGCCAAGGGCCATCTTAACGAGTTGCCAGGGCGAATCCAAGGCCCGGCGGTCAACGTTACGGGAATCGCTGTCGAGGTATGTTTTCGCAGGGCGTCTGAGTAAGCCCAAGGCATTATGATGCAACCCAGCAGAGAGGATCCCGTCATGAAACTCTTTCAAGGCAAGCGAATGCTGATATTTGTCGGGGATGACTACGAAGACCTGGAGCTTTGGTATCCGAAGCTTCGGCTGGAGGAGGCCGGGGCCGTGACGACGCTCGCGGGCCAGGAGGCGGAGCACGTCTATCGCGGAAAGAACGGTTATCCATGCAAGAGCGATGTCGCCATCGCGGAGGTCCGTTCGAGTGATTTCGACGGCGTCGTTCTCGTCGGCGGGTGGATGCCGGACAAACTTCGGCGCGACGAAAAAGTGCTCGCCTTGATCCGTGAATTCAACGAAGCAGGCAAGCTTATCGCGGCGATTTGTCATGGGCCGTGGATGAGCATCTCGGCGGGCGTCTGCAAAGGTGTGCGGATGACGAGTACGCCGGGCATCAAGGATGATCTAACGAACGCGGGCGCCATCTGGTCCGACGAGCCGGTCGTCGTCGATCGGCACCACATTACGAGCCGCCGACCGGCGGACTTGCCGGTGTTTATGGAGCGCGTGGTGGCGTTCCTTGCCGATGCCCACTGATTCATGCGGCGATCGATTGTGCCCGTGTGAGTTGGATCGCCCTTCTTAAAAACAAACCCAATTCCGTCGTTCTAATGGGGGCCCGCCTTGCGCGCAGATTAATTCTCAGACAGCCTCGGTCATCGGGAATTTCCGGCAATAGTATTGGTTGTAGTCCTCTGCGGCCGTAAGAGGAAATCCGGGCGGCGAACGGCTTAAGGCAATCGGGGGACACTGGCCGCCACACCGAGATTTTTTTGTGGCAGAAAGGTTGGAAGAACATGTTTGGAAGAGCATTCGGAGTGACAGCCGTGGCGGCGTTTTCGTTGGCTTTCCTGTCACCGGCCGCGCGCGCCGGAGACGATCCGGAGCCGGCGTGCAATGACGCCGACATCGAAGATTTGGAGACCACGATCCAATGCAACGGCGGACAGTGGAACCTGTCCGGGGAATACGATGTCGAGATCGAGGACCCCAGCGGCACCCAGTATGACCTCGTGTTGACGCTCAGGGATTGCAACCATATCCCCGCGGACGGCTGCGGACACCTGACCACCTTCACGGTCCCGCTGGACACGCCCAGTCCACTCGATGCGGACGATAACGACGAGATTGAATTCGAAGGGACCTTCTGTCAGGCGCTGGAAGGCGACATGTCGATCTACTGCGATCGCCTGCGGGTGACCGCGGAAGTCGTGGAGCGCTGCGATCGCGTCGTGCTCGATGTAGAAGAGGACAAAGTCCGCGCACTGGACAAAGGGACCTGCTCCGAGCCGCAGGTGGCCCTGGTGAGCGCCTGCGATCCCTGTGAGAGGACCGAGACGCTGGTCAGCCGGACCTCGCTTTGTGATCCCTGCGGGGACGCGCGAGTAACGACGGTTCGCTATGAAGACAGCGGTTATCGCCGCGTATACGTCGACGACGACGATGACGAGGTTGAGATCGAAGTTGACGACGACGGCGAAGTCGAGATCGATGACTAGCCGATGGCGAATTCGTCGGACGAGTCAGTTTGTTCGGGATTGAACCGGTCCGGCGGTGCTCAACCGAGCGCCGCCGGGCCGTACTTTTGGCCCAGGACGGGATAGCAGCTCGGCCCCACCTTTCGGCGATTCCCACGAAGACCAGCACGATTCTGCCCGCCGATGGCCCCGCCCTATAATTTATTTATTTGGCCTTTGTGGCCGTGGGCCCGTGACTGGGGGCGAGCGGCGAGACGGCTCTTGTGTTTCGAGGTCACGGGCTGGCCACGGCTCGGAAAAAATGTGGCAGAAAGGCGGGAGAACCATGTTTAGGAAAAACATCGGTTTAGCACTGTTGACCGCATCGGCGCTTCTATTCTTGGGTGCGGGTGCGCGCGCAGGCGACGATCCGGAGCCGGCGTGCAACGATGCCGACGTCGAAGGTCTCGAGACGACGATCCAATGCAACGGGGCGAACTGGACCCTGGCGGGAACCTACGACGTGGAAATCGAGGATCCCGCGAGCGATTCGCAATTCGATCTCGTCTTGACGTTGAGAGATTGCAACTGTATCCCCTCGGACAAATGCGGCCAACTGGCCACATTCACGATCCCCCTTGACTGCCCGTCGCCCCTCGACGCGGATGACAACGATGAGATCGAGTTCGAAGGCAGCTTTTCCCAGTGTGTCTCCGGCGACCTCGTGATCAACTGCAAAAGGCTTCGGGTCCTGGCGGAAGTCGTCGAGCGCTGCGAGCGCACCATCCTTGACAAGGAAGAGGACAAGGTCGCCGTTCTCAAACCAGGGACCTGTTCGGAGCCCCAGGTGGCCTGCGCCGAACCCTGCGATCCCTGCGCGACAAGCACAGCGGTGGCCCTCGTGAGCGAGACCTCGCCCTGTGATCCTTGCGCGTATACGCGAGCGGTTCGCTAGAACGGCGCCAAATATCGCCCCGTGTATCTTTGCGATGCCGGTGGCGATGGCAAATCGACGATGCCAATCGTCTTGAGTATTACGGTCCGGCGGTGCCCGGTGAGGCGCGGCCGGGCCGTTTACTTGTCAATTGATCGAGGTCCGCCCGGCGCAGGCTGACCACGATCCACACGAAAACCGGCACGATAAACGTCGCCTCGATCGATCCAACGAAGATCTGCACGGCGAGTCGGACCACCTCTTTCCAGAACGGCGAGAGCTGGATGAACTCGAGTGGCTTCTCGCTGAAGATGTCGACCAGGCCGATCCAGATTCGCCAGAGAATAAAGACATTGATCAGCAGGAGGCCCATCGCAAGGGCCAGCGCCTTTCGACGCCCGGAAATCGGCGTGGCCAGAATCAGTGCGACCACCAAGGCCGTCGCCAAGTAATCCTGGCGGCTGTCGTAGCCGCGCCGCACCGCCATCGCGACTTTCGCGCTGCGGTCGTACATCGTCTGTTTGCTCGTCCAGCGCCGAGACGGATCTCTTTCATAGGCGACCGATCCGACCTTGCCGATTGTGCCGAGAAGACGGGCGCCAACGGCGTTGGTGGTGGCGACATAGGCGTCCGCGAGACCGGGCCACGGGAGGATCAGGAGCGCATAGATCAAGATGAAGAGGGCGAGGAAGCGAAGGATGGCGTTACGAGGCCGCATGGACGATTGGCGCGCGCCGCTTCAGGGCCCAGAGCGCCCAGAGAATCCAGAACAACAGGGCCGCGATGATGAAGATGGTCTGCCAGACATCGATGTGGAGCATTTCGAACACGCGGGGGGCATGGATGCCCGCCCAAAAAAGTGTCACGATGCGCACGATGTTGAGGGCAAGCAACGCCGCTGTTCCCGCGACTAGGCCCGGCAGCTTGAAGCGCCACGGGAGCGGCGAGGCCAGGACCGCGAAACAAAACAGCGCGATGGGCTGAAGGCCGTCGCAACCGACGGCGATTTTCATGACAAAGGCGCCGCCGGAGAGGACGCCGGCGGACGCCGTGGCGTCCGTGCCGAGGCCGCGAAGGACGAGCGCGCCGGCGAAGGCATTGGCGTTGAGGTAGGAGCGAAAGAGATCGGTGCGGGCGAGCTTCGTGTAGTAGAGAATGTTGAATGCCGCGGTCAAAAGAGCAAAGACAAGTACGAAGCGGAGGATGGGACGCTTGCCGGAGAACCAGGACGGCCGCGGGGCTTTTCCTTTGCGTGCGGCGATGGCTTCGCGTCGCTCGTCCCGGTCGCTGGGTCCATGGGGCGTCATGGCGCCGAACCCGAGGCCTTGCCGTCGACGGCGAGGATAGTGTCGAGTTGTGTGCGTAACAGTGCGTCGATGTTCTTCTTCGCGCCGACGATCACGGTCTCGATGCGGCCGTCGCGGCGGACGACGGCCAGCGTGGGAAAGCTGCGGACCTTGAACAGAGCCCCGATCTTGTTGTCCGGTTCGTAGACCAGTTCCAATTTGCTGCCGGTCGCTTCGATCGTCTTGACGGCCGCGTCTCTCTCGATCGGCTTGCGCATCGTCTGGATGAGGTTGACGAAGCGGACGCCTTTCTTTTCGTATTCCTCGCGGATCGACTCGACCAGGGGCAGTTGCCGCCGGCAGAAGCCGCAGTTGGCGGCGACGAAATTGAGAACGGTCGCCGGGGCGTCCTGGATCTCCTGGTCCCCGACGGGCTTGTCCTGAAGCGTCTTTGCAGAGAATGCTGGAATGGCGAGACCGATCATCCCCAGGGCGGGCCGTCGGAGAATTTCCTCAGGGGTGGGTCCGGACGTGGGAGTCGTAGTAACGAGCGTCGTCGGTTCGAGGAGGGCTTCGAGGCGGGCCTTGACGCTGGGGACGAAGTCAGGGGGATTGCCGGACTGCACGATTTCGATCTTGCCCGATTTGCCGATAACGACGAGCGTGGGGTAGAGGACCAGATGGTATTTTTCGGCGACGACGTTTCCGAGATCGATGGCCAGTTCGGCCCTGGCCTTCAGTCCCTGTAATGAATTGACCATCTGCTCCTGCGTAAAGGAAGCGGCGGGGCCCTGTTCGGCGACGTTGATAAAGCGGACGCCGCGAGGCTCGTACTGCTGGCGGAGTTGTTCGCACTTCTTGAGGACTTCCGTGTTGTCGAAATTGTGCGAGGTGAAGAAGTTCAGCGCGAGCACGCTGGATTGCGCGGACGACGCGGTGACGGACTTGCCTTCGATCGTGGTCAGTTCGAATGGGGGCGCGGGCTTTCCGATGAGTTTATCGATGGGAGTGGGCAGCCCGCCTTCGGCCAAGGGGGACGTCGGAACCGCCGGGCCGATGACGGCAACTTCGACAGTGGGCTGTTGGGAGTCGTCGGTATGGAGCGTGATGACTCTGGGCTTCGATCCGGGATCGTATCCCTTGGGCAATAACACGGTGATCTTATAGGAACGGCCCGGTTTGATGTCCGTGACGTCGACGACGATGGCGGGGTCATCGGTCCTGGCTTCGAGCACATGAACGGGCGTTTCGCCGTTGTTGGCGAACATGAGCACTCGGGCGGTTTCGGCGGCCGGATTGGGCGGGCCAATTTCGATCTTGTTGGGGATGATTTCGATGCGCGGAGAGAGATAGGCCATCGCCCGGATGGGGATGTTGGGTTGGAAATTAAGGTCCGTCGTGAGATTGATCGCCGCCTGGCGCCGGCCGGGATCGTAGGGCGGCTTAAGGCTCACCTTAAGTTGGTATTCTTCGCCATGCCGGGTCTCGGTGAGTTCAAACGCGAAGGCGTCGGAGTCGATTTTTTCCATCTCAATCTTGACCGGCTCGTCAAGGTGATTGGTGAGGGTGATGGTCATGTCGCGGGGTTGGCCGGCACTGATTTTTCCGAACCCGGCCATCGCGGGAGAAACTTCGATCGGGGGTTTGGCAATACCCCGGAGCGTGAGGGTGACCTTCGGCGTGATGGGGTCGTTTATTTCCAGCGTGGCGTGTTTTTCAAAAACGCCGTCGTTAAAGGGCGCCACTCCGAAAAGAACGAGCTCCGTCTGGCTGGTCGGCGGGATTCGGCGCGGCGACTTCGGGTCCATTTGGCAGCCGTCCGGGGACGAAAAGCCGGAGATTTCAAGGGGGATCGTTCCGAGGTTCTGGACGACGAAGGCCCCCTGGATCCGCGAACCGCACCAGGCTGCGCCGACTTCAGCGACCGACTGCTCGACTTTGATGATCGCCAGGGGGCGATTGGGGCGGGAGGTGGGTTGAAATGCAGAACCGGCATTCGAGACAACGCCGACCAGGACGAAGGCAAGACCAAGACACCAGCGGGAAGTCATTCGTCACCTTGCGAAAATGAATGCGAGACAGACAGGATCATTATAAAACCAAACGGTGTTAAAGCGAAGAAGCCCGCCGATGCGTCTCGGCGGGCTTCCCCAATTTGCTTCTGTGCTTGCTGGGCGTGAACTAGCCCTGGGGCAGGGCTTCCGCCAGGCCGGGGACTTCCGTCGAACCGTGCGGAGACTGGATGCTGGAGCCCTTGAAGTCGTCACCAATAGGCTCGTATCGACCGCCCAGGTGCTTGGCGAGGAAGGCCTCGGCGACGGCATAAAACGCCTGGCGATTCTCTGGCCGGGCAAAGCCGTGGCCTTCATCGGGGAACAAAACGTACGCCACAGGGATGTTCTTGTCCGACATGGCCTTCACGATCTGGTCGGCTTCGGCCTGTTTGACGCGCGGGTCATTGGCTCCCTGACCAATGAGCAGCGGCTTCTTGATCTTGTCCACGTGCGTGAGCGGCGAGCGCTCTTCGAGGAACTTCTTGCCCTCTTCCGTGCGATGGTCGCCGACGCGGGAAGTGAACATATCCAGCATGGGCTTCCAGTAGGGCGGGATGGAGTTGAGCAGGGTGATGATGTTCGACGGGCCGACGATGTCCACCCCGCACGCGAAGACGTCGGGCGTAAACGTGAGACCGACCAGCGTCGCGTAACCGCCGTAGCTGCCGCCCATGATGGCGACCTTCGCCGGATCGGCGATCTTCTCAGCGACGGCCCAGTTCACCGCGTCGATGAGGTCGTCGTGCATCTTGCCGGCCCATTCGTTATTTCCGGCGTTGGTATAGTTCTTGCCGAGACCGGTCGAGCCGCGGAAGTTCACACTGAGGACGGCGTAGCCGCGGTTGGTCAGCCACTGATGCGTGGGATTGAGGCCCCATTGATCGCGCGCCCACGGTCCGCCGTGGACATTCAGAACCAACGGCACCGGAGCGCTCGGTCGCCCCTTGCCGCCCTTGTCGGCCCAGACCGGCAGTGAGAGATAGCAGACGAGGTTGAGACCGTCGCGGGCCTTGATAATGACGGGGTGCATCTTCGCCAGGGGTAGCCCCTCGAGGCGGCGGCGATTGGTGAACAGGAAATTCGCCTTCTTTGCCGGCCGGTCATAGTGGTAGTAGCGGACCGGGCCGTCGTCCATGAGATAGGCCACAATCCAGGTCTTGTCGTCGAGCGACCGGCTGATGACATCGACGTCCCCAGCGGACACGCCGGAGAGGTACTGCATGTCGGACTTGATGCGGTTATCGAGGATGTTCCAGCGCGAGCGGTCATAGGTGATGCGGGCGGCCTCAACGGTCTTTTCCGTGGGGTGGGCCATGACGGTGTCGATGTCGGCGCGTTCGTCGGCGGCGAGGACCTTTTTCTCGCCGGTGTCGAGGTTCCAGGCCACGAGCGCTGCGGTGTCGCGGCCGCGGCTATCGTTGAGATAGAGGACCTTACCGGATTTGTCGAAACCATGGGGCTCGGTGGACAGGGCGTCTTCGGCCGGGACCTGAGTAAAGAGCGTCCAGCTTTCACCTTCGGGCTTGAAGTAGTCCATGCCACCGTCGGGCGTCATCTTCAAGGCCAGGCGGATGTTCAGATCGTCATCGGGGACGAATCCGACGTAGCCCTCTTCATTCTTCTGAACCAGCTTGCGCTCGCCGGTGGCGATGGTGACGCGATAGATGTCGTGCTGCTCTTTGTCGCGATCATTGATGGCGACGAGCAGTTCGCCGGGCAGGCGCTCGCTGGCGCCGTTGAGGCGGGCTTGTATGCCGGGTAGCGGCGTCAAGTCGCGGGTCTTGCCGGTCGCGAGATTCGAGGCATAGGCGTGCCAGTTCTCATCGCCACCTTCGTCCTGAACGTAAAGGATGTGTTCGTTGTCATAGGCCCATTGATAGTTGCGAATGCCGCGCTTGGTGTCCTGGGTGACGGGCTTGGCGGCGTCGAGCTGATTGAGCGGGGCGACCCAGACGTTCATGACGCCGTCAACCTCGGCGAGGTAGGCGAGATGGCGGCCGTCGGGGCTGATCTGGGGACTGGCCTTGTCGGGGTTTCCATAGAGGATGCCGCGGGCAACCAGTGGGGTGCTGGCCATGTCTTTGGGGACAGCGCTGCCGCCCCACTTCGAGCCGGATTCGCCGCAACCGGTCAGCAAGGCGAGCGGGCCCGTGAGCGCGGCCAGAGATAAGAGTGACAGTCTGAGGAGTCGTTGCATTCTCATGAAAGTTCCTTTCTAAAGTTCCGTGGGATGCGGTTTGCCGTGCCGAGTGAATTGCCGGGCCGCGGGGCGAATATTTCCGACATAAGGTAAACGAGGGCCGCTCGGGCCGCTTTCGCCTACATTCGATGATCAGCGGCGAGTGGGGCAGCCAAGTATGATGCGGCCCGATCCGGCGGTCAAGGAACGGCCCTGTAACGGGTATAATGTAGAGGGGCCGGAGCGGTTTCATGGCGACGCTGTATTGCCCGACCTGCGGCTACAACCTGACGGGGTTGCCGGAGAATCGCTGCCCGGAGTGCGGGAAGGGCTTTGATCCAGCGCGACTACCGCAAGTACATACCGGCGGATTCAGGCCGATCACCCTCTGGGGAGTAATACTGCACACTTTTTGGCCGCCCGTTGTTTTCTGGTCGGCGACAGCCGCCGCTGTACTTTCCGGCCGTGCGGGAGAGTCTCTTTTTGTTTTGTCCGGATTGTTTTTGATCATGTATAGCTTCGCGAACTCGCGTCGGCTCGCGGTGCGGGTTGCTGCAAGCAAGGCGGCATGCTCGGGCCGGACGCAGCCTATCGAAGCAGACCGCGCGTTTATGAGATTCGTGACCATGGGGTTGCTATTAAGCCACTACTTCATTGGGTTCGGCGGTTGCGCAGTAATTGATATGTTGCTTTGATGATTTACCGCATCGCGGCGTTCAATCACCGAAATATGGAAAGCAACAGCCGCAGTTGGCCCACTACTCATTTTGATTTGATTTTCTATTCCGTGGCAGTCGCGCGAAAAAACCTTTTGAAGTAATTCTTACGTATTCTCCCCGCAGGCCGGGCAGCGGGGGGCGCTGCGGTTGGGGAGGGGTGAATGGCAGTGCGGGCAGCGACCCGCAACTGAGCCGAATGAGCGGCGAAGAAAAACGAAGGCGACGAGGAGGATGAACGCCGACAGGGCAAGAAACCACTTCGACGGCATCGCGTCATTCCGTGGGCGCAAAAAAAATAAGCAAGAGCAGGGCTTTGTTTCCTTCGACCTCGGCCATTGCCGTTTGAGCGACCGATCATTATCAGCCGAGCACTGGTCCGTTGACCGGCGCTCGAGTGGCATAGATCAGCCGCTCAAACATTGACAGCCATTTCCCGCGTCCGGAAAGCGCCAACAGCCCCACACTTGCTTAACGGTGCCATTATACCCAAAGGCGGTTGTTAGCAACGAACAAATCACAAAAATTCGTCGGCGACGGCCGCGACAAGCGAGGTCGGATTGTTGATTTTCACTAACCACGGAATCCGTCCGGAGTTAGAGATTGCAATGCGGGCCGATCGCGCGGCACGCTGTTTTCCGCCGCGGCGCCGGATGCGTCAACGAGCGGGTGAGGACACACGCGGCCCCGGACTTACCGGCACAGCTACTCATCGGAACCCACGATGTCTGATGTGATCCGCGGCTCGAGTTCAAACGCGATTTCATACGGTTGTGCGCCGGCGGCCAGTTCAAAGCCCTTGGGGAAAACGAATTGGGCGGCGCGGCGGATTTTGGTGCGCGGTTTTTCCGTGTCCGCGGTAAGGACCTCGACGAAGGCGCGGATGTCCCGAGGATCGAGTTGGTCAATGGCGTCCTTGGGTCCGGTAACGTCGACATCCGGGCGGAAGTTTGTCTCGGGATCCACCACGACGACATAGTCCTTTTGTACCTGTTGCGGGATCGACCAGGTGATTTGGATGGGCCCTTTGCGCCGAGTGGCGGTCAGCGATTCGATCTGACCGGTGATGAGGACTTCTTCGGCGGGGAGGATCTTGATCCGGGAATCGGTGGGAAGTTCCTTGAGGGCTTCGCAGGTGAGCGGCGCCTTGATCTGGAAGCTGCCGTCGGGTTTGACGGCGGCGCGGATGCGCGATTCGGCGTCGGCCGTGGCGACGGGCCGCCGCCTCAGCTCTCCCGCGCGAAATCTCGGGAGGCGAACGGAAACTTCGGCGGGAGAAGGATCGGCCGTCACCTTCAGGTCGCCGTAAGTGGGCTCCACCTTGACGTTGGGAATGGTCTCGAATTCATCCACGAGGATGTCGACCGTGGCGGGCTCGACGCTTTTGATGACCCACGCCAGATCATCGAGGGGCTTGATCCGCTCCAGGAGGTCGCGTGAGGCGATGGGCCGCGGCTGGGTCCCTAGCGTCTCACTGCGATCGAGGACGGCATCGAAGACGGCGGTACTGTTCATCAGTTCGGCCGTCTCCTGCAGGAGGCGGCGGCGGCCGACGACCGTGACGGTGAGGGTGGTCTGATAGGGTGGTGCGGCAATGGAGGCGTAGCGTTCGGGGTCCTCGCTCACGACGCGGACGGCGATTTGAAACGCTTGCTCTTCGGAGACGTTGCGGTCGGCGGCAAACCAGATCAGGACGGTGATCACCGCGATCGCGGTAAAGGATTTGATGTGGTCCCACATGGGCAATTCCCTCGGCACTTATGCGGGCGGCGCGGCGGGCGGCTCGCTGGGGGCGCGACTGAGCCGATCGCGGAGGCGCTGTCGAAGCTGTTCCGGCGCCAGGGGGCGTTCCATTTTTCCATTTTCGACCAGGCTGATGACGCCGGTCTCCTCGCTGACGACGACGACGAGCGCGTCCGATTCCTGTGACAGCCCGATGGCGGCGCGGTGGCGCGAGCCCATCGACGGATCGAGGTCGTCGGAGTCGGTCAAGGGGAATTGTACCGCGGCTGCGGCGATCCGGCCCTGGGAGATAACCACGCCCATGTCGTGCAGGGCGGAGCCGGGCCAGAAGATTGTCTGGATAAGCTGCTTGGAGACTTCGGCATCCATCCGACAGGCGGTTTCCATGAGACCGCCGAATTCGGAGGCGCGTTCGAAGGCGATGATCGCGCCAATTTTGTTCTTGGAGAGATTGGCGGCGGCGTCGACGACTTCATCGATGACGCGATCGAATTCGTGCGACGACGGACCGAACCAGGTGGTCGCACCGAGGCGAATGAGGGCGCGGCGCAGCTCGGGTTGAAAGGCGACCAGCGCAATGAGGAAGAGGGCCTGCACAAAGATCGGCCCGAGAACCTTGATGCGCTGAAGATCGAAGACGTTGGCGATGAAGGAGACCAGCAACATGCTCGCGACCAGGAGAAGAATAAAGCCGCGCAGCAGCCTCGCCCCGCGGGTGCCGCGCAGGAAACGCATGATGGCATAGACGCCCAGTCCGATGACGAGCAGCTCGACGAGGTCGGTCCACTCGCGCCGGCTGATGATTCCCCTGAGCAGGTCCCACATTTCCATAGATGACGCCGATTCGCGGGGCTGTTTCCGGGCGCTTCGGGCCCGAGGTGTTCGCTGCGGGGTTAGGATACAGGTCCAACGCGGGCCGAGCCAGCACAATTGCCGGGCCGATCCGCCCCAGTATGCTGTGACGATGGCGATCGACCAACCGACGACGAGGGGCCATCGAGTTTACCTCACGCGCAGCGTGCCTGAGGCGGGGATCGCGCTGCTCGCGTCGGCGGGCCTGACCATTCGAATGAACCCGTTGCCACGCGCGCTGACGCCCGATGAGCTCTGCCGAGAGGTCGGCCGGTATGACGCGGTCATGTGCCAGGCGACCGACCGAATCGATGAGTCGGTCCTGGAAGCGTCGCGGCCGCGGTGCCGCATCTTTGCCAATTGTGCGGTGGGGTACGACAACATCGACCTGGCGGCGGCGGGGCGGCTGGGGATCGTCGTGACGAATACGCCGGACGTCTTGACCGAGGCGACGGCGGACTTGACGTGGGCACTGATGCTGGCGGCGGCGCGGCGCGTGGGGGAGGCGGAGCGGCTGGTGCGTGCGGGGGTGTGGCGGGGCTGGAACATGCTCGATTTCCTGGGGGCCGACGTGTATGGCAAGACGCTGGGGATTGTCGGGGCGGGGCGGATCGGGACGGCGGTGGCGCGGCGGGCGCGAGGGTTCGACATGAAGCTGCTGTATTTCGCGAGGAGCGACAAGCCGGCGATGGCGGCGCTGGGGGCGGAGCGGCGGACGCTGGCCGAGGTGATGGAGGAGAGCGATTTTGTGAGCGTGCACTTGTCGCTGACGCGCGATACGCGGCGGCTGATCGATGATCGGGCGATTCGGCGGATGAAGAAGGACGCGATCTTCATCAATACATCGCGCGGGGCGATCGTGGACCAGGGCGCGCTGGCGACGGCCCTGGCGCAGGGTCGAATCGCGGCGGCGGGGCTGGATGTGTACCTGAATGAGCCGATGATTCCGGCGGAATTGATGGCGCTGGAGAACGTCGTGCTCCTGCCGCACATCGGCTCGGCGACGGTCTCGACGCGGAATCGGATGGCGCAGACGGCGGCGGCGAACGTGGTGTCGGTGTTGCGGGGGGAGGGGCCGCTGAATCCGGTGGGGATTTAAGTGGACAGGATCTCGGAATTCGGAATAAGCACCGAAAGCCCCCGGTCATTGACCGGGGGCTAAAGCGGTTCACTAAGACCTAATCGTCGTCATCGTCGTCGTCGCGTTCGATCTCGATTTCCTTGCCATCGCTCCGCTTGATCTCGATTTCGTCGTCGTCGTACTCGACCTTTGTCCAATAGGGCTTGACCCGGTAGTACCGGTACGTCGTCGTCGCCCATTGCTCGTCGGCCATGTTCGGCCAGCGGTCCGCTGTGAAACTGACCTGCTCGGTCAACAGGTCCTTGTCCGCATCCAGAATCAAGTACGAGTTGTCGCTCGTCTCGATGAACGCCGGCCAGGGAATCGAATAGTAGCGACCGTTCGAATCGATCACGGCGTACAGGATGCGGCCGGTGTCGGGGTCGATCGAGATATCGGTGACTCTGCCGAGGTCTTCATTCTGCCGATTGCGGACGGTACGGCCGACGAGCTGCGTCGTTCTGTACGCAGTCCGGGGGGGCGAATACCAGCGCTCGCGATAGATTTTCACATCGCCGTCCGTTGTTCGCTCGGATACGAGACGAGTCGTGCGCCTGTCGGTCTCCCAATAAGTCGGCACGTTGTAATACCGGTAGGTTGTCGTGACGTACTTTTCGTCGGTGAGATTGGGCCATTCAGTGCGTACGAAACTGGGCGCGTTCCTGAGCCGGTCGCGCTCTACCTTCAGGACGACCGTGGAGTTGTCGGCGGGCATTTCCAGCGAATCCCAGGGAATCGGGTAAAGTTTCTCGCCGACGCCGACGGTCGGATGGAATGATACGACGCCGTAGAGAATACGACCCGAACGCGGATCAACGACGACGTCCTCGACCTTGCCGATGTCCTCATGGGTGGTCGTGACCACCTTGCGGCCGACCACGCTCGATGTCTTTTCCCAGCGCGTGGCCATCCCGAAATCGTCGCCCGAGCGATACACTGTCACCTTCGTCACCGTCTCTTGGCCGACGACGGAGGCGGTTAAGGAGAATGTCCCGGCGATGGCTACGACCCATTTGATGTCTTGTGAAGTCCTTTTGAACATGATCAATCTCCGTTGTTGTCGCGATCTGATTTCGGAAAAGGAAACCTGTCTGATGCGCGCCAATCTAAGGAAGTATTTCCCCAGGAGCTTAATGGGGGGTGAAATGGGCGTGACAATCGCGTCATAGGGATAAATTGCACGGGCGATCGGCGGGTGGCGCATGCGGAAGCGGCGAAAGAAATCGGCTGGTTCTGTCGACGATGAGCAGGCGCCGAGCGCAGCGGAGCTGAAGATCCTCCGCGTGATTCGGCGGATACCGCCGGGATTTGTGTCTACCTACGGAAAGGTGGCGGAGGCGGCGGGGCTGCCGCGGCGGGCGCGACTCGTTGGGCGGGTGCTCCGCGCGTCACCGCTCGCCGATGGCGTGCCGTGGCATCGCGTGGTGAATGCGGCGGGGCGGATCAGTTTGCGCGGCGGGGAGGGGCCGCGTTTGCAGGCCCGGCGGTTGGCGGCAGAGGGCGTGAGCGTTGATTCGCGAGGTCGAATCAGGCTCGCGGAACATATCTGGGAATTCAAGAACCTCGGCCTTTGAATTCCGGATTCGCCTTGAAAATGACCTTGGTTGTCGTTGACTCGGACTCCTGCAATTTAGTAACATAAAGGGACTTGCAGGAGCGGAATTCTGGAGCGTCCCCCTTCTCTCACGCAGACTGTTCTTCGTTCTGCTTCTAGTTTATTGAGGAGAATTAACGTGCATCCGTCGAATCGTCTCATCGCGCGGTCTATTGTTCTCACGTCACTCATGCTTTCAAGCGTCATCGTCGCGGACCGGGATGTCCAGGCGGGGCCGCCCTGCATACCAGACCCGGCGGGCCGGGTCTGCGAGCCCGACATCTGCGATGACGCCGGCAGCCCATGCCTGCCTCACTGCATACACCATAATCCCTTCACGGGCGAAGATACCATCCTGGATTGCGTCTGTGCGGGCCAAAATCTTTGTCACGCCGAGCCGGCTCCAGGCGGTACGGTCGCTTGTATTGTTCCGGAGGATGGCACGGGAACGGTCCATCTTCCGCCGCAGGGCTGCGCTTACATCAGCCCGACCGGCCAGCCCATGCAAATCATCAACGGTCTAGAGCCGGACATGATCAATTGCGCCCCGACTCTCTCCAATTTCTCGTGCGCCGCCAGCACTGTTTGTTCCTTCCCTGTTCCCATCGGTCCGATTTGCTATGCACCGGGAGGCTCTCTGGGCGGCGAAAAATCCTGCGCCGATTCGGTACTGAACTGGGTCATGCAGGGTACCGGTGGCCTCGGCGGATTCAACCGCAATATCAATCTGCCCGTCGAACTGGAGATTCACGCCGCACCGCGGATGATCGGTCAGCCGAATCAATCTTTCGACACGGACATGTTTCGATTGTTCGGCCAGATCATCGGCGATCCCGACTTCGACCTGCTCCGCATCGTGGCGGGTACCGATTTCGGTTTGCCCAGCCCCGGCCATACAACGTTGACACAGCTCCCGGGCGGTCAATGGGCTGTCGACAGCTTCTTCGACATCACTTACCGCATCGACTTTGTCGGCGCGCCGGGCGGCCCGCTGGCCGGCAAGTCCGGGTCCACCACCGGGACGATTCGCATCATGACGGGCGGCGGGCCTTCCTGTCAGGGCGACTGCCCGCCGGGGTTCGAGTGCCGTCGCGACACGATCGTCTACGCTAATGGCACATTCGATGTCTGCTGCGAATGCGTGCCGATCCCCTGCGAGCCGCTGCCGGATGGCTCCGCCTGCAAACAGTCGTTCTGCGGCCCATTCCAGGGATGCTCTCCGCGTTGCATACGGGTCAATCCTTCGTCGGGCCAGTTCCTCGTTACGGAGTGTGAATGTCGCCCGAGCGAGGCGTGTCACGCGGAGGTGGTCGCCCCGTTTGTGAATCCGTGCGTCGTTCCCGAGGATGGCACGGGGACGGTCCATCTTCCGCCGGACGGCTGCCAGTACAAGAGCCCCACCGGCCAGCCCATGCAGATCCTCGACGGCGTCGAGCCGGATTCGATCGACTGCGCGCCGACGCTTCACAACTTTTCTTGCGCCGCCAACAGCGTATGTTCCTTCCCGGTTCCCATCGGTCCGATCTGCTATGCACCGGGGGGCTCGCTCGGCGGTGAGAAATCCTGCGCCAATTCAACCTTGAACCTGATCATGCAGGGCACCGGCGGCCTCGCCGGCTTCAACCGCAACATTAACATACCCGTTGGATTGGAGATTCACGCCGCGCCGAGAACGCCCTTCGATCCGGTTCAGTCCTTCGACACGGACATGTTCCGGTGGTTTGGACAGATCATCGGGGATCCCGACTTCGACCTTCTCCGCATCGTAGGGGGCAGCGATTTCGGGCTGCCCAGCCCGGGCCACACCACGCTGACGCAGCTTCCCGGCGGTCAATGGGCCGTCGACAGCTTCTTCGACATCACCTATCGAATCGACTTCGTCGGCAACCCCGGAGGCCCTCTCGCCGGCAAGTCCGGGTCCACGACCGGCACGATCCGCATTGCCACGGGCAGCGATGTCGAGTGCATCAGCGCTTGTCCTGAGGGTTATGTCTGCCACAAGGAGCGGGTCGTCAACCAAGACGGTAGCATCACCGTCTGCTGCGACTGCATCCCTGATTGTCGTTGCCTCGGCGACATGAACAGCGACAACCGGGTCAACGGACAGGACATCCAGAAGTTCACCGATTGTGTCGTCAACTACTTCGGCGGTCCCGTTACGCCCGACTGCGTCTGCGCGGACATGGATGCCGACGGGCAGCTGAGCACCGACATAGACGTCGATCTGTTTGTGGTGGAGCTGCTTTCGAAACCGAGCTTGTGTCCGCCGTGATTGGCGGATCGTAAAATCCTGCACGGTCCCAGCGGTTTGACGGCTTTCCAGCAGCCTATGTCACGAGCGACGGGCGTATGGCGGGTTGCTGCGCCCCATCCCACCGGCACTTAGCGGTCGATTTACCGGATCGATCGGTCGCCTTATCATAGGTAAGTCATGCTCCGTTTCAGGGTCTTTGTCGATGGCGCGCCGGCGAAAGGTCTGGACCTTCAGGGGGCCCATCTTCTCGGGAGCGATCGCACGCCGATCCGGGCGGATTTGAAGTTCACCGGGGGGCAGTTGGTGTGCGAGCCGAAGACGCGGGGGGCGGCGGCACTGGCGATCTTATGGCCGGTCAAGGGCCTGGGACGGGTGATGCTGGAGACGCCGCGGCTCCTGGAGCGCAAGGAGCCATATCACCTGCACGTCGAGCTGGCGCGCGGTCAGCTGATGCGGATCAGCCAGAAGCGCGAGGACTGGGGGCTCTACGATTTTAACGAGGGGCAGGCGCTGTATGACGAGGTGGATGCGGCGCGTGATCAGCTCGTGGCGGCGATGACGGCGGCCGACGACGCGAGTGCCGCGCGGCAGGCGGACGAGGCCCTGGCGGCAGGGGTGAAGGTCGGCGAATCCATCGGGGCGTTTCATGCGGACGTTTTCCTCAAGCGGCGGCGCGCGGCGGGCCAGCTCTCGCGACGCCCGATGGGCATCCGGCTGGAGGCGGCGCAGTGTTTTCCGTCGGGGGGGCAGAGCGGGACGGTTCCTCCGGCCTACGGGCCGAAACTGGTGGAGGCGTTCGATTTCATCAGCGTGCCGTTTCGGTGGGGTTCGTGCGAGCCGCGCGAAGGCAAGCACGCGATGGGGGCGATGGAGGCGTGGCTGCGCTGGGCGCGGGAAAAGCGGCTGCACGTCTGGGGATCGTCTCTGGTTTCATTTTCGCTGGGCGATCTGCCGGATTGGGTTCGCGTCGGCCCCAAAGAGTTCGAGAAGCTGCGCGACATGGTCATGCGCCACGTTCGACATACGGTCAAGACGTTCGGTCCGTACGTGCAGGCGTGGGAAGTGGCGACGGGGATTCACGCGCACAATCCGTTCAAGCTGACGTTTGAACAGCTCATGGAGTTGACGCGGCTGTCGGCGACGATGGCGCGGCAGGCGTCGCCGCGGAGTTCGATCCTGCTGGGGATTCAACTGCCGTGGGGCGAGTATTACGCGGAAGATGCACAGACGGCGCTGCCGTTGTTGTACGCAGAGATCGCCGTGCAGAGCGGCATTCACTTCGACGCGTTCGGCCTGGAGCTGCTCTTCAGCGGCGACGGGGCGGGCAATTGGGTGCGAGATTTCATGCAGATTTCATCGCTGATCGACCGGTTCGGAAACCTCGGCAAGCCGCTGCACATCACCGCCACGGCGGCGCCATCATCCGCCGGCGCGGCGCAAAGCGGAGAGTGGCGCGGGCCCTGGTCGGAAGCGGTGCAGGCCGAATGGGCGCGCGAGCTGTATCGCATCGCCTTTTCGAAGCCGTTTGTGGAGACGGTGACGTGGGCGTCCCCGGCGGATCGCGCGCCGGACTCGCCGGGCTGCGGCTTGTTCAAGGCGGACGGATCGCCGAAGCTGGTATTCGATGAGCTTATGTTTCTGAGGGGGTCCGTTTTGGGAATTCGGGCGCGCGAGGCCGCCCCTGCGGAATAGCCGGTGGGTCTGACGCGGCTGCCGAAGCACTCCGACCGGGTTTGGTGGAGTCCTTCATTTCGATCTATAATAGCGAAATGGAACAGGACTTGGCGCGGATCTTGATCCCGCGAGAACGGATTGAGCGCCGCGTGGCCGAACTGGCGCAGGGCATCGCCCGGACCTATGGCGAGGAGAGCGAGGGCCTGATCATCGTTCCGATCCTGGCCGGCTCCATCATCTTCCTCGCGGACCTGATGCGGCGGCTTCCGTTCAAGATGCGGATCGGTCTGATGACGCTGAGCAGCTATCGCGGCGCCACGACGACGACCGCCGGGACGCAACTCGTGCAGGACCTCAGCGAGGACATCGCCGGTCGGCATGTACTCATTGTGGACGATATTCTGGATAGCGGCGGGACGCTGCGTTCCGTCCGCGATCAACTGGGGCCAAGGAAGCCGGCGAGCCTGAGGATTTGCGTACTGCTGCGGAAGACGGGAAAGGCCCCGAAAGACCTGGTGCCGGACTTCGTTGGGTTCGACATCGACGATGTCTTCGTGGTGGGGTATGGACTGGACTATGACGGGCACTACCGGAACTGGCCGGACATTGGCGTCTTGCGACCGGAGCTTTACGCGTGAGCATTGTGCTGGAAGACCCGCCGAAAAAGCGGCCGAGCCTGGTGGCCAATGCGCAGGGGGACGCGTTGGGTCTGGCCGTGGAACAGGCGGTGCCGGCGCATCTTCTCGACGGGGACGAGATCGTGCATTTTGCGATCAAGCCGTCGCCGTGGTTCGTGGTGTTCATGTCGCTGCGGTGGGTGGCGACGGGGTTCCTGCTGGCGCTCCTGGCGGCCAGCGGGGCGCTGCCGATTCAGTCGACCTATCGATGGTATCTGTACCAGCTTGGCTTTGGGATCGCGGGTCTGCGGTTGGCGTGGGCGCTGCTCGAGTGGGTGTCGCGGCTCTACATCCTGACGAACCGGCGGGTGATGCGGATTCGGGGGATCGTCAATGTCGAGGTGTTCGAGTGTTCGCTGGAGCGGATTCAGCATACGGAGTTGACGCTTTCATTTCTGGAGCGTCTGACGCGGATTGGGACGATCCTGTTTCAGACGGCGGGCGGCGCGCCGGGCGCGCGGGGCGGGGCGGCGTGGCGGATGGTGTCGCGGCCGCTGGAGGTGCATGAGAAGCTGCGCGAGGCGATTCATCGGGCTCGAAATCGAGGCAATCATGGACTCTGATGTGAAGCATGGAATTCGACGGGCCGTATGCGTCCTGGCGTTGGCGCTGTGGGGCGCGATTCCCCTGCGCGGCCAGGAGCCGCGGCCGCTGCCGCTGCCGCCGGATCAACTGAAGCAGGCCAACGAAGTCATGGAGGCCGCGAAAAAAATCGGCCCGTGGGAAAGCCAGTCGCAGGTGCTCGAAGACGCGACGGACCAGATTTTCAGCCAGCACAATTGGAATTCCGAGCCGGATCAGTTCGCGCGGCAGCTCATGCGCGACGTCGGCCGGATCGCGCCGTGGAATCCGCACCAGCGGCAGGAGGTCTTCCTCAACGCGGTGCAGGAGCGGCTCATGCTGACGCACGATCAGCGGACGCAGCTCGACAGCGCCTTTCGCCAGGAGACGATGACGTTCGCGATGCGGCATTTCAAGGACATCGTGCCGATCGTTCTGGAAGTGGCCAAGACGCGGGCGAACAACGAGCCATTCACGCCGGAGCAGGTGCAGGAATGGTCCAATCGGATGCGCCCCATGATGGACGAGGGGATGCAGGTGATCCAGCGCGTCGCGTCGCGGCTGGACAAATCGATGACCGCGGAACAGCGGGAGCTGCTCCAGGCGGACCTGCGGGCGTTTGTTCACCGACATGACGACATGAAGAAGATGGTGGAGAAGTGGCAGGCGGGGAACTGGTCGCCGGCCGACTGGGGCTTGCAGAACGATCCGGTTCATGCCGGCTCGATGGCCGAGCACCGAGCGCGCGAGGCGGAGAAGAACGCGCTGGTCGAAGCGGCGCGCTCGGGCCAGAAGCCGGACGAGGCAACGGCCGCGGTCGACGAATCGGCGTGGGACAAGTATGTGAAGTGGTTCTGCCATGCCTACGAGTGCGAGGAGCGGCAGCGGGTTCAGGCGGAGGCGATCCTCAAGAAGTCGAAGAAGGAGGCGATCACGTACCGCGAGCACAAGAAGGAGGCGATTGCGCAGTGGGAGGGGCGGATCGTGGGCGAGAAGGATGGGGCCAAGCTCGTGGCGGCGCAGGCGGAGTTGCAACGGCTGCTGGCGCCGATCTCCCAGACCTTTGACAGGATGAAGCGGCAGCTCGCGAGCCTGCTGACGGTCTCGCAGCGCCAGAAGTTCGGCGATCCGCTGGCGGTGGAGCAGACCGCGAAGCGGGCCTCCTAAAACAGAACCGGGTCTTACGTCGGAGATTCTTCGGGCGCGGAGTCGTCGAAGCGCGGAATTCGCGCGTCTTGACCCTGCGGGCGAGTGGACGATGACGAGGTCGAGTTGGCGGCGGAGGTCCTCAAGGAGTTTTTTGGCCAGGGACGACATCGGGGCCTCCATTTTTTTGACGGAAAATAGTGGAAAAAAACGGAACACGGGGAGTGGATGGACTGGATTTAGAGGATGAACAAGATTGCACCACAGAGACACCGAGACGATCGTGGTTTCGGTTACAAGCCATGATCGACACCGCCCTCGCCCCTTTCTTTTGCCCCTGACCACTACACTTGCTCAGCGCACCCTGAGAACAGGCTTGAGACTTGGGGCTTGAGGCTTGAGGAAGAGCCAGGAGCGGGGAATCGGCGACCCTTAGTGCTGGCGGGGCAAGGGGTTAGGGAAAAACAAAAGAATTATGCAAACCGGCCGTTGCGCGGGCGGGGGTGGGGGGACTATGTAAAAGGCTTGAGGCTTGAGGCTTGAGGCTTGGGGCTTGGGGCTTGAGGCTTGAGACCGGGATATGAGCGGCGAGTGGTCGGCGCCAACGCCGGCTTTTTGGAGGATGTGCCATGAGACGAACGGATCATATTGGATGCGGCGAAGACGTCTCAGCGCGGGCGATGGACAGGGCGATGCGGGCGTTTTGGCGCGGGTCGGCGCGACCGATCGATCGGTTGGCGGGGGCGAGCGAGAGAGACGGGCGTACGTTTGGTGAAATACTGCTTTTGCTGTTGAGTTCCGGCTTCGCACGTCGCGGCGAAGCAGCAAGACCGGCCAAAGACGAATAGGTGACTCTTCCGAGTTTCGAAGGAGATAGTTCAATGAACACTGCCGCAAAGTTCAGTGGAATCGCAAGGGTCGCGGTGGGTGCGATTTTCCTTTCGTGCGCCGCGGTCGGTGCGGTGGACGACCCCCCAGCGAAGGTAGCGTCAGACCCAGCGAACAAGAAAGTGCGCCAAGCCGACCTCATCGGAAAAGTGGCTCCTGCGCTGTCGATTGAAAAATTCCTTCAGGCTTCCGATGGCGCTGCCCCGTCCTGGTCTTCGCTCAAAGGAAAATGCGTCGTACTGGAGTTCTGGGCAACTTGGTGCGCGCCCTGCGTGGCGTCGATTCCGCACCTGAACGATCTTCGCAATCACTTCAAAGATCGTCCAATCGAATTCATAGCCGTGACCGAACAATCGGAAGAGAAGATCGTTCCTTTCCTGAAGCGCCGTCCTATTGAGGGCTGGATCGGCTTGGATACGAATGGTTCCCTGTTCCGCGATTACGCCGTTCGAGGAATTCCCCTGACCGTATTGGTTGATGGCAAAGGCGTCACGATAGCCATGGCAGATCCAGACGCCGTGACAGTAAGGGTCCTTGAATCGCTGCTCGCCGGCCAACCGCTCAATCTGCCAGCGTTTCGTGAGGTTGAAGACGATCGGATCGATTCGAACGAAAAAGAAGCACTGGACGCCCTCTTTCAGATTCTCATTCGCCCATCGAAAGTGAAAATGGGGAGTGGCGGTCACGGCGGCGGGAGATTCTCCATGACGGGGTGTAAACCGGGCTTCCTGTTTTCCAATATCTACGATTTCCCCAGATTCCAAATAGATGTGAAGGCCGATCTGCCGAAGGGCACCTTTGACGTCATCGCATCGGCGCCAAATGATCAGGAGGAGCAACTCTATCAATTACTTCGCCGAGCAGTGGAATTGACCTTTCGGATCAAGACGCGTCGTGAAACTCGCGAAACAGACGTTTACGTATTGGAAAAAATAAAGGACAGTCCAGCGAAACTCGCGTCGAGCATCATGGGCGAGGGTGGAACGTCTACAAAATTCTCGCCAAAACGCATTGAGCTGATCAATGAACCCCTCGCGACGCTGACGCGAGGGCTGGGTTCGCAGATTAAGAAACCTGTCATCGACGAAACGGGCCTTGAGGGCCGGTACGATATCCGTCTGGAAGGGAAACTCAATGAGCCGGACTCGCTTATTCGGGCTATCCGCGAGTCCCTCGGACTCGAACTGCGTCCTGCCAAACGGCCGGTTGAGTTCTTGGTGATCGAAAACGATTCGGTGAGCAAAGATCAATAGTCACGAAAAGCATGGATCATCCTGGATGCAGCGAAGACGTCTCGGTAGACGGGGCGCTAACGGCGTTTTGGCGCGGGTCGGCGCGACCGATCGATCGGTTGGCGGGAGTGAGCGAGGGAAACGGGCGTACGGTTGGCGAATTGCTGCTTTCGCTGTTGAGTTCCGCCTCCCCGCCGCCACATCGGCGCAGGGAGGATGGCAGCGTGTGACGGGAGATGGAAATTATTTGGGAGATTGAAATGATCAAGTCGTTCACAATTCGAGTTTCTGGCCTGCTGTTGCTTAACATCATGTTCTTGAGTGGCGGATGTTCAACAACGACAGTCGATACCAACTTGCAATCAGTGACTCAAGTGGGGAAAAAGCCCTTTAGCATAGGAGAAGACACGATTATCTGGGCAACCGCTGATCGCATCTGCTCCGCTGGCGGCTGTACCTGGAGGTTGAACGAAACTGCCCCTTCGGTGGATGCGCCGAGCTTTCCAGAGTACCAATGCGTGAGTGAAGCGCTCACGAGCAGAATGAGTAACGCGTTAATTGAGTTATCGAGCCTCAACCTAAAGCTCTCTGCCGAGGCCAAACTTGAGCCATCGCTCGTCTGCTCGCAGCTTAAGGGGCTGGGCCATCGTGGGGTACTCCTAGTAACGAATGTCGCGAGTTACGAAGCGTTTACGATTGGCTACAGCCGCGGCCACCTGAGTATCCGAATTGAGGCGTGGGACATCTCCAGCCAAAAACCTACCGTCTCGCAAGAGGAGAGTGCCCGTAGGACGACTCCTATTCTCTGGGTCATGAACTATCACGACCTAAACGGCAGACTCAATCGGGCCGGCCGAGAAGCGATGACAAGTTTGCTCGAACATCTCATCGCTTCTCTATCGCATCGATTGGAAAGCGGAGCTGTGCCTTGCGTCACGATGAACGAAAATAACAACCAGATTTCAAAAGCTATAAGTAATGAGCGGTCTATATTGACAGGGCAGACGGCTCCTCTTGCAGGTGATTCGGGACAGTCCTCGATGAACTGACGAGATTAGCTCACGCAATCAACGGAGGTCTTCGTTATGCATCCGAACTATTTCCATAAGACCATTGTGGGCGCCTTTGTTGTTGCAAGCTCCGCTGCAATCCTGTTTTTGTCAGGGCCGTCGCCGCGGGCGTCCGCCTACAACCCATCGACGAAACCGCGGTCGAGCGATCTCATGGGCAATCTGGAGTTGCCGTATGACGGCCTAGGCGTCGTGTGGATTCGCTCCGATGGCCTGATCATCATCGAAGTGGGGGACAACAAGACCGTTGGCTTCAGGAGCAAACTCGCCGGATTTTCTCTGGCGGAGAGGGACGATCGGGTCACGTTCAGCCAGGAGGCCAAAACGGGCACCGTTGTCCACCGGTTCCCAGTCGAACCGGTCGCGCACGCCGAGCAGTTCGCCGCCGTGTTTCACATCGTGGGCTATCTGGACCTGGAGTACGACGAACAGGCAGCGCTGATGAGAATTGATGTACACGGCGCGAAGCAATCATTCAAGGCGGAATTCGGTTTTAAGGACGCCGTTGTTGTGGCTTCTCCGCGTTCGGATCAAGAGACCGCGCGCGATCCGGCCGGAGAGCCATCGGGTCGGCCAGCACAAGTGGTATTGCGCCAATGCTCATGCAGTGATCCATCCGGCAGCCGTAGCCGCGCGTCGAAATCGTGCCCCGTGGGTTACGAGTGCATGTGCATGTGTTCGTGTTCAAAGAAGTCCGGCTACTCATTATGTAGTCGCTGCGCCTGGGTTGCAGCATCCGAGGTAGTGGTCGTGCCTGAAGATGTCCCGAATGCGGCACGCTGATTCCAGAGGAGCAAAAAAAGGTCCTCGTGTTGGAAGCGGCGGCGGGTGAGGCGGAGGGAAGGCGGTGAGGCGGTGGCGCTCGGGGACATGGTGAATAGAAGAGTAATCCTCCGCCCTCTTCGGGGCGGGGTGTTTTTTTGTGAACTCCCGTTCCACGGTCTTACGACCGTGGCTACGTTCCATCGCCCCGATGGGGCGGATCGGAAAGGCCGCAACCCCGTTGGGGTAGGGGGAGATTTTTTTTGCGCGGACCCAGGGTAGGTCGCCGAGGCGACCGACCCTGGGCTAGAGGGCGGAACGCCGTTGGCGTAGGGAAGAGGGAGGGACCGAAGGGACGGAAAGGACAAAAGAGACCGGAGGGACAGGCGGGAAGTCGATGAGCGGGGGCGGGTGCGGCCCGGGGGGAGGCGGTGAGCCGGGAACGTGTGGGGACATGATGAATAGAAGAAAGATCCTCCGCCCGCTTTGGGGCGGGGAAAGGGCACGAGCGAGATCGAGAAAGGTTAGAAGGGTAGAAGGTGCGAAGGTGGGAAAGGGCATTCAATTTGAATGGTTGCGCCGTAGTCGAGGATCGCGCGGCATTTGGGCCAGGCGCGGCGGCGTAAGGGACGGAAGGGACCACAGGGACCGAAGGGACGGAAAAGATGCGAGAAGGGATTCTCGCACCAGCGAATTGTCACGCAAGTGAGAAGGGTAGAAGGTGCGAAGGTGGGATAGGGCCGCGGAATTTGAGATTAGAAATCTCAGAGGGGCGGCGGGTGGAACCCGCCCTACGCTGGCTCGGCGGGAGCCTCGCCCAACCTACACCGGCTATTAGCCGGTGCCACACCATCAGAATTAATCACTGCCAATTCGTGCGGCGTGGGGCGGTGGGAGAGGCCTTCGGGGGCGCGGCGCGTGAGGGCGCGGAGTTGAGCGAGGGCGGGGTCGCGCTTGAGGATCTCGCGGGCGCGCTTTACGAAGCGCTCCTCGCAGCGCTGGACGTGGCTGGGCGGGCAATTCAAGGAGCGGGCGAGTTCGCGGATGGGGGTCTTTTCGTCGGGCTCGGGGATGGTCCAACGGTTTTTTGCGCAGCGGGCGACGACTTCGCGACCGATGGGGGTGAGGCGCGGGGCGTGGGCGAGGCGCTGTTCGGCGCGGGCGGCGGCGCGATCGATGCGGTCGCGGATGCGCTCGCCGAGGGTGGGCGTCTCGTCAGCGCTCGGGTTGACGGGACCGGCGGGATGGGAGAAGGGGCGGGCGGCGACGTGGTGGCGGGCGGAGAGGCGGACGATGCGGGGCGGGGCGCTGGGGTTGTGGCGGGATTTTTCGTCGCGGAAGCGGCGTCGCCGGCGGCGCTGGGTGCTGTAGGGGACGCGGATGGCGCAATGGGTTTCGTGGACGAAGCGGCTGACGGCGAAGTGGATGCGGGCCATAGCGTAGGGGGCGAAGGCGCCGTGGCGCGTCGGGTCATGGGAGCGGACGGCGTCGATGAGGGCGAGGCTGCCTTCCTGGACGAGTTCGGCGTAGCGACCAGTGCGGCGGAGGCGGGCGACCCATTCGTCGAGACGATTGAGCGTGTGGTGGATGAGGGGGAGATGGGATTCGACGAGTCGGCGCTGTCGGGCGGAGAGGGCGTCGAGGGGAATGGCGGCGCGGGTCGACATGGGTCCTCCTTCAGAAACCTATCCCTTGGGAAATCCGCAGCGGCTAAGCCGGCGCCACAGAGCTAGTGGATCGCCCGGTTGGCACGGGCCAGAGGCCCATGCTCGCCCAACAAACACCTAACAATAGCCTAACAAATTGGGAAATCAACCCGCTTGTTTCCGGGCCCCGCAAGTTGTTATAAATGCGGCCATTGCGCGGGTTTCACGCGAGGAGGACAAGCATGAATCGAATCAATTGGACGGGGACGCTGGTGGTGGCGATCGCGCTGGCGGGTCCGGCGTACGGGATCAACGGGACGCCGACGTGGTTTGAATCGGAAGTCGGCGTACCGCTGGCGAGTTCGTATGTCTCGACGCCGGTGCTGGCGTTCGATCATTACGGCTCGGCGGCCGTGTCGTGGTCGTCGGTGTCGCAGGTAGGCGGGGCGCACTCGGTGCGCTACTCGCAGCTCCAGGGATTCGGCCAGTGGAACACGCGGGAGCTGGCGAGTGCCGTAGGGTCGGGGCTGCGGACGAGCCTGAGCTTTGACCGCTCGGAGCGGCCGAGCGTGGCGTGGGTGAATCAGAACGGGTCGGTGCAGGCGAGCTTCAACCTGGGCGCGGCACAGGAATTGACGGCGACGGGGGCGAACTCGACGAACCCGATCGTATCGCTGTCGCACGATCTGGCGGGCTCGTTGCGGGGGATGTACAGCCGGACGACGCCGACGGGGAATCTCTTTGACATTGGATATTCCGGGACGCTGTTTTCGAATGCCAGCATGACGACATTGTCGGGCGTGACGAGCATCCTCGACGCGGCGATGCTGGCGGACGATCGGGGGCTGCGGCAACTCGCGGCGCGGGTGACCTTGAGCGCGGGGAATCAGGGGCTGGTGCTGGCGTCGGAGCCGTTCGGCGGGGGGAGCTGGTCGGCGGTGACGCACGTCGCGGCGGACAACGTGACGGGCGTTGATCTGGCCATGGACCCGACGGACGGGCGGATGGCGGTGGCGTACTCGACGCGGGACAACGCCGGGGTCTCGAAGCTGTATTACTCGAAGTTCAACGGGTTTTCGATGCAGACGACGGAATTGGCATCATCGACCAACACGTTTCGCTACGAAGACGTGTCCCTGGCGTTTGATTTTTCCGACGGTCTGCCGGCGATTGCGTACGAGCGGAAGAACACAGGCAGCGGGGCGGAGGAGCTGATGTTCGCGTATCGCGACAGTGTCATGTGGCAGCTACCGGTGAGCCCGGTCGATGGGACGATTTCCATGGATGCGCCGGGGAACAAGATTCGCAGGCCGTCGCTGGCGTTTGATGACTTCGGGACGAGCTGGCCGGCGATCGCGTATGCGGATTCGGACGGGTCGCTGAACGTGGCGTTCGATCCGCCGGTGCCGGAGCCGGGGGTTCTGGGGCTGGTGATCGTGGGGCTCGCCGTAGTGATTCAGAGGCGTCGGCGTGTTTACCCGTGCTTGTCGGGGCGACGCGCGGGGGTATGATCCGGGCTCGGACCTCGCTCAGTTGAACATTCTATTTTCAGGAGCTTTTTACGATGAAGAAAGGATTTGAAGTCGGATTGGCTCGGGCTGTTGTCGCATTGACCTTGGCGGTAGTGGTCATCGGGGGGTTGGTGACGCCTGATTCGGTATTGGCGGGCGCCGCGCCACCGCCTCCTCCGGGGTGCCCTTCGCTGTTAACGAGCTTCAACAACAACAATATGGCGGCGGTGGGGGACAATCAGACGATCATGTCGGTCATCACGGTTTCGGGCGTCGATCCTGAGATCTGGGATGTGGATGTGGTCACGACCATCGCGCATCTCACGAATGATGATCTGGACATCACGCTGACCTCCCCGGCGGGGACGGTGGTGACGTTGACCACCGACAACGGCGGCAACTCGAACGACAACGTGTTCAACGGGACGTTTTGGGATGATGACGGCGGCGATTCGAACGCGCCGGGGCCGGCGACGGATAACGGCTATGTTGACACCGTCGTAGCGACGCCTCTCGTTCCCGAGGAAGCGATGTCGGCCTTTGTCGGCGAAAACCCCAATGGGGACTGGACCCTGACGGTGACGGACGACAACACCAACGGCTTCTCGGGCACGCTGACCTCGTGGTCCCTCAATGTCTATACGATTCCCGGCGCGCCCACGAACACTCAATCCACGGTGACCAACAATACCGGCATGGCCATCGCTGACAACAGCACCATCATGTCGGACATTGTGGTGAGCGGGCTGGACACGTTCCTTTGCGATGTGAACATGCGGACATTCATCACGCACACGTCGTACGATGATCTGGATATTACCCTTGAGTCGCCCACGGGTACGATCGTAACTATCAGCACGGACAATGGCGGCACGAGCAATGACAGCGTCTTTGACGGAACGATCTGGGACGATTCGGCCGGTGATACCAATCCGCCCGGACCCGTAACGGACACCGGTTTCGCTGACGGCGCCGTTGAGACCACGCTCGTGCCCGAGGAGGCGATGGGCGCGTTCGTGGGGGAAGACCCCAATGGCACCTGGACGCTGACCATCACGGATGACAATACCAATGCCCAACCGGGCAACCTCAGTTCGTGGTCGTTGATCCTTAACACGTGTCGGCAGCCGGATGCGGACGTCGATGCCACGGGAGACGCATGTGATACCTGCACGGACACGGACGGCGACGGCCGCGGCAACCCAGGATTTGCCGCAAACACCTGCCCCGTCGACAACTGCCCGACCGTCGCCAACGCCGGTCAAGGCGATACGGACGGAGATGGGGACGGGAATGCCTGCGACTCTTGCCCGAACGACGCGGAGAATGACGCGGACGGCGACGGCGATTGTGGCAACGTGGACAATTGCCCGACCGTTTCCAATTCCGGTCAGGAGGACGGTGACGGCGACGGGAAGGGCGACGCGTGCGACAACTGCCCCGGCGCTTTCAACGCCGATCAGACTGATGGTGATGGAGATGGCAAGGGGGACGCCTGCGACAACTGCCCGATGACGTTCAATGCCGATCAGGCGGACTCCGACAACGACGGCATCGGCGATGCTTGCGAGACGTCCGGGCCTCCTCCGGCGGGGGGTGGCTGTTGCGCGCCCGGCGTGTTCCCGGTAGCGGGGCTGTTCCTGCCGGCCTGCCTGATCGGTTGGCGCTTACGCCGATGGCGCAGGCTCGGGACCGGCCGATAATCGACGGCGGGGCTGGGCTCTCTTGGCCCTTTTGAAGGTGAATATCGAGGGGAGTCGCTCGACCGCATTGCGGGGGCGGCTCCCCTCTTTTTCTGGGCCGCTCCAAATCTCGATTCTCCAACTGGGGCGCTCGCGGGCCGGCCAAATATCTTCCAGCGGATTCATTGAGCAGGTAATATGTCAGGGCACGAGGGGACTGTACGGCGCGCCGCTAAAGCGGTCGGGCTGGACGGCGCTACCGAATCTGGTGCCTCTCGTTTCGGAGCCGTCTCACTGCAAGGTTTAAATCTGACGCGTACGCGGCGCGTGCGTTAGCGCGCCGTCTCCGCAGGATGAACTGGAGCGTAAACATGTCGTCGACAGCGCACAATCGGGTCTGCCATTCGCACCGCTTTCACCACCTCGGCGGGTTCCTGTTGGTCTTGCTGCCTTTCTGGGCAGGGTGTACCAGCTTCACCCTCATCAGTGAAGTGGAGCAGAACAACACGACCGCCACGGCCACTCTCCTCCGTCCCTATGAGATCGGCGCGGGCAACATTGGACCTCCCGGCCCCGCCCTCGGCGACGCGGACAACTGGCGGGTGCCGCGGGTGACGGCCGGCCATTTGGTCTTCGCCTACGTGGACACGATTGCGTCGGCGAACAGGGATTCGGTCCTGCGCGTACTCGACAATGCGGGTGCCGAAATCGAAATGGACGACGACGACGGCCCTAGTAGTTCGTCCGTGGTCGCCGGTGCCGTTGTGCCCGCGACCGGCAACGTGTTCTACGAAGTCACCGAGTTTGGAAACAACGGGACCATTGACGACTATCGTCTCTATCACGCGATCGTTGATCCCGCTCAGACCACGGTGGAGTCGGAACCCAACGACAACGGCATGCAGGCCAATGTGATCAGCCGGGCGCTCGTGGTCGGCGATCTGGTGGGTGGCACCGTCGACTATTACAAGTTTCAGGCCGTCATGAACGACACGTTTGTCGTCATCATGGACGACGACCCCGACAACGACGGCACTGAAACCGATACCGGGCTGGAAATCCTGGACACGGATGGCATGACGGTCCTTATGAACGGCACGGGTGACAACGTCGCCGGTGCCAACGGCAATGCCGCCGGCTCCGCGGCGGCGCCGGCTGACGGTACGTACTTCGTTCGCGTCAGCAGCGGAGGTGCGGGACAGACGAATTACCGCTTCGTCCTACTGTTGATCGGTGCGCCGTATGCCGACCAGGACGCGGACAACCTTGCGGACCACCGGGACAACTGCCCGACCGCCGCCAATACTCCCGGCCAGACTGACACGGACCTCGATGGCTTCGGCGACGCCTGTGACACGTGCCCCATGTCCAACCTCAAGACCGCGCCCGGCGTTTGCGGGTGCGATCAGCCGGACATTGATGTGGACGGCGACGGGACGGTGGATTGCGGCCTGGCCGACCCGGCCCGCGCCCTGCTCGCCACGCGCGGACTTCTGCTGATACCCGACCGCACGTCCGATCGGATCATGGCATTTGACCCGGCGACGGGCAATCTGGTCGATCCGAACTTCGTCCCCGCCGACATGGCCCATCTTTCCACCGCCGTTTCGGCGGTACTCTCGGCGAATGGCCAGCGCATCCTGGTTTCCGATATCAATACCGACGCGGTGCACGCGTACGATCTGAACGGCAACTATGTGGGCATCTTCGCGCCGGCGGGCGGCGTGGACACGATGATTCTGGACGAGCCGGCGGGCCTGGCCCTGCGCCCCAACGGAAATCTGCTGGTCGGCGTCAACGCCGGGGCGAACCAGAGCGCAGTTGCCGAATTCGACACGAATGGAGCTTACGTCGGCAACTTCGTCGCCAACGGCGCGGGCGGGCTCGGACTTCCGAACCAGCTCCGCTTTTATACGGACGAACTCCTGGTGAGCGACTCGGGCGGCCAGGAGATTCTGCGGTACGACGCCAATACCGGCGCGTCCCTCGGTAGTTTTGCGTTGGTTCACCAGCATCCGCGGGAGCTTGCGACCGCGTCTAACGGCCGACTGCTGGCCGCGGCCAACTCCGGAAACCAGCGCGGCATTATTGAATATGCCCCGAACGCTGCCGTGACGAACCACTTCACGCCTTTCCAGCTGATAGCGGCGAATGGTGTCCACGAGCTGACCACGGGCAATCTGCTGGTCACCGGCCTCTTCGGCATTTTCGAAATTGATCGCAACACCCACGCCGTTGAGCCGAAGCTGCTCAACCTCAGTGCCCAGTTCATCGATTTCGCCTTGTTGGATAAAGACAAAGACGGCACGGGCGACAATCTGGACAATTGTCCCAATCAGTCGAACGCCGACCAGGCGAACCCCGACGGCGACAATCGGGGCAGTGCCTGCGACAACTGTCCGGACGTCGCCAACAACGATCAGGCGGACGGCGACGGGGATGGGAAGGGAGACGTCTGCGACAACTGTCCCAGCGCGTTCAATGCCGACCAGGCCGACGGCGATGGCGACGGCAAGGGAGACGCGTGCGACAACTGTCCGGCGACGTTTAACGCGGATCAGACGGACAGCGATGGGAACGGTATCGGCGATGCATGTGAGGCCGGTGCGCCGCCGCCCGACGGCGGCTGCGGGGCCTGCGCGCCGGGCGTGTTTCCGACGGTCGGATTGTTCACGCCGCTCACGATCATGGGGTGGAAATTGCGCCGGCGACGGCCGGCGATAAGGAGCTAATCTTGAAAAGTATGTATTCGCATCTCACCTTGGTGATCGCAAGCTGCCTGAGCCTGGCCGCGGCGAATGCTTATGCGGTCCCTTTCACGATCACGGACGGCATGGTCGATTTCAGCTACAACGCATCGGCCTTTGATGGCACCCCTGACTGTGACTTTCGAGTGCCCATTCCTACGAGCCATCTCTTCGAGCAGGGATTCTGGTATCGCATCGAAGGAGCCCTGTCCGAGACTTTTTTTCCCGTCCCGAACACCGAGTTTCCTTCAGGCAACGGCGCGACTCTCATCTGGAACAATGTCAATGGACAGGGCTTCGCCGCTTCTTCGCTCACCTTTATTCACGAAGTCGCCGCCGGTGCCGCCACCGCACAGATTGAAATGACCATCACCAACAACACCGGCACCGCTCTCACTCTCCATCTCTTCCACATGGCCGATATCGACCTACAACCCACCGCCAATGACGATTCCACGGTGCTCCTCCAGGCTGGCCACATGCAAATGACCACGGGCGGGAGCGCCATCACCGCCGATTACCGCGCCCTGGACACCGCGGCGTTTCTCGTTCGAGCGAACGGCGCAACGGACGTGGGTGCCGAACTCAGCAACGGTTCCGTGACCAATTTCGACAACTCCGGCCTGCCCTTCGGGCCCGGCGACTTCACCGGCGGCTTTCAATGGACCCGCACCATCCCCGCCGGCGGCAAATCGGTCTTTGTCGTTGTTATTGCCATCAACACGCCGGCGGTCTTCAACATGACGACTTGCTGCATCCCGGGTACCGGCTGTGTGACCGACCAGATCTACAGCGAATGTATCGCCCAGGGCGCCACGGATAGTTTCGGCAGCATCGCCAGTTGCTCGCCCAGTCCGTGTCCCAGCGCCTGCTGTCTGCCCGGCCCGTCGTGTCAGTTGCTCAGCCAGTTCGCCTGTGAGGGCATGGGCGGGACCTACGTGCCCAATAGCGAGAGCTGCGCCGACAGCGACGGCGATGGCGCGGCGAATGCGTGCGAGTCTTGCGACGATGACGCCGACAAGTTCGCGCCCGGCGCCTGCGGCTGCGGCGTTGCTGACACCGACGCGGACGGTGATGGCAAATTTGATTGCGTCGACAATTGTCCGTCCTTGTTCAACGCGGACCTGGCGGACGGCGATGGCGATGGCAAGGGCGACGCGTGCGACAATTGCCCGACGACGTTTAACGCCGATCAGGCGGATGCCGATGCCGATGGGACGGGAGACGCTTGCGAGGCCGCGCCGCCACCGGCCGACAGCGCCTGCGGTACCTGCGCTCAGGGCGTGTTTCCGGTAGCGGGTCTGATACTACCGGCGTGGTTGATGGGCTGGCGGCTGCGGCGCAGGCTCCGTCGCGGGCGGTTGTTGCGTGAAGGCGTGGGGGTATAATTCGGGCTCGGACCTCGCGGTTCCGAACATTTCCTGTTGTGGGAGGATCGAGCCATGAAGACGAATCGCGCTTTGAAGCTGTTTCGCGCCCTCCTGGGGCCGTCATTGGTCATGGCCGCGGCGAACAACGTCTATGCCGTCGGCGGCACGATCACCGACGGCAATGTCGCGTTTACGTTTAGCAACACGGCCTTCGGTGTTGCACCGGTATGCGATTTTGAAGTGCCCATCGGCACCGATCACCTCGCCGCCCAAGGCTTCTGGTACCGCATTGAAGGGGACGCCTCCGAGAGCCTTTTTTCGGTCCCCAACAACGAGGTCTACATCAGCAACGGTGCCACCATTACCTGGAACAACGTCAACGGGCAGAACTTCGCCGCCTCTTTATCCACCTTTATTACCGAGGTCCAATCCGGCGAAGCCAGGGTTCAGATTGAAATGATCATCACCAACAACACTGGCGCCGCCTTCACCTTCCATCTCTTCCACATGGCCGATATCGACCTCCAACCCACCAGCAACAACGACACCGCCGTGCTCGTCCACGCCAACGACTACATGCGATTGACCGATTTGTCAGGCAGCAACGCCGCTGAATACCGCGCCCTTGGCGCTTCTGCCTATCTCGTCAGGCCTTTCAATGGCCCTTCCGTCCTGGACGAACTCATCGACGGGGCAGTGGATAACTTCGTCAACAGCGGCCTTCCCTTTGGCCCCGACGACTTCACCGGTGGTTTTCAGTGGACGCGCACCATCCCCGCGGGGAGCAAGTCGGTCTTTGCCGTTCTCCTCACGATCAACACGCCGGCCACCTTCTTCGACGGTTCTTGCTGCGTGCCGGGTACCGGCTGTGTAGCCGACCAGCTCCCCAGCCAATGCAACGTCCTTGGCGGAACTTCTTTTTGGGGCGGCAACTACACCTGCTCGCCCAGTCCGTGCCCCAGTGCGTGCTGCCTGCCCGACGCTTCCTGTCAGCAGCTCGACAAGACGACCTGCGAGGGTATGGGCGGGACGTACGTGCCCAATGTCGAGACCTGCGACGACGCGGATGGGGATGGGAAGGGCGATGTTTGTGACAATTGCCCGACGACGTTTAACGCGGATCAGGCGGATGCGGATGGGAACGGCACGGGGGATGCGTGCGAGCCGCCACCGCCACCTCCGCCGGCCGACAGCGCCTGCGGCACCTGCGCTCAGGGCGTGTTCCCGGTGGCGGGGCTGGTCCTGCCGGCGTGGTTGATTGGCTGGCGGCTGCGGCGGCGGCTGGCCAGACGAACCCGGTAGCGAGCCAATCACATGATGACAAAGAATCGCGTCTCTGGAATGGGTAGCCAGTGTGCCCTCACGTGGGCGGCAGTCCTAGCGTTGGGCGCGGCTGCCGGCGCCTCGGCCCAGCCGGTCCGGCTGCTCGTCGGCAGTTCTATCACCAACCAGGTCCTGCGCTACAACGGCGACACGGGGACCTTCAGCGACGCCTTCGTCCCCGCCGCCAGCGGCGGGCTGAATGCGCCATTCGGCCTGGTCTTCGGCCCGGACGGCAATCTGTACGTCAGCAGTGGCATCACCGACAGCGTCCTGCGCTACAACGGCGCGACCGGCGCCTTTATCGACGCCTTCGTCCCGACCGCCGCCGGCGGGCTGGATGGGCCCGAAGGCCTGATCTTCGGCCCGGACGGCAACCTGTACGTCAGCAGTTACGTTACTGGCAGCATCCTGCGCTACAACGGCGCGACCGGTGTCTTCATCGACGCCTTCGTCCCGACTGGTAGCGCTGGATTAACATTCCCCCGCGGCCTGGTTTTCGGCCGGGATGGCAACCTGTACGTCAGCAGTGAGAGCACCGACAGCGTCCTGCGCTACAATGGCGCGACCGGCGCCTTCATCGACGCCTTCGTCCCCGCGGCCGGCGGCGGGCTGGATGCGCCCATCGGCCTGGTCTTTGGCCCGGACGGCCACCTGTACGTCAGCAGCGGCCTCACCGCCAGTGTCCTGCGCTACAACGGCACGACCGGCGGCTTCATCGATGCTTTCGTCTCCGCCGCCTCCGGCGGGCTGGATGTCCCCATTGGTCTGGTCTTCGGCCCGGATGGCAACCTGTACGTCAGCAGTGCAAGCACCGACAGCATCCTGCGCTACAACGGCGTGACCGGCGCCTTCATCGACGCCTTCGTCGCGGCCGCCTCCGGCGGGCTGGATGGGCCGACATTCCTGATCTTCGACAACGACGGCGACGGCGACGGCGTGCCCGACGCCGCCGACAACTGCCGGTTCGTCTCCAACACCGATCAGACCGACAACGAGGGCGATGGCGTGGGCAACGTGTGCGACAACGTCGCGTTCGATAACGACGGCGACGGCGTTTCCAACGGCGCCGACAATTGCCCTATCGTTTCCAATTCCGACCAAGCCGATCCCGATGGCGATGGCAAAGGCGACGCGTGCGACAATTGTCCGGCGACGTTCAATGCGGACCAGGCGGACAGCGATGCAGACGGCATCGGCGATGTGTGCGAGACTCCGCCGCCGGCCGACAGCGCCTGCGGCACTTGCGCTCAGGGCGTGTTCCCGGTGGCGGGGCTGGTCCTGCCAGCGTGGTTGATTGGCTGGCGGCTGCGGCGGGCGAGACGGGCCCGTGCCGGGAAGTAACGACAGGAGACGCTATGTTCAGGCGATCGGCAGCGTATCGGGGTTGCGTTGCGCTCGGATTTGTCGTCAGCGTTTCGATCGGTGTTCTCGGGGTGCGACGGGCGAGCGGGCAGCTCATCGTCACTGAGATCATCGACGCGACCGGCGGCGGGGGCCATGCGCTGGATAACCCCTTCGACATCGCGGTCGATGGCGCGGGTAATGTGTTCGTGAGCGGAGGTCTCGAGAATGCCTTCAAGATCACGCCGGGCGGGGCGATCACGCAGATCATCGACGCGACGGGCGACGGGACGGGCAACGCGCTCGATCTGCCGTCGGGGGTCGCCGCTGATTCCGCGGGCAATGCCTATGTGGCGGGGATCAAGAGCGACAATGTGTTCCGGATCAGTCCCGCCGGGGCCATCACCGAGATCATTGACGCGACGGGCGACGGGACGCACGCCCTCGACAGCGCCGTCGGCCTGGCAGTTGACGGATCCGGCAACGTCTATGTGACGGGGTCGGGGAGCGACAACGTTTTCAGGATCACGCCTGCCGGGGCCATTACTCAGATTATCGACGCGACGGGCGGGGAGGGCCATGCGCTCAATGCTCCCAATTTCGTTGCAGTTGATGGGGCGGAAAATGTCTACGTAACGGGCGCGATCAGCAACAACGCCTTCAAGATCACGCCCGGCGGGGCGATTACGCAGATCATCGACGCCAGCGGTGACGGCGCGGGAAACGTGCTGGATGTTGCGACCGGCGTGGGGGTGGATGCCGCCGGGGACGTATATGTTGCGGGTAATAACAGCTCCAACGTGTTCAAGATCACGCCCGCGGGGGGCATTTCTCAGGTCCTGGACGCGAACGGCGATGGGTCGAGCGTCCTCGAAACTCCCTACGAAGTGGTCGTGGATGGCGCGGACAATGCGTATGTGGGAGGATCGGGCAGCAGCAATGTCTTCAGAATCACGCCCGCGGGGGATATTTCGAAGATCATCGACGGCGCCGGAGATCGACTCGGCCATCCTCTCAAGATAACGCAGGGGATTGCTGTGAGCGCTACGGGAATTGCGTACGTCACGGGAGGCGTCAGCGATAATGCGTTCAAGATCGCGCCGGATACGGACGGCGATGGCAAGGCTGGTGAAGTAGACAACTGCCCGACCGTCTTCAATGCGGACCAGGCCGATGGGGATGGGGACGGAAAGGGGGACGCGTGCGACAATTGTCCGGCAGTGTTCAACGTGGATCAGGCGGATAGCGATGCCGACGGGATCGGGGATGCGTGCGATACTCCCGCGCCGGCGCCCTGCGGCGTTTGCGCGCCAGGGGTGATGCTGTCGGTTATGATCGTGCCGTTGGCGCTCAAGGGGATGCGGCAGCGGCGCGTTCGCGCCTGCCTTCGCGCGAAACTCTGAGGAGATACGTATGTTTGGGCGCCGACTACCAGACCCGTGCCGCCTTCTTTCGCTTGTCGCCATTCTGGCCGTATTGGCCCTTGGAGCCGGTCGGGCGAGTGCCGCGTCCATCATTACGCAGATCATCGACGTTACCGGCGGCGAGGGCCATGCCTATGTTTACCCTCAAGAGATCGCCGTGGATTCCGCGGGCAATGCCTATGCGACGGCTCTCTCCAGCCACAACGCTTTTAGGATCACCCCCGCCGGGGCCATCACTCAGATCATCGACTCGACCGGCGACGGCGTGCACGGGCTGAGCGGCCCTGCCGGTATCGCCGTGGATACCGCAGGAAACGTCTATGTGGCCGACATCGACAACAACAGCGCCTTTAAGGTCACGCCCGGCGGAGTCATCACTCAAATCATCGACGCGACCGGCGACGGCGCGGGCCATAGCCTTAGTTTTGCAATCAGCATCGTGGTCGATACCGGGGGCAACGCGTATGTGGCGGGCGGCGGCAGCGACAACGTCTTTAAGATAACGCCCGCCGGGATTATCACCCGGATCATCGACGCCACCGGCGCGGGTGCAGGTCAGGCCCTTGATTTTCCCATCAACGTCGCCGCGGACGCCGCGGGCAACGTCTACGTCGCCGGGGCGGTCAGCGACAATGCCTTCCGGATCGCGTCCGGGGGAGCCATCACTCAGATCATCGACGCGACTGGCGACGGCGCGGGCCATATTCTTGATAGTCCCCAAGGCATCGTCGTGGATGGCGCGGGTAACGTTTTTATCACAGGAGGCGAAAGCGACAACGCTTTCAGGATCACCCCCGGCGGGGTTATCACTCAGATCATTGACGCGAGCGGCGACGGCGCGGGGAATGGCTTGGAGTTTCCCTACCGCATCGCCGCGGACGCCGCGGGCAACGCCTATGTCAGCGGCTTCAACACTGACAACGTCTTCAAAATTACCCCGGCCGGAGTCATCGCGCAGATCGCTGACGCGGCCGGCGACGGCGCGGGGCACGTTCTAGATTCTCCCAGCGGCATCGCCGTGGATAGCACGGGCAATGTCTTTGTGGCCGGCAACCTCAGCGATAACGCCTTCAGGATCGCGCCGGATATTGACGGGGATGGCGTGAGCGATATCGCCGACAATTGCCCCGAGATCTCCAATCCGGATCAGGCGGATGCAAACGGCGACGGTGTGGGCGATGCCTGCGCGCCGCAGGCGGTCGGGTGCTGTGCGCCGGGGGTGTTTCCGGTCGTGGGGTTGCTACTGCCGGCGTGTTTGATCGGTTGGCGGCTGCGGCGGCGGAAGAGCCGTCGGTAAGGCGGACAATTCGCCAGGCCAGAACAGGGGATATATATGCTCATCGGCTCGTACTCAAACCGGCGCGTTTTTCAATTCTTGTTCGTCCTTGCTTTCGTCGACATGGCGATCATTTCGGGGAGGGCGAGCGCGCAGCTCATTATCACCGAGATTATCGACGCGAGCGGGGGGGAGGGCCAAGGCCTTGATGGTCCGAGCGCCATCGCCGTGGACGCCGCGGGCAACGTCTACGTGGCGAGTCTGTTCAGCGACAACGCCTTCAAGATCACGCCCGCCGGGGCCATCACCGAGATCATCGATCCGACCGGCGACGGCGGTCATGTCTTTAATGGTGCAACAGGAATCGCCGTCGACGGCGCGGGCAACGCCTACGTGACGGGAGAGGTCAGCGATAACGCCTTCAAGATTACGCCCGCCGGAGTCATTACCGAGATCATCGACGCGACCGGCGCTGGCGGGGGCCATGTCCTTGATGCTCCTAGCGCGATCGCCGTGGACGCCGCGGGCAACGTCTACGTGGCCGGAGCCTTCAGCGACAATGCCTTCAAGATCACCCCCGCCGGGGTGATTACCCAGATCATCGACGCGACCGGCGACGGCGCGGGAAACGTCCTTGATCAGACTTTCGGTATCGCCGTGGACGCCGCGGGCAACGCCTATGTGATTGGCCTGGTCAGCGACAACGCCTTCAAGATCACGCCCGCCGGAGTCATTACCGAGATCATCGATGCGACCGGGGATGGCGCGGGAAATATCTTTAGTTCTCCTGCCGGCATCGCCGTGGACGGTGCGGGCAACGCCTATGTGACGGGACAGTTCAGCGACACCGCCTTCAAGATCACGCCCGCCGGAGTCATCACCCTGATCATTGACGCGGCCGGCGATGGGGCGGGCCATGGCCTTGATGAAATGTATGGCATCGCCGTGGATGCCACGGGCATCGTCTATTTGACGGGATTATTCAGCGACAACGCCTTCAAGATCACGCCCGGCGGAGTTATCACCGAGATCATCGACGCCGCCGGCGACAGGGCGGGCCATGGCCTTGATGAAGTATTTGGCATCGCCGTGGATGCCGCGGGCAACGCCTATTTGACGGGGCAGTTCAGCGACAACGCCTTCAAGATCGCGCCGGATACGGACGGCGACGGCAAGGCTGATGACGCCGACAACTGTCCGACAGTATTCAACGCGGACCAGGCCGATGGGGACGGGGACGGGAAGGGCGACGGCTGCGATAATTGTCCGGCGGCGTTTAATGCCGATCAGGCGGACAGCGATGCAGATGGGATCGGCGATGCGTGTGATGCTCCCGCGCCGGCACCGTGCGGGGTGTGCGCGCCGGGCGTGATGTTCTCCGTCCTCGTCGTACCGCTGGGGATAAGAGAGATCCGGCGACGAAGAAGCGGCTGCTGAGGCCGACAGGGCGACAAGTTAAGAAAGGGGGACGGCATGATTTGTGTTCCATTGCCGACGAGGCGATCTATTCTTGTGGTATGCACAGCGCTTCTCGCCGTATTTACGGTGGGGGCGGGTGAGGCGCGCGGGCAGTACGTCATTACAGAGATCATTGACGCGTCGGGAGCGGGCGGGGTGAATACGCTCGATGCTCCGGTCGGGATTGATGTGGATGGGGCCGGAAATGTGTATGTCGCGGGGGCCGGAACTGACAATGCATTCAAGATTACGCCCGGTGGCGTCATCACCGAGATCATCGACTCGGCGGGCGACGGCGTGAATCCGCTCCTGGATGCACAAGATATCGCGGCGACGGCTTCCGGGAATGTGTATGTCGCTGGGGAAGATAGCGATAATGCGTTCAAGATCACGCCGGGGGGAGTTATTTCCCGGATCATCAGTGCGGCGGGGGATGGAATCAGCATGTTCAATCATCCCGGCGCTATCGCGGTGCATGCGTCGGGTAATGTCTTTGTGACCGGGCGGTTTAGCGACAATGCCTTTCGGATCTTTCCCGCCGGCGGCATCACGCGGGTCATCAGCTTCGCGGGCGACGGGATGAGCGCCCTTGACGATCCCTTCGGCGTGGCCGTGGATGATGCGGGCAATGCCTACGTGACGGGCTTTGCCAGCCACAATGTGTTCAAGATCACTCCTGGTTTTGTGGTCAGCGAGATCATCGATGCGACGGGCGACGGGGCGGGGAATGTCCTCGATAGTCCCGTGGGCGTCGCGGCGGACGCCGCCGGCAACGTTTATGTGGCGGGTGTGAACAGTGACAACGTCTTCAAGATCACGCCGGCGGGGGTGATTACGGAGATCATCGATGCGACGGGGGACGGCGCGGGGAATGTACTGGAGACGGCGCGCGGCGTCGCCGTGGATTCGTCGGGCCATGTGTATGTGACGGGGGCCAACAGTTCCAACCTGTTCCGGATCACGCCCGCGGGGGTCATTAGCGAGATTATGGGCGCGACCGGCGACGGCGCAGGCAATGTTCTCAATAGTCCGCTGGATGTTGCGGTGGATGGGGCGGGCAACGTCTATGTGGTTGGGGTCATCAGCGACAATGCTTTTAAGCTCGCGCCGGATACAGACGGAGACGGTGTGGCCGACGCCGTGGACAACTGTATCGGCACGTCGAATCCCGACCAGGCGGAGACGGATGGCGATGGAAAGGCCGACGCTTGTGACAATTGTCCGAGCGTGTTCAACGCGGACCAGGCCGATGAGGACGGGGATGGGAAGGGAGACGTGTGCGACAACTGCCCGGCGGTGTTCAATGCGGATCAGGCGGATAGCGATGCGGATGGCGTGGGCGATGCATGCGAACCGCCGCCACCACCTGACGGCGCCTGCGGTACCTGTGCGCCGGGCGTGTTCCCGGTCGCGGGGTTGCTTCTGCCGGCGTGCATAATTGGTTGGCGTCTGCGGCGGAGGCGGACCAAGCGAACCCTGTAGCGAGCCAATCACATGATGACGAAGAATCGCGTTTCTGGAATGCGTAGCAGACGTGCCCTCGCGTGGGCGGCAGTTCTGGTGTTCAGCGCAGGGTCCGGCGTCACGGCCCAGCCGGTCCGGCTGCTCGTCAGCAGTAACAACACTGACCAGGTCCTGCGCTACGACGGCGCGACCGGCGCATTCAGCGACGCCCTTGTCCCCACCGCCTCCGGCGGGCTGAATGGGCCCTTCGGCCTGGTCTTCGGCCCGGACGGCAACCTGTATGTCAGCAGTATAATTACGGACAGCGTCCTGCGTTACGACGGCGCGACCGGCGCCTTCATCGACGCCTTCGTGCCGGCCGGCGGCGGTGGGCTGAATGTGCCCATCGGCCTGGTCTTCGGCCCGGACGGCAACCTTTACGTCAGCAGTGCCGGTACCGACAGCATCCTGCGCTATAACGGCGCAACCAGCGCCTTCATCGACGCCTTCGTGTTGGCCGGCTCCGGCGGGCTGAAAGGGCCCTACGGCCTGGTCTTCGGCCCGGACGGCAACCTATACGTCGGGAGTCAAAACAGCAACAATGTCCTGCGCTACAACGGCGTGAGCGGTGCCCTCATCGACGCCTTCGTGCCGGCCGCCTCCGGCGGGCTGGATTCGCCCCGCGGCCTGGTCTTCGGCCCGGACGGCAACCTGTACGTCGTCAGTGCGGACACCGTCAGCGTCCTGCGCTACAACGGCGCGACCGGCACATTCATCGACGCGTTTGTCCCGACCGGCAGCGGCGGGCTGAATGGGCCGAGATTCCTGATCTTCGACAATGACGGAGACGGCGACGGCGTGCCCGACAGCGCCGACAACTGCCGCTTCGTCCCCAATACCGATCAGATCGACAGCGACGGCAATGGCGTGGGAAGCGTGTGCGATAACCTCGCCTTCGATAACGACGGCGACGGCACACCCAACGGCGCCGACAATTGCCCCATCGTTTTCAATTCGGACCAGGCGGATACCGATGGCGATGGCAAGGGTGACGCCTGCGACAATTGTCCGAGCGTGTTCAACGCCGATCAAACGGATGGCGATGGGGACGGGAAGGGCGATGCGTGCGACAACTGTACGGCTACGTTCAATGCCGACCAGGCGGATTCTGATGCGGATGGGATCGGGGATGTCTGCGAGATGGGGGAGCCTGCGTGCGGGATTTGCGCGCCGGGGGTGATGCTCTCGGTTCTTTTTGTGCCATTGGCGCTACGAGGGATGCGGCGGCGGGTCTCGAAGACTCGACCTGCCCTACGGCGATAGCCTCGACGCGGCGAGTTCGGTATAGTCCGCGCCATGGCGTGGTCGAATTTCCTGGCTCAAACGAGTCCGCCGGCGTTGGATTCCGGCAGCACGGCGTGGATGTTGTGCAGCTCGGCGCTGGTGCTCTTGATGGTGCCGGGGCTGGCGCTCTTTTACGGGGGCATGGTCCGGCAGAAGAATGTCCTGACCACGATGATGCACAGCTTCGTGGCCATGGCGGTCATCGGGGTGCAGTGGATCGCGTTCGGCTATGCCATTTCGTTCGGCCAGGATATTGGCGGGGTTTGGGGATGGGATCGCGACGCCTTATTCCTGCGCGGTATTTCGCATACGGACCTGTACGCGGACAAGGGCATCCCAACGCTGCTGTTCGTTATGTTCCAGGGGAAATTCGCGATCATCACGCCGGCGCTGATCAGCGGGGCGGTCGCCGAGCGGGTGAAGTTTTCCAGCTACATTGTGTTCATCCTGCTCTGGTCAACGCTCATTTATGATCCGGTGGCGCATTGGGTTTGGGCGCCGGGCGGGTGGCTCTTTCAAAAGGGCGTGCTGGATTTCGCGGGCGGGACGGTCGTGCATATCACCGCCGGGGTGTCGGCGCTGGCGTTGATTCTGCTCATGGGCAACCGGCGTGACTATCCGCGCGGGGCGATTCTGCCCAACAGCCTGGTGTTGACGCTGACCGGGGCGGGGCTGCTGTGGTTTGGCTGGTTCGGGTTCAACGCGGGCAGCGCGGTGGCGGCGGGGGATGTCGCGACGCTGGCGTTCACGACGACGCAGACGGCGGCGGCGGCGGCGGCGCTGGCGTGGCTGGTGATTGAGTGGTGGCATCGGGGGAAGGCGACGAGCCTGGGCGTGGCTTCGGGGATCATTGCGGGGCTGGTGGCGATTACGCCGGCGGCGGGGCACGTGGAGCCGGTGGCGGCGCTGGTGATTGGGGCGGTCGCTTCGCTGTTGTGCTACGGGGCCGTGCAACTCAAAGGACGGCTGGGTTACGATGACTCACTCGATGCGTTTGGCGTGCACGGAGTGGGCGGCATTTGGGGCGCGCTGGCGACAGGGATTTTCTGCACGATTCCGGTGAAGGGGCTCATCGACGGCAATGCGGGGCAATTCGGATTACAGGCGCTGGGGGTGGTCGCGGCGGCGGCGTATGCATTTGTGGGGACACTCATCATCGGCGGCGCGCTCAAGGCGACGATAGGGCTGAGGTGCACGGATCAACAGGAGCGGGATGGACTGGATATCATGGTTCATGGTGAGCGGGGATATCATTATTAATTGCGAATAGCGAATGGCGAATAGCGAAGTAAAGAACGGGAGCCGAGAATATTAGCCTATTAGCCGGTACCACACTGTATGAAACTGATCATTGCCATCATACGACCGGAGCAGTTGGAGTCGGTGCAGGCGGCATTGCGCGCGGCGCTGGATGAGGGGGACAACTATCGGATGACGATCACGCCGGTGGAGGGTCACGGGCAGCAGCAGGGGGAAGTGGAGTACTTTCGGGGGCAGGAGGTGCGGGCGCCGATGGTGCGCAAGACGCAGATCACGATCGGGGTGAACGACGCCTACGTGGAACGGACCATCGATGCGATCGTGATGGGGGCGCGGAGCGGCAAAGGCGAAGTGGGCGACGGGAAGATCTTCGTCGTGCCGCTGGAGGAGTGCGTGCGCATTCGGACGGGCGAGCGCGGGGGGAAGGCGATCTAGGAAAAAGTCAAAACGTTCCGCCCAGGCGGGTAAACTGCAAGTCAAAATCTCAAAATGAAAAACAGCGTCCAACGGGCTGCGGCGTTGATACTGGTCACCGTGGTCCTGTGGCTGCACTGCCGGCGATACCTTCCGCTTTTTCAGGATGACGCGTTCATTTCCTTACGCTATGCACAGCGCTTCCTCAACGGCGAGGGATTGACCTGGGGCGAGCCGCCGGTCGAAGGGTATTCCAATCTGCTGTGGATACTGCTCATTTCCGCGCTTGGATTCCTCGGTGTCGATCTAGTCACGGCGGCGCGGGCGCTTGGTTTTCTGTTGACGCTCGGCGCGGCGGCGGCTGTTTTCTTTTTTGGTAAGTCAAGGCGGCCCTTTCCTATTGCGAACCTGATCGGCGCGCTGACGCTGGCTTTGGCCGTGCCGGTCGCGGCGTGGTCGATCGGCGGACTGGAGCAGCCGCTCGTCGCGTTTTTGCTGGCGTGGTCGCTAGTGCTCGTCAGTCACCGAGTGACACGGCCGCACGTTACGCCGCGCTCGATGTTCGTTCCGGCTATTCTCCTGGGGCTGCTCTGCCTGACGCGACCGGACTCGCCGGTTTTGGTGGCGGCCATTGTCGCCGGATTCTTCCTGGTGCGTGGCGTTGGACGGGCGGAACTGAAAGCGGCGACGATTCTGGTTGCGGGGGCCGCGGTCTGCGTCGTCGGACAGCAGATTTTTCGCGTTGCTTATTACGGCAACTGGGTTCCCAACCCGGCGCTCGTCAAGATTACATTCTCCGCCCGACACATCCGGGAGGGGCTGGATTACGTGACCGCGGGATTCTGGGCGCTGATGCCGGTGTCGTTACTCGTGGTGGCGGCGGCGGGGTGGGGACTTTGGCGAACGGCGACGCGACCGCGGTTTGTCGTTCCGTGTCTGGCGGGCGCGGCGTGGGCGCTTTATCTCGTAGCCGTTGGGGGGGACATTTTTCGGTCGTGGCGCGGATGGATTCCCATCATCGTCGTGATGGTGATAGTCATTGCCGAGGGGCTTGCGGAGATTGAACGGCGATTTCCGACGGTTCGAGGGCGCGGCCTGCTGGCGCTTGGCGCGACCGCTGTGTTCGCGTTGTTTCTTTATCATCAGAACCGCGACGAGCGCAACCGAAGCGTGCTCGTCAATCAGAGCGAGTGGGACGGGCAGGTGGTCGGCTGGATGCTGAAGGATTCTTTCGGCACTCGGCGGCCGCTCCTGGCGGTCGATGCCGCGGGGTCGGTGCCGTATTGGTCGCAGCTTCCGGCGATTGACATGCTCGGGCTGAATGATGCGCACATTGCGCGGCATCGCCCGGAGGATGTTGGAAAGGGGTACATCGGACATGAACTGGGCGACGGCGCGTATGTTCTGGGGCGAAGGCCTGATCTGGTCATCTTCTGGAGTCCGCACGGTCGGGAGAAGGCGGTTTATTTGAGCGGGCGGCAGATGCAAGCGCTGCCGGAGTTCGCGGAGCAATACAAGCTCGTGACCTTCGAAGGGCGACGACCGTACACGGTGCGTTCGAAGATTTGGGTGCGCAAGCATGGCGATCCGCTTGGGATTGGGATGATCGCGCGAGACAACTTCATTTATGTTCCATCGTACTTGTTTGACGTCGGAGCCGAAGCGGTCGCGTATGTATGGAAGCCCGGAGAAGTGGTGGTGGACATCACGCCGACGTCGCCGGCGGTCGTTCGCGGTTTAACACTTTTGCCGGGTGGATGGCATCTTCATGTCTGTGCTAATCGTCCTGTCCACATCGTTGTTCGGGCGTCTGAGGACTCCTCCGAAGTTGCGCGCGGTGACACTAAGTTCCAATTTGAGTGTACGTCGGAAGGCCCCGAATTGGTGGACGTCGAAATGGCGTGTGTGGAGCCGGGAACTACAGTTGTTCACGGCTTGGAACTTGATCTCCGCAGGGATCCCAGCAAGATCGTGACGATTACTCGCATTGGGTATCCGTGCGGTCCGACTCCAAAATCAGAGGATTAGCGTGGCGCGGCAGTAGCCACGGCCTGACTGCTGTCAGACCGTGCCACCCAGTTACAGAATAATGTCGACGAAGGCGCGGACGTCGAGGCCATTCAGTTGGCCGTCGCTATTCGTGTCGGCGGGGCAGGGGTCGGCGGGGACGACGGTTCCGAGAAGGATGTTGACCATTGGAGTGATGTCTGCGGTGTTGACGGCGTCGTTACCGTCCGCGTCGCCTTTGAGACAGGCGGCGATGGGCGGGGAAACGTAGGTGAGACCCCCAACTTGGGTCAGGCTCTCCGCCACGATGATCGCTTCGGCAAAATCGAGGGCGTCTCCGTCGGCGTTGAGATCGCGAAGAAGATAAAGTGAACCGCCCGGGTTCTGGCAGGCGACGAAGAGACCGTTTGCGCCTTCCAGGGCGAGCCGCGCGGGGGAGGGCAACCCCTCGGCGAACGGGAGGATTTCGGCGAAGTCGAGTACGTCATCGTCGCCGGTCCAATCGTGAAGCTTCATTAGGCGGCCTTCAGTTGTTCGCGAGAAGTACGCGAGATGATCGTCGACGGCGACGAGGTCGCTGCCGGCCGGGACATCCTCGGCGTAGCTGATGTTCTCGGCGAAGTCGAAGTAATCGCCGTCCGCGGTGAGGTCGCGAAGGATGCGAATGGGAGTCGTGGCGTTGTTGAGGGCGGCGAGGAAGCGGCCATCAGGTCGCAGGGCAATCGCGGCGGGACTGCTCAAACCGGTCGCAATCTGCATGAACTCGTTCGCGTCGAGGGCGTCGCCGTCGGCGTTCAGGTCCGCGGCGCGATAGAGCGAGGCGCTGGCCGAGTCCAGAGTGAAAAGTCCACCTTCGGTGTCGAGGGCCAGGCCCACGAGCGACGGCGTTGGTTGGACGACGAGCTGCGCGTAGAGGAGAACCTCGGCGAAGTCCAAGGCGTCGCCGTCGGCGTTCAGATCGCGAAGACGATAGATGGATGCCGTGGGACCGTCGACGACATACAGGTCGTCTCCGCTGTTGACGATTGCCCCCAAGCCCGCGGGCAGACCGGCGGCGTACTCTGCGATCTCGGCGAAATCGAGAAAGTCCCCGTCGGCGTTGAGGTCGGTCAGCTTGAGGATTTGCGTCGGGCGGCTGGCGTAGAGGGGGCCCTCCTGCGCCCCGGCGGGTGCAATCGATGCCAGTATGAATATGGCCCCGAGGAGTCGCCCGAGCATGCTTCCGTCTCCCGGGCGGGCAGTATAGCGGCGGGCGAATTTCGTCGTCTAGTATCCGTTTCCGGGCCATATTCTGGAGCAGTCTGCGAACTTCCTGGGCGCGGCCGAGCTTTGCGCGAAAGGCGTCGGTTCGTCATGGCGAAGGCGGCCAGAAGATGCCGCGCGGGATGAAGCGGCCTGCGGTGCCGCCACCGGCGGATTCGGGATCGATGGAGACGAGTTCGCAGGTGATCTCGCTTCCGGTCCAAGTGACGACGAGGGTTTCAGGAGAGACCGTGGGGCCCTCGTCGGCCGGGGGGACGGTGCATTCCTGCGTGTCGAGGACCTGTCCATCTTCGTTGAGCGCCGTGAAGGTCGTCAGGCCCGGGGCCACCTCGGCCTCTCTTCTGTTGCCGGGCTCCAACAAGTCGACGAAGCCCGCCTCTTCGCCGGGGGCCAGGAGGAAAACGCCACTGGAACTGCTGTTAAGCATGATGACGACGGTATCGCACCCGGCGATCAGAAGCACGCTTAGGACGGCGGACGCTCGAATCAATCGGGCGGTTTTCATAAGGGGTTTCTCCTCGATGTAGTCAAATGGGCCACGGGCGGCGAGGAGCCAGTCTAAAGCGCGGCGGAGTGCGTGTGAAGGATGAGCGAAGGAACGGTCAGGGGCATGCGCCGCCGCCGAGTAGTTTGGTGAGGAAGCCGGGCATGTCGGAGCCGTCGATCAGTCCGTCGGAGTTGAAGTCGCTCGGGCAACAGGCGGGCGGGGCCGGGCAGGGGTCGCCGACCAGAAGCGCATCGACAAAGTCGGATGTGTCTGCATCCGTGACGGCGTTGTTGCCGTCGAAATCTCCGGTGCAGCATTCAGGCGCCTCCGCGACCCACATCAGCGCTTCTTCGCGCTGGGTCGCGCCATTGAACCCGAAGCCGACCACGTAGGTGATGCCGCCAACGTGGGAGATGCCAGTTGCCTCGGAGTATGCGAATCCTCCCGCTGGAAGGAAGGTGTGTAGATCCACCCACGAAGCGGCGGTGCCGGACCAGAAGCTGGCATGCGAAGCTCCGTCCACAGTTACCCGGCCCACTTGCTGACCGTCATGCACGGCGTTGGCGCTCCCTGCGGTCACTCCGGCGGGGTTCAGGCTCACCCACGAGGCGGCCGTGCCGCTCCACAGGCTGGCGTTGACGACGGTGGTCGCGTTGGTTCGGGCGATGCCCACCTGCTGCAGCCCGTCGGTGCCGAAGGCCTGCGAAGTGTCCGACACCACTGCGGTCGGGTGCAGATTTACCCAAGAGGCCGCCGAGCCACTCCACAGGCTGGCGCTTTGAACGCCGCCCACGTTGATGACATACCCCACCTGCTGGCCACCACTCACGGCGTAGGCTTCCGACACATGTGTATATCCCCCGGTGGGAGGAGGGTTCAGGTCTACCCACGAGGCGGCGGAGCCGCTCCACAGTGCGGCGCGATAATAGCCTGCGTAGGTCCTTCCGACTTGCTGGCCGCCGCCCACGCCGAAAGCACTCGACTGACTCGGCCCGGCGGGGTGCAGGTCCACGTACGAGGCTGCGGTGCCGGTCCACATGGCGGCGCGCGGAAAGCCGGCCGGATAGTATTCACCGACCTGCTGGCCGCCGTCCGCGCCGCGACCGAGCGAGTAACCCATTCCGGTGGGGTGCAGATTCACCCACGATGCGGCCGACCCGCTCCACAGGCTGGCGCGAGAATGCCCAACCGTGGGACCCACTTGGGCATAGCCCACCTGCTGGCCGCTGCCCACGCCGAAGCCTCCGGACCGCAATGTCCCAGCAGGGTGGAGGTTGGTGACCGTCCACTGGGCGCTGACGCCCTCGGCCGTCGCGGCGATCAACGCCGCCGCCAGTCCACAGCGTAGCGCACAATGACTTCGTCGTGTTGAAAACTGATTCATCTTTCGTACTCCGGTCGCGGTTCGTCGACCTGTCCCCAAATGGGTTTGCCCGACTCGGCCGCTGGGACGGGTTCGGCCAACGGTCGGCACCCGCCTTTGGGCCGCCTGTTTCCATGCGTTTTTTGAACGCCGGGATACACGACCGGAATCTGGAAGAGAGCATCGATAAGGGCTTGCCTGGGCGGACCTTCGACTCCAAGTGGGGGCAGATAAGCGGGTTAGGTTTCCTTTGTGCTGGAATCGTGGATTAGAGGGAGCGCTGAGCACGAGTAGGGGGTGAAAAAAGGAAAGGGGGAGAAGGCGCGGTTGTGCCGTCGGGCTACTGAAGCCTACGCGCGATCGGACCCTCGCCCAATGCGGAATGCGGAATTCGGAATGCGGAATAAGACGGAACTCGCGGCGCTCAATCTGCTTGCGTATCAGGATGCCGCGGTGAATTGCCCGGCGCGTTTTACCTGGAACTGCTGGGCGCGGCAGACCGGCAAGAGCTTTACGTTCAGCCTGCGGCGGTTGGTGCGCGGGTTGGCGCGGAAGCGGACGCAAATCTTTCTCTCGGCTGGCGAGCGGCAGAGCCGGGAAGTGATGGAGAAGACGCGCTTGCACTGTGTCACGCTCAAGATCTGGCACGAGTGGCACGATCGCGGCTACTTCCGGGGGACGCGGTTTCGCCAGCTGGAGATCCGCCTGCCGGGCAAGGTGCGGATCATCGGTCTGCCGGCCAATCCGCTGACGGCGCGGGGATACTCGGGCGACATTTTTCTCGACGAGTTCGCGATGCACCGGGACGACGAGGCGATCTGGGCGGCGCTGTATCCGAGCGTGCTGCGGGCCAAGGGCGAGCTGGATGTTGCGTCCACGCCGCGCGGGCAGAAGAACATGTTCCATCGGCTGGCGGAGAACGACGCCTTCGAGCGCGGGACGATGACGCTGGAGGCGGCGGTCGCGGGTGGGCTGGAGGTCGATATCGCCGCGCTGCGCAAGGGGATCGCGGACGATCTGACGTGGCGGCAGGAGTTCTGCTGCGAGTTCGCGGACGAGGCGACGAGCTTCATGACGTACGAACTCATCCGCAAGTGCCACGACGTGCGGCTGTCGACGGAGGTGGATGCGCGGGCGCTCGCGCGGCGCGGGGCGGCGATCTATGCGGGCGTCGATGTTGGCCGGCATCGCGATTTGACGGTCATCTGGCTTTGGGAGCGGCAGGTCGAGTCCTTCTTTACGCGCGGCGTCATTGTGATGCAGGCGGCGCCGTTCGCGGAGCAGGAGGCGGTGCTGGCCGAGTTGCTCAAGTCGCGCGGGCTGCGCCGCTGCTGCATCGATGCGACGGGGCTGGGAATGCAGCTTGCCGAGCGCCTGGCGGCCTCGTTCGGCGAGCATCGCGTCGAGGGTGTGTCGTTCACGGCGGCGCTCAAGAGCGAACTGGCGGGCCGCTTGCGGGTCCTGGCGGAGCGCGGGCACCTCTCCATCCCCGTCGATGACGCGATCGTGAACGACTGGCACTCGATGTCGCGGATTGTGACCGGCGGGAATGTGCGCTTCGACGCGGATCGGACGCCGGGCGGTCATGCGGATCGGTTCTGGGCGGCGGCGCTGGGATTGCACGCGGCGGATGGGGCGGGCGGGGAGGTTGGGTATGTTTCGGCGGGGCGACTGAGGTTTGCGCGCGCCGGAGTGTTTTGAGAGGACGAATCCACAGATGGCGCAGATGGAAAGGGAAAAGTCAAAACGCTGGGTTGGCAAAGGAAGATTCACCACAGAGGCGCAGAGACACAGAGAGGACTGGAAGTACGGAATATAGGCTTGTTGATAAGAGACCCACCCGTTTGTCGTTTCTCTGTGTCTCGGTGCCTCTGTGGTGAACTTTAGTGAGATTAATTCGTGGAGTGATATGCGATGAAAGTACTCGACAGGATTGTGAATGCGGTACGGCGGGCGAGTGGGAAGAAGCCGCAGACGGGCGTGTTGCTCAAGCGGCGGCGGGAGGATGTCTGGCGGGAGTATCCGGCGGATGGGCTGACGCCGCAGCGGCTGGTGGCGATCTTTCGCGAGGCGGATGCGGGGTCGCTGTCGGCGCAGATGGCGCTCTTCGAGCAGATGGAGGAGAAGGATGCGCACCTGTTCAGCGTGGCGAATACGCGGCGCTTGGCGGTGACCGGGTTGCCGTGGGAGATCGTCTCAGCGACGCAGATGCCCGGCTGGGGCGCGGCGCGGAGCGTGGCGGGCGATCGCGGGTTGGCCGATGCGGCGGCGGCGTATTGCGATGAAATCCTGCGATCGCTGCCCGGTTTTGAGGAATCGCTCGCGCACCTGTCGCTGGCCGTCGGACGGAACATCGCGCTCGTCGAACTCGTCTGGGAGGCGACAAGCGCGGGGCTGCAACTCGCCGCGTTGCAACCGGTGGACTTCGGGCGGCTGGCGGTCGGCGACTTCGGCGAGGTGCGGATCCTGACAGATGAGGCGAAGTTCGAAGGGGTGCCCC